>NZ_CP014750.1:923500-1231333 GCF_001592435.1 Thermococcus peptonophilus
TGTCATCAGAAACTCCAGAAGGGAGCGCCTTAGCAGGGCGGAGTTCGAAGAGCTGTTGAGGAGCGCTGGCTACGAGGTTCTGGCCATAGCCGAACAGAACAGGGAGGAGCACCCGCGCTACAATATAGGGCCTGGAAAGCTTGAAGAGCTCAAAGAACTGGTGAGGGAGCTCAAGCCCGATAAGGTCATCTTCGCGAACAGGCTGACGCCAAGCCAGGCCTACAACCTGTGGAAGGAGCTCAGGGTTGAGATAATTGACCGCTGGCAGCTTGTTCTTGAGATATTCGAGAAGAGGGCTCATTCAAAGGAGGCGAAGCTCCAGGTGGAACTCGCCTCGCTCCAGTACGAAGTTCCCCTCGTTAAGGAGGCAATCAGGAGGATAAGGCTCGGCGACAGGGCCGGTTTTAAGGGCATGGGTGAGTACCAGACCCAGCAGTACCTCAAGCACATCAGGTATCGGATGGGCCGAATAAGGGACGAGCTTGAGAGAGTCAAGGCCGATCGGGAGGTTAAGAGAAAGAAGAGGGAGAACGCCGGTTTCGTCCTGGTCGCCCTCGCTGGGTACACCAACGCGGGAAAATCAACCCTTCTCAACGCTTTGGCAAATGATAACATTGAGGCGAAGAATCAAATGTTCACGACACTCGATACGACCACGAGGCGCTTCAGGCTCGGCACGAAGAGAATTCTCGCAACCGACACGGTTGGGTTCATTGACGGTCTGCCCCCGTTCATAGTTGAGGCCTTCCACTCCACGCTGGAGGAGATAGTTAAGGCCGACATAGTCCTCCTCGTTCTTGACTCAAGCGAGCCGTGGGGGGAGATACGGAGGAAGTTTCTGGCCTCTCTCCAGGTCCTCAGGGAGCTTAAGGCCCTTGAAAAGCCGATCCTAGTTGCCCTCAACAAGATAGACCTGATAGAGGAAGCTGACGCCAAGGAGAAGGTCAGGCTGATATGGGAGCTTGCCCGCGAAAGGGGGATAAGCCTCGAGGACGTTGTAAAAATCTCGGCGATAGAGAGCCGCCTTGATGAACTTATGGATGCATTAAACAGGATCGTCCTTAAACTTCCCAAGTACGGCGCTTTCAGGATAACCGTGGAAGAGCCTGAGAAAGTCCCAGCAGTGATGGCGCTCATAAATTCCGTTGGAGAGGTTCTCTCAGTTGAGTACGGTGAAAAGACGAGGATAGACGCCTATGTCCAGACTGGGATGGTCGGCGAGATTAAGAAAATGGGAGCGGAGATAGAGAGGTTAAACCATCCCAGCGAGGGCGAAGAGCTTGAGCAGGACGAAGGATATTCCGATGGCGGTTAGCGGCGTTGCCACCCATCCGAAGACTATATCAACGATTACCTTTCTGTCCACTCCCCTACCTGCTAGGAGGCCGACGCCGACAACGCCGCCAACTATCGACTGACTGGAGCTGACTGGAAGGCCGAAAACGTTTGCTATGCTGACCGCCATTGCGGAGCCAAACTGAGCAGCGAAGGCCGAAACAGGGCCGAGGGCCGTTATCTTCTTTCCAACCGTGTGCATGACCGCGTAGCTGAATGTCAGTGCCCCAACGGCCAGGCTTAACGCCACGAGGACTCCGGCAGTTTTTGGGGCCAAAAAGCCAGCACCGACGATTGGCCCGGAGGCGTTGGCCACTTCGTTCGTCCCAAAGTTGAAGGCCATATAAGAACCGCCGAGAATGGCAAGCGCCTTGTAGAGGGCTTCGATTGTCGAGACGCTCCTAATCTTTGAGATTACGTAGGAGTAGAACTTGTAGAGGATTATCGCAAGGATCCCTGAGAGGACTGGAGAAGCGACCCACGCGACGGCTATTTTCGTCAGCGTCCACCAGTTTACGGGCGCGCTCGTAGCCAGTCCAACTCCAATGACACCCCCAACTATTGCCTGCGTTGTTGATACGGGAAGTCCCTTGATTGTCGCTATCGTCACCCACACGCCGGCTGAAAGAAGTGCTATGAGAGCCATTTCCATGGTCAGATATCCTTCGGGCACTATCCCCTTACCGACCGTCTTCATGACTTTATAGCCCTTGAGATAAGCACCAAGAAGTGTGAATATCGCTATTGTCAGTGTTGCCTGCCTAAAACTTAGTATCCCCGCTCCAACCGCCGTACCCATAGCGTTGGCCGAGTCGTTTGAGCCTATGTTCCAAGCGATGTAGAATGCCACTGCTATTATTGCCACTGCAAGGGCGTCCATGTTATCCCCTCCGGATTTGATATATAGACTATATAGCTCCCGTTAAAAAGTTTTCGAGAAACGATGACCGTAAAGAACCATCGGCGAGCTTAAAGGTTCACACTTACCCAAAGACGCCTGTCGAAGAGGTCTTAGAGGGATACCGAAACCTAAATAAATGTTTCGGACTAACCCAAAGTGAAAACCCTTAAGGAGGCAGGAAGGATGATCGAGATTCGTTTTCATGGTAGGGGTGGACAGGGTGCAGTTACGGCAGCCAACATTCTAGCGGCAGCAGCCTTTAAGGAGGGCAAGTACGTCCAAGCCTTCCCGTTCTTCGGCGTTGAAAGGCGTGGAGCGCCGGTTACGGCCTTCACCAGGATTGATGACAAGCCGATCAGGATAAAGACCCAGATCTACGAGCCTGACGTCGTTGTCGTCCTCGACCCGAGCCTTCTTGACACCGTTGACGTCACCGCCGGCCTCAAGGACGGCGGAATAGTCATAGTCAACACTGAGAAGAGCAAAGACGAAGTCCTTGAGAAGCTCAAGAAGAAGCCGGGCAAGCTGGCCCTCGTTGACGCTACCGGCATAGCCCTTGAGATACTCGGCCTCCCGATTACCAACACGGCCATCCTTGGTGCCGTCGCCAAGGCCACCGGTCTCGTCAAGCTTGAGAGCGTCCAGGAGGCCATTAAGGAGACCTTCTCAGGAGCTCTCGGCGAGAAGAACGCCAAGGCAGCCGAAGAGGCTTTCAACAAGACAGTCGTTTACGAGCTCTGATTTTCCTTTGCTTTCCTTAACCTTAGGAGGAGGGGAGGAGTTTGAACACGCTGTTTGGGGAGAAAAAGGCGGAGGCAAAGAAGATAGTCCTTACCTCCGTCGACCAGTACCCCGAGGCGCCGATAAGCCTTGGAACCACTCTCAGCAACTTCACCGGTGACTGGAGGACTTTCATCCCGGTGGTTAATGAAGACAAGTGCGTCAAGTGCTACATCTGCTGGAAGTTCTGTCCCGAGCCAGCGATATACATCAAGCCCGACGGCTACGTGGCAATCGACTACGATTACTGTAAGGGCTGTGGAATCTGTGCCAACGAATGCCCGACCAAGGCCATAACGATGGAGAAGGAGGAGAAGTGAGGTGGTGGAGATGGAGTACAAGCCGATCAGAAAGGTCGTGAGCGGAAACTACGCGGCTGCCTATGCCGCTCTGCACGCGAGAGTCCAGGTCGTTGCCGCTTACCCGATCACTCCGCAGACAAGCATCATCGAGAAGATAGCCGAGTTCATAGCCAACGGAGAGGCCGACATCCAGTACGTCCCCGTCGAGAGCGAGCACTCTGCTATGGCTGCCTGTATCGGCGCCTCGGCTGCTGGAGCAAGGGCCTTCACCGCTACCTCGGCCCAAGGCCTTGCGCTTATGCACGAGATGCTCCACTGGGCGAGCGGTGCCAGGTTGCCGATAGTCATGGTGGACGTTAACAGGGCAATGGCCCCGCCGTGGAGCGTTTGGGACGATCAGACCGATTCACTTGCACAGAGAGACACTGGATGGATGCAGTTCTACGCCGAGAACAACCAGGAGGTTTACGACGGCGTCCTTATGGCCTTCAAGGTTGCCGAGACAGTAAATCTCCCCGCCATGATCGTCGAGAGCGCCTTCATCCTGAGCCACACCTACGACGTCATTGAGATGATCCCGCAGGAGCTCGTTGATGAGTTCCTTCCACCGAGGAAGCCCCTCTACGACTTGGCGGACTTCGAGAGAGAGCCGTTCTCAGTAGGTTCTCTTGCGACTCCAGCCGATTACTACGAGTTCCGCTACAAGATACAAAAGTCCATGGAAGAGGCCAAAAAGGTCATCAAGGAAGTAGGTAGGGAATTCGGCGAGCGCTTTGGAAGGGACTACAGCCAGATGATAGAGACCTATAGGACTGACGATGCTGACTTCGTCTTCATGGGCATGGGTTCGCTAATGGGCACCGTCAAGGAAGCAGTTGACATCCTCAGGCAGGAGGGCTACAAGGTCGGCGCCGCTAAAGTGCGCTGGTTCAGGCCGTTCCCGAAGGAGGAGCTCTACGAGCTTGCAAAGAACGTTGACGGTATAGCAGTCCTTGACAGAAACTACTCCTTCGGCATGGAGGGCATACTCTTCACAGAGGCCAAGGGTGCTCTCTACAACACCGACGCAAAGCCGCTCATGAAGAACTACATCGTCGGCCTTGGCGGCAGGGACTTCACGGTGAACGACGTCAGGAAGATAGCCGAGAACATGAAGGCGGTCATAGAGAAGGGCGAGCTTGACGTAGAGGTGGACTGGTACCACCTTAAGAGGTGAGAAAGATGGAGATTCCCGAGCAGGTTAAGAAAAAGCTCACGCTCCCGGCGGAGGAGCACTTCTATGCTGGTCACACGGCCTGCCAGGGCTGTGGGGCTGCACTCGGGCTGAGGTACGTCCTCAAGGCCTACGGCAGGAAGACGATATTTGCAATCCCCGCCTGCTGTTCAACAATTATAGCCGGCGCCTGGCCCTACAACACCCTCGGTGCCAATCTGTTCCAGACGGCCTTTGAGACGACCGGTGCCGTCCTAGGCGGCATCGAGGCCGCTTTGAAGGCCAGGGGGATAAAGGTCAAGGGCGAAGACGGCGTCATGATCGTCGGCTGGGCCGGCGACGGTGGAACCGCCGACATAGGTCTTCAGGCTCTTTCGGGCTTCCTTGAGAGAGGCCACGACGCCCTCTACATCATGTACGACAACGAGGCCTACATGAATACCGGAATCCAGAGGTCGAGTTCAACTCCCTACGGTGCCTGGACGACGAACACCCCGGGAGGAAAGAGGCACTTCCTTGAGAAGAGGCACAAGAAGAAGGTCATAGACATCGTCATAGCCCACGAGATCCCCTACGCGGCAACTGCAAGCGTCGCCTATCCGGAGGACTTCATAAGAAAGCTCAAGACAGCTCAGAAGACTCCAGGCCCGAGCTTCATCCAGCTCTTCGCTCCGTGCCCGACCGGCTGGCGCTCACCCACCGACAAGAGCATCGAGATAGCCAGACTTGCCGTTCAGACAGCATACTTCCCGCTCTTCGAGTATAAAGAGGGCAAGTACAAGATTAACATGCCCAACCCGAAAAAGGAGCCGAAGCCAATCGAGGAGTTCCTCAAGCTCCAGGGTAGGTTCAAGTACATGACCAGAGAGGACATCCAAATCCTTCAGGAGTGGGTGCTCCGCGAGTGGGAGAAGCTCAAGAAGCTCGCCGAGGTCTTCGGCTGAGCTTTCGTTTTCCTTTTGGAAAAAAGTTTAAAGTCAACATGATAACTCACTCGAGGTGATACATATGGCTGAGAGCCCGTTTAAGGCCGATATTGAGAGGGTTCAGAAGGAGTACAGCGAAAAGATGACGCCCGGAGCAGTTGCGACCATTCCGGGGAGCAGCGTAATCAACAAGACCGGCTCTTGGAGAGTTTTCATGCCGGAGTTCAACCGTGACAAGTGTACGAGATGCTTCCTCTGCTACATCTACTGCCCTGAGCCGGCAATCTATCTGGATGAGGAGAGCTACCCGGTCTTTGACTACGACTACTGTAAGGGCTGTGGAATCTGTGCCAACGAGTGTCCGGTTGATGCAATAGTTATGGTTAGGGAAGTCAAGTGAGGTGGTGAAAGATGCCGATAAGGACCGTTATGAAAGCTAACGAAGCCGCCGCCTGGGCGGCCAAGCTGGCCAAGCCCAAGGTTATCGCGGCCTTCCCGATTACACCGTCGACCCTCGTTCCGGAGAAGATTAGTGAGTTTGTAGCCAACGGAGAGCTCGATGCCGAGTTCATCAAGGTCGAGAGCGAGCACTCCGCTATCTCCGCCTGTGTCGGTGCTTCGGCAGCAGGCGTTAGGACTTTCACAGCAACCGCTTCCCAGGGTCTCGCCCTGATGCACGAGGTCCTTTTCATCGCCGCTGGAATGCGCCTTCCGATAGTCATCGCCGTTGGAAACCGTTCACTCAGTGCCCCGATCAACATCTGGAACGACTGGCAGGACAGCATAAGCGAGCGCGATACTGGGTGGCTCCAGTTCTACGCCGAGAACAACCAGGAGGCCCTTGACCTCATACTCATCGCCTTCAAGGTAGCCGAGGACGAAAGGGTTCTCCTCCCGGCGATGGTCGGCTTCGACGCGTTCATCCTCACCCACACGGTTGAGCCGGTTGAGATTCCCGACCAGGAGGTCGTCGACGAGTTCCTCGGCGAGTACGAGCCGAAGCACGCCTACCTTGATCCTGCCAGACCGATAACGCAGGGCACCCTTGCCTTCCCTGCCCACTACATGGAGGCTAGGTACACCGTCTGGGAGGCCAACGAGAACGCCAAGAAGGTCATCGACGAGGCCTTTACCGAGTTCGAGAAGAAGTTCGGTAGGAAGTACCAGAAGGTCGAGGAGTACAGGACCGACGATGCCGACATAATCTTCGTCACCATGGGCTCACTCGCAGGAACCGTCAAGGAGTACGTTGACCACCTCAGGGAGAAGGGTCTGAAGGTCGGCGCTGCGAAGCTCACCGTTTACCGCCCGTTCCCGACCGAGGAAGTTAGGGAACTTGCCAAGAAGGCCAAGGTTCTCGCGCTCCTTGAGAAGAACGTCACCTTCAGCGTCGGTGGGGCACTCTTCCAAGACTTCAGCAGGGCACTGGTTAACCTCGACGAGAGGCCCAAGATAGTCGACTTCATCCTCGGCCTCGGTGGCAGGGACGTCACATTCAAGAACCTAGACGAGGCGTTGGCCATAGCCCAGAAGGCCCTCAACGGTGAGGAGTTTGATGAGGTCAACTGGGTTGGCCTGAGGAAGGAGATACTGTGAGGTGAGGAAAATGGCCGTTAGGAAACCCCCGATTACCACTCGCGAGTACTGGGCACCCGGACATGCAGCCTGTGCCGGCTGTGGCTGTGCCACCGCCCTCAAGCTCGCCACCAAGGCCTTCAGCGAGGCCATGGAGGAGAAGTACGGCGATCCGAACGCCTTCGCCATAGCCCAGGCCACCGGATGTATGGAGGTCGTTTCGGCTGTCTTCCCGTACACCGCCTGGAAGGTTCCCTGGGTGCACGTGGCTTTCGAGAACGCCGCGGCCGCTGCCAGCGGTGTTGAGGCCGCTTGGAAGAAGCTCGGCAGGAAGGGTAAGATACTTGCCATCGGTGGAGACGGTGGTACTGCCGACATAGGTCTCCAGGCTCTCTCGGGAATGCTCGAGAGGAGGCACAACGTCGTCTATCTCATGTACGACAACGAGGCCTACATGAACACCGGAATCCAGAGGTCAAGTTCCACCCCCTATGGAGCCTGGACCACCACCTCACCACCCGGAAAGTACTCAATCGGTGAGGACAAGCCCAAGAAGTGGGTCGCACTCATAGCTGCAGCCCACCAGGTTCCGTACGTCGCTACCGCGAGCATAGGCAACCCCTTCGACTTCGTGAGGAAGATGAAGAAGGCGGCAAAGGTCGATGGCCCGGCCTTCGTGCAGGTTCACTGCACCTGCCCGACCGGATGGAAGAGCCCGCTCGAGAAGGGTGTCGAGATAGCCCGCCTTGCCATAGAGACAGGCGTCTGGCCGCTCTTCGAGATCGAGAACGGCGACTTCTTCAACATCAAGATACAGCCGCCTGGAGGGGGAGCAAAGGTCACCCGCGAGGGCGGCAGAATCGTAGCAATCGAGTTCAAGAAGCCCATCGAGGAGTACCTCAAGCTCCAGGGCAGGTTCAAGCACCTCTTCAAGAGGCCCGAAGCAATCGACGAGATGCGCGAGCAGATCAAGGCCATGTGGAAGGTCCTCGGTGTTGACGTCACCCTCCCGAAGCCGGAGGAGTGACGTTATCTTCACATCTTTCGTTTTTCATCTCTTTTCCAGACACTTTAAGGGTGTGAAAACGCAAAATTCTCCCAAAGGCTTCTGAACATGGTTTTCAACTTTTTGTTCATAACACTACTCTTGGGAAATTGTTAAAAAGGGTGTTACTAAATTTGAGTTTGGTGATACAATGCTCGACCTCAACCGCCTTGTTGGGGAGGGAGACGCGGAAGGGATACTCAAATATGCCAGAGAGTTCCACGGACACGTCTGCCCTTACCTTGCGCTTGGCATAAGGGCGTCGCTGGTAGCGATGAAGGAACTCGGCGTTGGCAGGCTTGACCACTCTGGAAGCGTCGATGAGTCAATCCTTGCAATAGTCGAGACAAACAGCTGCTTTACCGACGGTGTTCAGGTTACTACTGGGTGCACTCTTGGGAACAACTCGTTGATCTATCTCGACCTCGGAAAGACGGCTTTAACGCTCGTGAAGCGCTCGACGTGGGAGGGGGTTAGAGTCTACGCTGATGCTGAGAGACTTACCAAATACTATCCTCCTGGCGCCAAAGAACTCTTCAACAAGGTCGTAAGGGAGAGAAAAGGGACTCCGGAGGAACGGAAACGTCTGTGGGAACTCTGGAAGGAGGCTGCCCTTAAAATGCTTTATCTCCCGAGGAGTGAGTTCAAGATCGAGCGTGTGAGAGTTCCTCCGATAGAACAGGCACCGATATTTGACAGTGTGCGCTGTTCCGGGTGTGGGGAACTCGTCATGGAAACGAGGGCCGTTTACATAGATGGAAAACCCTACTGCCTCCGCTGTGCGGGGGAGAAAATCCCTGCCGTTGTTGGCAGGGGCATAACCAAACTTGAATGGAGGGTTTGAAATGAGGAGGCTGGCTGCAGTTCTTCTGGTGCTGTTCGTAGTTCTTGCAGGCGGTTGCGTGGGTACTTCGTCCTCAAATGGGACAGAGAAAGCCTCACAGCAGTACATAACCGTAACAGACTCCCTGGGCAGAACCGTTCAAGTTCCTGTGAATGTCCAGAAGGTCGTTGCCATCGGTCCAGGAGCTCTTAGGCTCATCGTCTACCTCAACGCGAGCGATATGGTTGTGGGAGTCGAAGACTTCGAGAAGAAGTATTCCTACGGAAGACCTTACATCATCGCACACCCAGAGCTGAAGAACCTCCCAAGCATAGGTCCAGGAGGACCCGGAAAGCTTCCCAACCTGGAAGCACTCACCAACGTCTCCCCGGACGTGATAATAGCGGTCTTCATAAGCAGGGAGCAGGCCGATGAGATTCAGGAGAAGACCGGGATTCCGGTCGTTGTCCTAAGCTACGGTGCGAGGGGAGGAATGAAAGGTTTCAACGACCCCAAGCTCATAGAATCCATTCAGCTGGCAGGTAAGATACTCCACAGGGAAAAGCGGGCAAAGGAACTCGTTGACTTCTTAAACTCCGTCCAGGAAGACCTGCAGAAGAGGGTGAAGGGTGAGAAGAGCCCAAGGGTTTACGTAGGTGGGATAGGTTACAAGGGCGCCCACGGAATAGAGAGCACCTACGGTGACTACGCCCCCTTTGAAGTGCTGAACCTCACCAACATAGCCTCTTCCCTCGGCCCCGGATGGAAGACCATTGACAAGGAGTGGCTCCTCAAGGAAGACCCGGACTACCTCTTCATCGACGAAGGTGGTTTAAAAATAATCCTCGACGATTACAGGAAGAACCCGGACTTCTACAGGGCACTGAGCGCCCTAAAAGAGGGCAGGGTGTACGGACTGCTCCCATTCAACTTCTACAACACCAACCTCGGAACGGCCATGGCGGACGCGTACTACGTTGGAAAGGTCCTCTACCCGGAGCGCTTCAGCGACGTCGACCCTGTAAAGAAAGCGGATGAAATCTACACTTTCCTCGTGGGAAAACCGGTCTATGAAACCCTCAAGGAACAGTTCGGCGGCTTCGGAAAGATAGACTTCGAGAACGGAACCGTTAAGTACTCACTCCCAACTTCACCGTGATGTCAATGGACTACGAGGGCTACATCACCAGAAAGTTCCTCATCGGCTTTCTTTTACTTATTCTTACAGTCCTGGTTAGCTTATACGCCCTCTCCCACGGTTCGTATTCACTGTCCACCATGGACGTCATAAACACGCTCTTTGGAAGGGAGGGTGGAAACGCCTACCTCATAGTCTGGAAGGTTCGCCTGCCGCGTATAGTTGCCGCCCTTCTCGTTGGTGCTTCCCTCGCCGTCTCCGGCGCGGTAATGCAGGGGTTCCTGAGAAACCCCCTGGCGAGTCCGTTCACTATGGGAGTCTCCCACGGGGCTATGTTCGGTGCATCTCTCGCTATAATCCTCGGTGCCGGCTATGCAGAGAGCACCGGTAGAATCTCGCTCGACAACCCGTATGCGGTTGTCCTGTTCGCGTTCGCTGGCGCCATGGTTGCTGTGGGTGTGATTCTCTTACTGGCGAAGCTCAAGGGACTTTCCCCAGAGGCAATAATCCTCGCTGGAGTGGCCATGAGCTCCCTCTTCGTGGCACTAACGACCTTCATCCAGTACTTTGCGGATGAACTCCAGCTAGCGGCGATGGTCTACTGGAGCTTCGGCGACCTTGGAAGGGCAACCTGGCGGGAGGACGTTATACTGCTCTTGGTCTTTGTGCCCGTGTTTGTTTACTTCGTCGTGAAAAGGTGGGATTTGAACGCTTCCGCGGTTGGAGAGGAAGTGGCCAAAAGCGTTGGTGTGGAAGTCGAAAGGGTTCGCCTTGTGTCAACTTTCCTCGCCGCCCTGATAACGGCTGTCAGTGTGGCCTTCGTTGGGGTTATAGGGTTTGTTGGCTTGATAGCTCCACATCTTATCCGGCTCATAGCGGGAGGAGACTACAGGTTTCTGATACCACTCTCGGCCCTCGCAGGTGCTCTACTGCTCGTCACGGCCGACACCGTTGCGAGGCTTGTACTCGCCCCCACTGTACTCCCCGTTGGGATAGTGACATCATTCCTTGGAGCTCCGGCCTTCATATACCTCCTCGTGAGGATGGAGGGACGAAGATGACCGCTGTTGAGGCCAGAAACCTTCACTACTCCTACAACGGCACTAAAGTCCTGAAGGACATCAACCTGAAGATTGAAGATGGGGAGTTTGTCGCGATACTCGGCCCGAACGGCGCCGGGAAGAGCACCCTATTGAAGTGCCTCTCCGGAATTCTCAGGTGCAATGGGGTTTATATCTCAGGACGGCCAATTGAGAAGTACTCTAGGAATGAACTAGCGAGGCTTATAGCCTATGTCCCGCAGAGGACTGAGCCGGGTTTTATGACCGTGTTCGATACCGTTCTGCTTGGTAGAAGACCCTACATGGGATTGAGGCCCTCAAAGAGGGATATAGATGCCGTTAAAAACTCACTGAAAAAGCTGGGGATAGAACATCTTGCCCTAAGGAGCACTAGGGAGTTGAGTGGAGGCGAACTGCAGAAAGTCGGCATAGCTCGCGCTCTGGCACAGGAGCCGGAGATATTCATGTTCGACGAGCCAACGAACAACCTCGACATCAGAAGCCAGCTTGAGGTCATGAAGCTTGCGCGCGAGCTCTCTTCTGAGGGCAAAACCGTTATCATGGTCATGCACGAGATCAACCTCGCACTCCGCTTTGCAGAGAGGTTCGTGTTTATATTCAATGGAAGGGTCGTTGCGGATGGCGGTCGTGACATCCTGAGGCCTGCTTTGTTCAGAGAGGTTTATGGAACGGACGTCGAGATTGGAGAGGTGCGCGGCATTCCAGTTGTTGTCCCCCTTTAATTGCTCAAATGTGGGTAATACTGTCAAATTTCTGGACAAACCTTTTAAGCCCTTAGGAAAACCTAAGTCGGAGGTGTTGCAGATGACGATCAAAGCTCCGACCCTTAACGTTGGGGGTCTTGGTGTAGACCCCCTTGCCCAGAGGATTCAGGAAAAGCAGAAGAAGTGGAAGTATAAAATAGCCGTCCTGAGCGGTAAGGGCGGCGTTGGTAAGAGCACGGTTGCTGTCAACCTCGCTGCCGCCCTCGCAAAGAAGGGCTACTTCGTTGGAATCCTTGATGCCGACATACACGGACCGAACGTCGCCAAGATGCTCGGTGTTGACAAGGCCGATGTCCTTGCGGAAAGGATGGAAGATGGAAGGTTTGAGATGCTTCCACCAACTGCAGACTTTATGGGTCAGGTTACTCCGATCAAAGTCATGAGCATGGGCTTTCTCGTTCCAGAGGATCAGCCGGTCATATGGCGCGGTGCTCTAGTGACCAAGGCCATAAAACAGCTCCTTGGGGACACCAAATGGGGCGAGCTGGACTTCATGATAATCGACTTCCCGCCAGGAACCGGTGACGAAATCCTGACTGTTACCCAGACGCTCCAGCTGGACGCTGCTATAATAGTCACAACCCCACAAGAGGTTGCCCTTCTCGACACTGGAAAGGCCGTTAACATGATGAAGAAAATGGAAGTTCCCTACATAGCGGTCGTCGAGAACATGAGCTACCTCATCTGCCCGCACTGCGGCAATGAGATAGACCTCTTTGGCAGGGGTGGCGGAAGGAAGCTCGCCGAGAAGGAGGGTGTTGAGTTCCTCGGTGAGATACCAATAGACCTCAAGGCCAGAGAGGCCAGCGACGCGGGAATTCCGATAGTCCTCTATGGGGACACCATAGCGGCAAAGGCGTTCATGGAGCTGGCGGAGAAGCTTGTAAAGAAGCTCGAGGAAATGAAAAGCAAGAAGGCCAGCGAAGAAGCTGAAGAGTAAACCCTTTAAGTTTTACATTTCAACATTTCTCAGCGCGGCTCAGGCCGGCGGGAGCCGAAGCGATGGGGCCGCGCTGGACCAGGCTGCATTAACTTTTTAACATCTTTTTCGTACCAATTGCGGGAGGCAGATGAAGAAAGCTCTTCCTGCTCTGTTTCTACTTCTAATGCTGGCGGGCTCCGTTTCAGCTGCAAGGGTTAGTTATTATCCTGATAAAGAAGCGTTTATGAAGTTCCTTGATTCAAATCTAACGTATCGAGTTGTTCCGGGCAACGACCCCTGGTCAAAAGGGTGGGCAATATACATCGATGAAAAGCTCTCGATGGTAAAGGCGCGCGGGAACGATACCCTCGTTCTCATCGGGAACGTCTATACAAACGACCTGATGGCTGGAATCTGGAATCGAACTGGCCTTGATCCTTCTACTTCTCTGAGGCCTGCCATCATTGTGCTGAACGATACTGTTCTAATTACCGGAAGTCCCGAGAACCTCTACTTAACATATGAGCCTTTTGTAGGAATAAAAACGGACACTGCAAAAATTGCGACCACTATCCTGGGCGTCATTGCCTATGTTATTATCATGATGGCCATTCTAAAACGGGACGGGAGCTATGCTGGAAGCATGTTCTTGATGGGAGCTCTTCTTCTGGGAGAGTGGGCTTTGCTTGAACCGATCCCCGCAGCCCTGATTTCGAAAACACTTTATCTTTCCCTAGCACGTCTGAACGACGCTCCGATCAGTGGCGTGTCGATCGTGGTAATCTCCAACGCCCTAAAGATTCTCCCCCCTGATGAGAGGCTGTTTTGGGCCGTGAGGTGGCTTTTGATCTTTACCCTTCTGGGCGTAACCGCCTACACTGCCCACAGGAGGGAACGCAGTCTGGGGATTGTGGCATTCTTTTTAGCAATCTCGGCTCCCCTGTTTAGAGAATGGCTTCTGACTTCAAACGATATCTTGGGTTTGTTGGCATTTGCAGTCGTGGTGGCCATTGTGTGCAGTTCTAACTTTGCCCCGTCTTCTTCTGGAGTCGCTTCGGTGCTTGTTATGGGCCTGTTTACGGTGCTTGGAATGACTTTCAATCCCTATCTGGCCCTTTTGCCCCTGGTCTTTGTTGTAGTGTTCCCCGGAAGGGCCAGCAGAAACGTCTCTTACCTGCTGCTGTCATCAATTGGGGCTCTCTGGATATACTATACCCTTGGAAAGGCCTGGCTGTTGCCGTGGTATCCTAGTACATTTCACATTAAGGTCCTGACTAATCTAGTGCGGGAAGGACTGCTTCAACTGGCGGTTTTAATATATCCAGGGACTAGAATGGTTGTCAAGAGGAATGAGACCAAAATTAGAAAGAAGGGCCCAACGGTGTTCGTTGGAATTACCACTGCGATGCTATTGCTCCTAGCACCATTTAAACCCGAGCTTATCCCGTATTCTCTGTACTCTCTGTCCGTACTTGCCGTCAGATTGATCAAGGCCTCTCTTCAAATTTGATAGCGCCGAAGACGGCTCCTGGTAGGTACGGCCCGATGGCCTTTATAATCCCAGGCGCCTGAGTGCCCTTCTTCAGAACCAGAAGGGTCTCCATGAGGCCGAGTTCTTCCAGTCTCTTGACGTCCCTTCCGTGACCCGTCTTTATGAGGGCTTCCTCGACTTTTTCGCTGATGGTCCCAACAACAAAGAGCTTATCAAATCCGTCGCTTATCCATGACTTGATGAGCTTCAACTGCCACTCTGTGAAGGACAGCTCGACTTCCCTGGCCCCAAACTCGACCCTCGTGACTTCCACTTCCACTGGAAGGTTGTCAACCCATCCAAACCTGCGTATCATCCCCCTGACAGGGATGTCTCCGAACGTCTTTTTGAGGTAGTAAAGAGGCAGCAGGGCGTCCTTTGGAGCCGGCCTAAACACTCCTATGTCCACGTAGGCCCCGTAGCCGACCTTTCCAAGGTCGATGAAGCGCCCGCGATAGCTCTGGCCTTCCCTGACGTTCTTCAGGCTGTAGGGGACTTCGCCGAACTCTTCCCTGACGAGGTTGGCGCTTATTTCCTCGTCTTCCCCTGAGAGAGTTACCTTCACCCAGTTCTTCTTAACAGCCGAGAGCTTCCACTCAACGTCAAGCTCGCCGAGAAGCGAGCGGAGCTTTTTGTTAAGCTTTTCAAATCCACTTCTATCCCCATAAACCTTTTCCAGAATAACAACTTCCTGCATCTTCACCATCCCCGAAGTTCATTAAGAGACCATTCACCCAGACTTTGACTTCTTTTTCTTTGAGGTCTTTCTGGGCTTCTTCTTGAGGCCCAGCTCGATCTCAAGCTCCTCAATTCGTCTTTTAAGTTCTTCTACGATATGTGTGTTGTCGTACTGCATGAGCATCCTGCCGCAGATCGGGCACTGGAACTCGTACTCCATTGCCTCATCAAAGGTGAGCTTTGGATGTCCTTCCGTGCCGCACCAGTAGTATATCTCGCTGGTTTCCTCTTCCAGCATTTCCTTGAGCTTCTTAAGTTCTGCCATTTTTCTGGAACGGATTATCTCTGGGAGCTTTTTAGTCTCAAGACGCCAGTAGTAGTAATACCATCCAGTTTCTGGGTCTCTGATTCTCTTGAAGTCAGCCAGTCCCTCATCGTTGAGCATGTAGAGTATTCTTCTTACCGTGTTCACCCTTATACCGGTTGCCTCAGCCAGCTCTTCATCCGTGGCTTCTTTCATTTTTTCGAGGGCCTTGACTACCTCAACGGCTTCGTCTCCACCTATCTCCTGTGCGATCTCGAGGAGCTCCTTGTTTTTGCGCTTTGCCACTGACAGCAGCCTCCCGGTGTTTGATTTTATTCACATACAGATTATCCCGGTAGATACAATCGCCTTAACGGGTAAACTCCAATAGAAAAATAGGGTTCAATGATATATATACCTTTCCCGTCCCCATAGAAACCATAATGAACAAAAGAGAGCATTAATCATTAAAGTATTCGTCTAGAAGCTCCTTGGCAGAGGGCTTGTAGAGCTCGAGAACTTCTATCTTCTCTATCACATTGCCCTCCCGGAGCTTCAGCTTGACCTTACCCCCGTAAACTTGAAGGTCATCGAGCATTCCATAGATGGCATCTTCAGCCTCCAGGGGGCTTTTAAACTTCATGATGTAATCTCCATCCTCGGTGATGAGCTTGACCCAGTACTCGTTTTTCCTTTTGAAAGGACGGGTAATCTTTGGCTTGAAGTTGTCGATTACGACTTCCAAAGGACTCACCTCCAGCCTAAGCCCCTTCTGCTACCATATCATTAAGACGATGCTCTTTTAAGGGTTTTCCATTTCGCTCTTAATGAGTCTTGTATCTGCCTATTTAAAAGTTATGAAAGCAACTTTTTTAGACATCGAATTGAGTTTAGTCGGGTAGAGATATGAAGGCCGTCGAAGTTAACAACCTCAGAAAGAGCTACCCCAAGAGGATTCCCCTCCCCTTCCGAAAGGTTGAGTGGGTCGAGGCAGTTAAGGGTATAAGCTTCGAGGTCAAGAGGGGAGAGCTCTTCGGGTTGCTCGGCCCAAACGGTGCGGGAAAAACGACCACAATAAAAATGCTGACGACGCTCCTCGAACCGAGCGGTGGGAGCGCCAAAATACTTGGACTCGACCTCATAAGAGATGCTAGGGAAATTCGGAAGAGGATAAACCTTGTGGCCGAGGGCGAGAGGACGCTCTACTGGAGGCTCTCCGCCTATGAGAACCTCAAGTACTTTGCGAGGATTTATTACGTCCCGAAATCCGAGATGGAGGAGAGAATTGAAGAGCTTCTGAAGCTGGTCGGACTCTGGGAGAGACGGAACGACCTCGTGATGGGTTATTCACGCGGTATGAAGCAGAGGCTTGCAATAGCGAAGGCCCTGATAAACGACCCCGAGGTGCTTTTCCTCGACGAGCCCACACTTGGTCTTGATGTTCAGAGCGCTCTCTTTGTCAGGGACTTTGTGAAGGGGCTCGTAAAGAAAGAGGGAAAGACCGTGCTCCTGACCACTCACTACATGGTCGAGGCCGAGGAGCTCTGCGACAGGATAGCCATCATAGACCACGGAAGGATCATAGCGCTTAACACTCCCGAGGGCCTGAAAAAGCTCGTGAAAGACGAGGAAACCGTTGAAATCGCGGTGAGGGAATTCAATCCAGCACTTCTCGAAAAATCCCCCTGGAAACTTGCGGTCGTCCAGAGTACTGGAGAGAGAACGGTGCTTAGGGGGAGCGTTGACGAGGAAGACCTTCCAAAGCTGGTTGAGTGGCTCGTCAAAAATCAGGTTAAAGTGGTCTCCGTCGAGAGAAAGGAACCTACGCTTGAGGATGTTTTCATAAAGCTGACCGGAAGGGGGCTGAGGGATTGATAGCGGCGGTGATCGAAAAGGAGTTCAGGATGTTCTTCCGCTATCCGTTGAGGGTTATAAGCTCTGTTCTCGTCGGCATAGTCTTTCTCCTCCAGTTCGTTTACTTTGGGCAGGCCGTTCTCGGCGGAAGGTACTCGGCGCTTCTGGAGGCCTCAACAGGGCTTGGGGATTACCCAACGTACGCGCTCATCGGCTATACCCTCTGGTGGGTCTCCTCATCACCCATAGAGGCCTACGTATGGGGAGTTCGGAGGGAACTCCAAAGAGGTACGTTCGAGACGAACGTCCTTTCCCCTTCGAGCCTGACGGTTATTCTCCTCGGCCTGGCCCTCAGCTGGATGCTCATGGATTCAATACTCATGATCATCGTTTTTCTCATTGGTGTCTTTCTGTTTAAAATCCCTCTCAGCGCTGTGATTATCCTCAAATCCCTCCCGGTGATTTTCCTCTCCCTTCTGACATTTCTTGGTTTTGGGTTCCTCTTTGCGGGCCTCGTAATGCTTTTGAAAAATATAGGCCCGTTCGCCCAGCTCTTTGAGTTTGGAATGCTGTTCTTCTCCGGAGTCTTCTTCCCGCTCACCCTCATGCCGAACTGGGTGCGGAGTTTTGCAGAGATTATACCCCTTACGCACGCAATCTCAACGGTCAGAACCATATTCTCTGGGGGCGGCTATTCACAGGCCTCCAGCTCTATTGGGTGGCTGGTCATTCTTGTCCCACTGTACTGGCTGATTGGTTATCTCCTGTTCAGGTGGGCAGAGAAACTGACCAGGGTGATAGGGTATGGAGGCTACTGAACTCAGGGCGCTCTGGGGCGTCGCGGTGAAGAGCTGGAAGGTGTTCCTCAGCTACAAGGTCTGGTTCATCAGCGACATAGGGATGGGCTTCCTCTTCGTTGGACAGGCCCTCCTCATAGGGCTTGGACTTACTGGAAAGAGGAACTCCGAGGCCCTCCAGAGGCTCACAGGGTATTCTGACTACGTGGCATTCGCCGTTCTCGGTCTGTTGATTCTCAGCTTTGGTCTGACTTTTCTCAGCGGTTTTGTGTGGAGCGTCGTTGATGAGCTGTACACGGGAACACTGGAGTACTCATTCGCCGCCCCGATGAGGAGGATAACGTTCTTCCTCGGCAACGTCCTGGTCAGGCTATTCCTCTCGCTCCTTTACATGGCGATCTACCTCCCCTTCTTCAAGCTGCTCTTTGGGCTAGGGATTAACCTCCTGGCAGTCCTTAAAGCCCTCCCTGTTCTGCTCCTCGGAAGTCTGGGGATGGTCGGGCTCGGTATGGTGGCCGCAGGTATCGTGCTCTACCTCCGAGACCCAGGGCCCTTCATAAGCATCCTGGAAATGCTCGTCTTTGCCCTCAGCGGTGCGATGTATCCCCTTTCGATTCTTCCCAGGGCCCTCCAAGCTCTGGCGAAGGCCCTCCCCTATGCGCCGACAACGGAGGCCCTGAGAAAAGTCGTGGTGTACGGCTACGGCTCAAGCACGGGCGAACTTTGGTACCTTGCCGTGATATCCATTCTGTATTCCGTTCTGGGGTATCTCGTCTATAAATGGAGTGAAAAGCAGGCGAGGATTGTCGGCCTCAAGTCCTATTGAATGGCAGATCCAGGCCGACTTCCTTTGCCATCCTTTTTACATCATCGAGCGGGACTATAGCGCTCCTCGCTCCAACCTTCTGGACGGTAAGGTATGCGAGCAGCATCCCGAGCTTAGCGGAGTCGAGGAGAGACCAGCCGTTGAGGACGCCGTAGATAACACCAGCATCGAAGGAATCCCCGGCACCCGTCGAGTCAACTACCCTCGCACTCAGACCCCTAACCTCGAAGACGTTATTCCCCTCCCTGACGAGAGCACCACCACCGTTCAGAGTGACCACGAGGTTCTTGGCCCTGCACAGGCTCAGGTCAAGGCTCCCGTACTTGCGCCTGTACTCGTCCTCGTTCATCATCAGGTAGTCCACCTTGTTCTCAAGCTCACGCGGGAGCGGTGCTTCACCTATATCCAGGGAGACCCTTATCCCCTTCTGGCTCGCGAAATTGACGGCTTCCTCTATAAGCTCCGGCGGGTTGGATGAGAGGTGGAGGAACTTGGCCCTCGATGCGTATTCGGGCTTGAACCTCCTCCTGAGATTTGCCCCGGGGTATTTGACTATCCTCTTGTCGTCCCCTGCAACCATCGCCACGGCAACGCCCGATGGCTCTTCAACTACGTCTATCCCACCTGTATCAACCCCGATGCTCCGGAAGTATTTGATGTGCATCTCTCCAACGTCGTCGTTTCCCACCGCCCCTATGTAGCCCGTTTTAAGTCCGAAGTGGGCGAGCCAGCTTATCGTGTTGGCGGCCGCGCCGCCCAGTCCAAAGTGGGCACCTTTGGCGCTGATCTTCTCGTGGAACTCTGGAAAGCGTTCCAGCGTGAATATTATGTCGTAGTTCAGGTTGCCGATGCCGATGACGTCCAGCTTCACTTTCACCACCAAAATGATTGATTGCACTGGGGGGTTATAACACTTGGGGAAAAGATTTAAATATCCATTCCTACCCATATATGAGTAAGAGGTGGACAAAGATGATGCTCATACTTGAGGCCTACTTTAAGAACTATCCCGCGAGGAGAAAGGTCGCGGAGTTCCTGTTCGAGAACGGGCTGAGCGTTAAGAACGGTAAAATCTACATAAAGAACGTTGAGGTGCCGATAAGCGAGCTTGCCAGGGCCATAGGCGTAAACAGGAAGATAATATACCATACGATAGAGTACATAGAGAAGACTTACCCGCTAAAGCTCGTGTTCGAAAGGCTGAACCCACTCCCGAGCCTGATAGATGTTGCCCCCCTTATGGGCTGGGAGGTTCTGGAGATAGACGTTGAGAAGGATCAGTATCAGATGGCGTTTTCGGACGTGCTCAGGTTGCTCGCTGAAGATAATACCTCCATCATGGAGGTCTTTGGGAGAAACCTCAGAGAAGAAACCAGCAAGATTTACATAGTCATCGATGGAACGCTCTCAACAGAGACATTTGGCAAAATAAAGAACATCAGAGGCTTTAAGAGGCTTATACTCCACACACCTGAAAAGGATAAGGAGAAGTTCGTCTGCAACTACTGTGAGGTTAAGTACTGCCCGAAGAGGGTATTGCTTGAAAACATCATCCGACGACCTTAAAGCCCTCTAGCCCCTCAGGTTCTTCCCATTTTATCTCAACCTTAGTGACCCTAGCCAGCGGCGGCCCCTGGTGGGCCCATCCTATTAAAGCCTCCACCCTTTCTGGCTCGCCCTCGATAACGGCTTCCACTGTCCCATCCGGCAGGTTTCTGACCCATCCGTGGACTCCAAGCTTTCGGGCTTCCCTACTCATGCTCCAGCGAAAGCCCACACCCTGAACCCTTCCGTATATTCTAAGGTGCGCCCTTACCCGCTTCATCACACATCCCGTTCTAAAATCTCCCGCAAGGGATTTAAGCTTTGCCCGATATTTATCCTTGGGTGGTCGTATGGAAGCTATCATCGTTTACACGACGTTTCCAGACTGGGAGAGCGCCAGAAAGGTCACCAGGGAACTCTTAGAAAGGAAGCTGATAGTCTGCGCAAACCTCAGGGAGCACGAGGCTATGTACTGGTGGGAGGGCAAGATCGAGGAAGGGAAAGAAGTCGGCGTCATCTACAAGACCGAAGTTAGCAAGTGGAAGGAGCTGAGGGAGACGATAAAGGAGCTCCACCCCTACGATGTCCCGATGATAGCCAGAATTGACCTCGACAAGCTCAACAGGGAATACTCGGAGTGGATGGCGAGGGTGCTCTTCGGATGATCCGCAAGGTTAAGCCCCAGATCAGGGTGGTTGGATTCGACGATGGCACCTTCTCATTTTCTTCAAAGCTGAAACATGAAAAGACAATACTGATTGGAGTCGTGATGAAGGGTTCCGTTGAGGTCGTTGGTGTTCTCGCCCGCTGGATAACGGTTGATGGGAGAGACGTTACGGACGCTCTGATAGACGCCGTGAACTCATCACGGTTCAAGGACTTGAGGGTCATCCTTCTCAAAGGGATAACCTACGCCGGGTTCAACATCGTTGACCTTGAGAGGCTCCACAATGAGACTGGTCTTCCCGTGGTGGTGGTCGTTAGGAAGAAACCAGATATCCTGGCAATGGAAGATGCCCTGAGAAAGCACTTCCCGGATGCAGAGGAGAGGATAGCCCTGCTCAGAAAGGCTCCCCCTCTTGTTGAACTTGTGCCGGATAAGCTTTATTTCCAAACTGTTGGTTTGGACGAGAAAACGGCAGCTGAGGTGATTAAGGTCACAACGAGGACAGGGCTCATACCCGAACCCCTAAGGCTGGCCCATATGATAGCCAGCGCCGTGATGACAGGGGAGAGCAAGCGGGAGTAGGTTTATAAAGGACTGAAAAAAGTTAAACCCGACCGATGATGGCAACAGGGTAGCTACCGAAGTTGATGTGGAAGCCGTTCCAGTCTGAGGTCTCATTCACACGGAACGAGGAGCACCGGGAGTTTTGAGTCCCTTATGACCCTTTCCGCTGTGGAGCCGAGTATGAGCTCCTTGATTATGCTCCTGCCCTTCTTGCCTATGACTATGAGCGTTGCTTTTTTAGCTAGGGCAGTTCCTATTATGGCCTGACTGGCCGTTCCAACCATAACTTCCTTTTCGAACTCCACTCCGAGTTTCTCCGCAACCTCATCCAGGCGCTTTTTCGCGGCATCTATGTTCTTCTCCAGCTCGTCTATTTTTCCGTAGTCAACCGAGTGGAGCAGGATCCCCTTTTCAATTTGCTCCCTGAACTTCTCAACGGCATTCGTGATTTTTTCGGAGCACTCTGAGAAGTCCAGAGCAACAAGCGGCCTCTGGAAAAGTTCTGAGCACTTCACGGGAAGCTCAAAGGAGTCGTCTTTTTTCGAGTACTTGAGAAGGAGCACTGGCCTCTTCGTGGCTCTGACGAGGTTCGAAGCCGTGCTTCCCAGGAACATCTGCCTCCAGACGTTCTCGCCCACACTCGGACTGATGATGAGGTCAGCGCCTATGCTCTCCGCTTCCTCCGCTATTTCGAGGGAAGGAATGCCAATCCTCACGGAAGTCTTGACGTCAATCCCCGTTTCCCTGAGAGTTTTTGCAAGCTCTTCGAGCTTGTTTTTGTAAATCTCCTCAAGCTCAAAGGCCTGGAGTTCTGCGACCGTTATGTCTATGACGTGGAGCAGGTAGAGCTCCTTTGCGCCAAGCTCAAACAGGTCGGGGAGGCAGTTGTGAAGGGCATGAAGGGATATATCCGAGAAGTCGGTCGGATACAAAATCTTCTCAAACATTCTGGTCACCCCAGTATATTTTTGTACCTTAATGCTTATTAGATTTGTCCATGCATTGGAAAGGATTATAACGCTCAGGTCGGAGTTTTATCGGTGATTGCAATGGTCAAGAGAGTTCACATATTCGACTGGCATAAGGAGCACGCCAAGAAGGTTGAGGAATTCGCCGGCTGGGAGATGCCCATCTGGTACTCCAGCATAAAGGAGGAACACCTCGCCGTTAGGAACGGCGTTGGCATCTTTGATGTTTCCCACATGGGCGAGTTCATCTTCCGCGGTAAGGGCGCTCTGGAGTTCCTCCAGTATGTCACAACCAACGACATAAGCAAGCCCCCAGCCATAAGCGGAACCTACACGCTCGTCCTCAATGAGAGGGGAGCGGTAAAGGATGAGACCCTGGTCTTTAACCTTGGGAACAACGAGTACATGATGGTCTGTGATTCAGATGCCTTCGAAAAGCTCGACGCCTGGTTCAACGCCATCAAGCGCGGAATTGAAAAGTTCGGTGACATAGACCTCGAGATAGAGAACAAGACCTACGACATGGTCATGTTCTCGATCCAGGGGCCGAAGGCAAGGGACCTCGCCAAGGAGCTATTCGGCATAGACATCAACGACCTCTGGTGGTTCCAGGCCAAGGAGGTTGAGCTCGACGGCATAAAGATGCTCCTTTCGAGGAGTGGCTACACGGGAGAGAACGGCTTTGAGGTCTACTTTGAGGACGCCAACCCGTACCACCCCGACCCGAGCAAGAGGGGCGAGCCAGAGAAGGCCCTCCACGTCTGGAAGACCATCCTTGAGGCTGGAGAGAAGTACGGCATAAAGCCTGCTGGACTCGGCGCTCGTGATACCCTCAGGCTTGAGGCAGGATACACCCTGTACGGAAACGAGACAAAAGAGAAGCAGCTCCTCAGCACTGACATAGACGAAGTCACGCCGCTCCAGGCCAACCTTGAGTTTGCAATCTTCTGGGACAAGGAGTTCATAGGAAAGGAGGCACTCCTCAAGCAGAAGGAGCGCGGACTGCCGAGCAAGATGGTGCACTTCAAGATGGTTGACAAAGGCGTCCCGAGGGAAGGCTACAGGGTCTACAAGGATGGTGAGCCCATCGGCGAGGTCACCAGCGGAACACTCTCACCTCTCCTCGGCATAGGCATCGGAATAGCCTTCGTCAAGCCAGAGTACGCGGTTCCAGGCGTTGAAATCGAGGTCGAGATAAGGGGCAAGCCCAAGAAGGCGGTCACAGTCGCTCCGCCCTTCTACGACCCCAAGAAGTACGGCGCCTTCAGGGAGGAGTGAGCTTTTTAAGTTCCTTTCTATTCTTTTTTCCGATGTCAAAGAAACATGCAGTCCTCGCTGTTCTCCTCTGGTCAACGGTTGCCTCTGCCTTCAAGCTGTCGCTTAGATATCTTACACCACTTCAGCTACTGTTTTATGCGTCGTTGACTTCCCTTCTGGTTTTCGGACTTCTCCATTCCCGGGAGTTTTCTCTCGACCGGAGGAATCTCCGTTCGGCGTATCTTGGGCTTATAAACCCGTTCCTCTACTACCTCGTCCTTTTTTCGGCCTACGACAGACTGCCCGCCCAGGAAGCTCAGGCCCTCAACTACACGTGGCCTTTAATGCTCGTCCTGCTCTCCATCCCGCTCCTCGGAAGGAGGCCTGAACCGAGAACAGTGCTCGGTCTCCTCGTTGGATTCGCGGGGGCGCTAGTTATCGCGACAAAGGGTGAGCTGACGTCCCTGACTTTCTCTGACCCGCTGGGGGTTGCACTCGGCCTTGGGAGTGCCGTTATCTGGGCTTCCTACTGGCTCCTGAACCTCCGCGACGAGAGGCCCCTCGTTGAGAAGATGTTCTGGAACTTTCTCTTCGGGTTTGCCTACGTTTCAACGCTGGTCCTGGTGAGCGGAGAATTTCAGCTCCCGCCGCTGGAAGGCCTAGTGGGTGCGGTTTACGTTGGGCTTTTTGAGATGGGGATCACTTTCCTGCTCTGGTATAGGGCGGTTGAGGGTGATATTGCATTCGCTTCCAGTATAGCCTACCTTGTGCCGTTCCTAAGTCTCTTTTTTATATCCCTCATTGTGGGAGAGAGAATAGCGTTCTCAACGATTCTGGGGCTCGTTCTGATAGTCACTGGAATAGTTATGGAAAAGAAGTAGGGTCAGGGGCCGATTAGGTCATCATCACTCAGCCACCTACCCTCACATCATCCCCAAAGGAGTCATAACCCTATTCTCTCCCTAATCCACAGCGGGATTAGCCCGATTTTCGGGAACACGAGCTCTGCCTTGGCCTCGACGGCATAGCTCGGGACGCAGCCAGCTATCATTCCGTCGGGCATGCGGACTTCAAGGGAACCTTGTGAAGTCGGGTATGGTGGATCTGGGACTGGGTTGTTGTCCCCCCACGTGACGAAGCATGTCTCTTCTTTTCCGTTGAGTTTCACGGTAGAGATGTATCTAACGCGGTGGATTATCGGGTAGGGATAACCCGGGCGTTTGTAGACTATCACGTCGTTGACTTTCACCTGCGACGGGTCGGTGACGCCCTTCAGAAGAACAACATCACCACGGTAGAAGACGGGCTCCATCGAGCCGCTGACGACTATGACCAGAGGCGAATCGGTATGGAGGGCGAATCTGAGGCCCGAGTGTATGCCCGCGACTATGATAATGGTTAAAACGATCCATGCGAGGTCTTTTTTCCACTCTTCCATTTTAACGCCTCCATGTATGTTGCTATTCTAGCGCCGATCGCGCCCATCGCGGTGCACGTTTCGAGGCTCGTTCTCTTTCCAGTCACATCCATGTGGTACCTTGCAATCTTAAAGATTTCCTCTGGTAGGCCGTGTCTTCCAAGCCCTATGATGAGGAGAAAGCTTCTGCCTGAGAGTGTTTCCCTCGCTAGTTCAAGGGGGCTTATCTCCTTTTCCGGCCAGGGTTTTCTAGTTGTTGCAACTGGAATCCCAAACTGGGGAGGAAACCCCCTCTTGGGAAATTCGAGTAGGTGAAACTTGTTTGCCCTAGCCAGTTCCAGGAGATACTTTCCCCCGTCCCCAATCGTGGTATGTCCACTGACCTCTTCTGCTATTTCCACAGGTTTTCCCTCAAGGGGAAAGCCCACAAGGGCTAGGTGGAAGCCGTAGGCATGCGCTATGGGTGCAGCCCTGGCTATTGCCCTTAGATGGGCCTCGTGCAGACGTTTTGTGTCATAAGTATTGTATAATGCAAGGGTCAGTGTTGCCATAGGTTTTTGAATTTCAAGGAACCCTTATAAATATTGAGCACCAAAAATATACTCATGATGAGCATAGATGACATAGTTGCCCTTGCTGAGAGGGGACAGTTCGACGAAGCTATCCAGCGAGTTCCGGAGCTCTACAATCCCGTAGAGCAGATAGAGGCGCTCGCAAAAATTGCACTCATTATGATGGAAAAAGGACTTGGAGATTGGGTGTGGGACGTTATTGAGGATGCCGCGTACATAACAGAGAACTCGGAGGACAGCTACGTCAAGAGCCTCGGCTATGCAATAATAGGTGCTACCCTCTTCCAGCTTGGAGACGAGGACGGTGCGGAAGAATACCTTGATATGGCATTAGAAGAAGCGGAGAGAATAGAAGACCCGCTAGAAAAGGGAGAAGTCGTAGCTGAAATCGCCCACAACGTAGCTATGACTGGGGACATCGATGGAGCACTTGGACTGTTTGATGAAGCCTTCGATTTGATAGCAAAGGCTGAGGTGGACTACAGGACAAAGGTTGACGAGCTGATAAAGATCGCGGAGATTATTGAGAAAACCGGCGATGACCTTCCCTCCGCAACGGCGAGGGAGTTCTACGAGGTGGCGTTTGACATATTTGACAAGCTGCGCGTGAACCAGAAAGCTGCAGTAGTTGAGAAGAAAATCGAGCTCGCAAAGACGCTCGAAAACGTCGGACTGCCCGAGATTAGGAGAGCCGTTTTGGAGGGTAGGTACCACTACGCCCTGGCCCTCATAAGACGCAAGTTTAAAGGTGTAAAAGGACTCATCGGTCAGCTTGAAGTTGCTCTATGGATGAAAATGGTGAACAGCCCCGAGTACAAGGACGTAGTAAAACAGGCCCTAGATGGGATTAAAGAGGCTGAAGTTCTTCCATCAAATGCATATTCAATCGCATTTCTCCTGACAGAGCTCGGGTATTTGAAAGAGGCCCTTTATTTTGTCAGGCCTATTACGGACCAAACGAAAAAGGATGAACTGCTTCAGAAGATTGCTTTGGCCTTTTCGGAACGTGGGGAATTCGAAGCAGCCCGAAAAATAGCGGGCGCAATCTCCGACCCATTACTGAGGGCGCAAACCTTAAGGGACATCGAGGCTATCGAGATAGGGTGAGCAGATGATATTCGACGCACATTCTGACCTGCCGACGTTCGTTTACGACGAGAGAAAGAGCGGAGCAACGAGGGTTCTTGAGAGAAACTATGATCGCTTCTTTGGTGGAATGATAACTTCCAGAGTTATGGCCATCTGGACGCGGTCCGAACGGAGAAAGGACGCGACCACCTACGGACTAGAAGTGTTGAACTCCCTCCTCAAGGACATCGACGAAAGCGATAGCTTTGAGCTTGTGCGGAACGTTGAGGAAATGCGGAAGACGATCGAAGAGGGCAGGGTCGCCCTCTGGTTTGGTCTCGAAGGTGGGGAACCGATAGGGGAGAGCATTGAGCTCCTAGAGGTCTTCTACCGTCTCGGCCTTAGAGTTTTGACCCTAACCTGGAGCCTCAGGAATGCAATTGGGGATGGTGTCTTTGAGAGAACCAACGGTGGCCTGACGAGGTTCGGCGTTGAAGTTGTCGGAAAGGCTGAAGAGCTGGGGGTAGTCGTTGACCTCAGCCACATAAACGAAGCTGGATTCTGGGACACGCTCGACGTTACCTCATTCCCGGTGATTGCATCCCACTCAAACGCCAGGGCGCTCTGCGACAGCCCCAGAAACCTGACCGACGAGCAGCTGAAGGCGATAGCGGAGAGGGACGGCGTTGTTGGGGCCGTTGCAATACCCTCCTTCGTGGACAGGGAAAAGCCGACGATTGAAAAGTACGTTGAGCACATAGCGTATATGGTCGACCTCATAGGCCATGAGCACGTGGGCCTCGGCTTCGACTTCGTGTACTACCTTAGAGAATGGGGCGGAAAGAGCGTCGAAGGTTTTGAGAACGAGTCAAAGATTCCGGAGCTGTTAAAGCTTCTCCACGAGAGGTTCAGTAAAAAGGAAGTTGATGGGATAACATTCAAAAACTTCGAGAGAGTGTTTGAGAGAATCACCTAACGTCTCCCAAGGAACCTCGGCAGTCTAAGCGTTCTAACTTGACCGATAATCTCAGAGCGCAGGAGCATTTTCGGTTCTCCTGTCAGCCTAATCTTGAGTATCTTGGGAACTCTAGTTTGGAGGGGTAAAGTGCTGATTTTCTGTATCTCTTCCACTTTATGTTGAATATCCCCCGTAGGAAGTGGTCTATACAGCCCTCGGGCGATTGCCAGCTCCCTGTCACGTGCTCCTTCCTTTTTGCCCCTCCTGTAGGCCTCGATAGCCTCCCTTAAGACGCCGCTCTCCTCAGCGCTCTCAAATATAGAGTCTCTAAGCTCACGCCATATACCGACCCAGTCAGTATGGCCGTAATACGCTATGAAGTATCCCAGAAAGTAGGCCTTCCTTACGGGGTCTTCCTCAGCAATAATCTTCTTGATGTCGAGCGGCACCTTTGGAAGTTCCTTCATACGACTGGCCCCCTAACAGTGAGGCCCTTTGGTCCGAACTCCAGGCGGTACATCTTGGTCTCATGCCTTGTTCTGCGCATCTTGAGAACCTGGATTGCCCTCGCCATATCGTTGCCTTCAAGGTAGTAGTGGAGCATTATGACGCCGTCGACGAGGTAGTGCTCCTCGCTGTACCTGTCCAGCTCAGTCAGCTCTGCTATTAGGAGGCTGGTTATTCCGAGGGCACCCATTGCCCTGAGAAATGTAGCGAGCTCGGCCCTTTTCTCTGCGGGGTCAGATGTCGGGAAGTCTATAGCCGTGAGAGGGTCTACCACGAGGCGGGTTATGCTGCTTTCCCGGACAAGATCCTTTATCCTGAACATGACACTGCTCCACTGAGGTGGCTTCGCAGTCGAACCCCAAAGCTCCTTCCCGAGGTCGTACAGTATCAGGTTCCCCTTCTGAACGTAGTTCCAGACTGCGGGATCAAAGCGCTCGTAGTCCTTTATTACCTCCTCTGGGTCCTGGACAAGGGAGATGTACGCTACCTTCTCACCCCTTTTGGCACCATCAACCAGAAACTGGACACCGAAGGTCGTTTTCCCGCTTCCAGGAGGGCCAGTGATGAGGTATGACTTTGACTTAACAAAACCTCCCTCTATTAGGGGGTCAAATCCGTCGATACCAGTTGGAACTCTTTCAATCCTCCCTGCGACCATGTTGCAACACCTATGCAGATTATTTAGTTCAGAAGACTATAAAGCTTTTTGTGATGGGGCATAGTAGAATATTCAACTTTTTGAGGGACTGAAAGCGTTATAAAGTGAAAAATCAAAGAGAATAATTGGGGGAACACCAATGCTTGAGAAAATCCTTGAAACCATCGAAGCGCGCGGTGGGGGATTTGTTTTAGTTGAGTACTCTTCCCTCGATCACCCAGAGCTGGTGTTCGCTGAAATCATCACCAGCTGGAGAGAGAAAGGTATAAAGCCTCTGATTGTGGACATCGGCGACACGCTGCATATTTTCACGACCAAGTTGCAGATGATGGGAGTAAACATCGAAGTTGATAATCTTCCTGTTATTAAAGAAATGGGAAACGTGAGGGTGGGTAACATCATAGGAGAGGTTCACGAGACAGAGGACTTTGAGTACCATATGGCAAAATACGCTCAAATAGTCAAAAAAGTGCCTGAAGAGAGCAGGAATCACACAATAGTTCTCGGAATGGAGAAGTTCTCTTTTACCTTCACAGACAACCCCCCAAAGCTTGAGAGATACTTTGAGAAAATAAACAGGAGATACCTGAAATACACAGATGTAAGAGACTTTGTTTTCCTGAACACTTCAGTTGCGAGCGAATACCTCACGAAGAGTCTCGAACAGGACTATGACTACGTTCTCCGACTGACGGGGATCGCTCTCAGCCTCGTAAAAACACCTGGGGGTGAAAACTTTGAAGTTCAGTGAGTACCTCAAAACCTTAAGGCCAGGAGAAAGTGTTCTCATCGAACACGCATCCCTTTCGCCCTACCCAGTGCTCTTCTATGAGATAGGGAAAAATAGCGGGTGGGACAACATCCTGGTAATTGACATAATCGACTCTGCGCTCCCCGTTTTGAGATGGCTCAAGTTTACTGGATTGGAAGTGCCTGAGAATAGTATAGCCCGGATAAAAGCTGGCGGCACTTCCACCTGGGGAAGGATTTTAATTGACGTGGATCCGCATAAGGATCCCGGTATCTTCATGAGCAAGTTCCTTTCGAACCTCCTCAGTTATTATCGCACAAACAAAAACGTGACGACGGTTATAATGAATCCCGAGAGGATTATTCCCCTTCAGGACAACAGGCCTTCGTTCGTTCTCTACCTTGCAAACGCGGCCGCTGGGTTCCTTGGCAATCCGTACAGAAAGACTTTCTACTTTGTGAATTACGAACTTGCGCATAAGGGCTACCTTGCACTTCTCGAAGAGGCCTTCACGCGCGTCCTGAGGATAGAGGACAGCTCAGTTAGGATACTGAAGTCACTAAACCTTGACGAGGAAGGGACAACCCTCCAGCTTTGAGGGCGAAGCATTTTTAACATTCTTTCAAATTTCGGAACATGGAAGAGATTTATTACATCACGTTCAGAGAGGCCAGAATGCTTCTCGCCTCAAGGGGAAAAGTTAAGCTCAACCCTGACCTCAGGAAGACAAACAGGGTCCTGGAAGTCGAGATAAAAGACGATGGTGGTGCCCTTTTTCCGGACGGTACTCTCGTTGAAAGGAACCTCCTTGAGAAGATAGCCAGAGACGACGGGACAGTCTACTTCGTTTCTAATGGTGGGGTGTATAAAGCGGCAATAGCGAGCGAATCAGGCTTTTACAAGCTCGTCCCCACGATTCCACCAACGATAGAGATAAACGGCATAAGGATGCACAGAACGAAGAGAGTGAACCCACTCCAGGACACGAGGAACAAAGTGAACACCGTGAACCCCAAGGAGGGTGAGACAGTCCTCGACACATGCATGGGACTTGGATATACTGCCATAGAGGCATCAAAGAGGGGGGCTTACGTTATAACCATTGAAAAAGACCCAAACGTCATAGAGCTAGCGAGGATAAATCCATGGAGCCGGGAGCTCTTTACGGGTGGAAAGATTCAGGTTATTCAGGGAGATGCCTTTGAAGTTGTTAAAAAGTTCAAGCAAGCCAGTTTTGACGTGGTTATCCACGACCCCCCGCGCTTCTCATTGGCAGGCCATCTCTATTCAGAGGAGTTCCACAGGGAGCTTTTCAGGATTCTTAAGCCTGGAGGGAGACTATTCCACTACGTCGGCAACCCGGGGAAGAAGTACAGGAAAAAAGACCTCCAGAGGGGAGTCATGGAAAGGCTGAGGAGGGCTGGTTTTGTCGGCGTTAGAAGGGTCGAGGAAGCGCTTGGGGTTGTGGCGAAAAAACCAGAAAAAGGAATAAAAGCGGGCCAGTGGGATTAAATCCCGCCGACCTCTTCCAGCTCCTCAAAGGCTTCCAGGTTGGTGTAGTAGTCCATGAGCTTGGCTATCTCCTTTCTCAGCTTGAAACTCTTTGCTATTGCTATTCCAAAGCCTATCATTGACGGCCAGATGAGGTAGAGGAGCAGCTTCGCGTCGCCTATCGGTATCGGCCTCGGGTCAGTGAAGCGGTTGAAATTCCATATCATCAGCGCTATCATGAGCCAGGCCGTTGAGAAGTTTGTAAGCCCACTGCCGCTCTCTCCGAGCTTGAATCCAGGAATAACGTCCTTGGTTATCGGCGGGAATAGGTTGCTGCCCATGAAGCCGAGCTGATCCTCGAAGACGTGGAGCCACTGCCCTATCATCGAGGCGAGGGCAAGATCCGTCGCGTGGCTGTAGCCGAAGAGCTTGGCGAAGAGGAAAACGAAGATTCCAATTATCACTCCCATCGTCATCGAGTGACTAAAGCCGTGGTGCCAGGGAAGGAACCTGTCCTTAACGACTGTTTTACCCTGGTGTTTCGTTCTCCTGAAGGCTATCTCCGGGCCTGAGAAGGAGTCTATCCTCGTTGGCTTGGGATAGGTCTTGATGAATGGCACGTTCACCCTCGCTATTCCGAACTTCCTGTACTCCGGCGGCTCACCCCCAATGGCGACTCCACCAGGGGTAACTATCGGCCCCATCTCGACCCTTACCTCCCTCCTCGGGGGGTCAAGGTGTACCCAGAAACGTCTGTAAACGTCCCCTGGAAGGCGGATGTTGTGTATCTTGACTATCTTCTCTCCCTCTTCGTATGCCTTTTCTATGGCATCAGCTATTGTATCTGCAATTCCCTGCGGGTGTGGAGCGTCGCTGACGATGAATCTCAGCGAACCATCTGGGTCAATGTCCACGTATCCAAACACGAGCATCTTCTTACCTTCCTCAATCTGACCGAACTCCTCTTCAAAGATTTCGTAATCGTCCCCAAAGGCCTCCACTGTTATCTTCCCTGTTCCATCGCTGAGAGTGAAAACTATGGTGTTGTACTCTTCCATTACGGTCTCAACGTTGCCCTTCTCGTCAAAGACCTCGTAGGACATCGTTCCAGAGCCTTTTGTGAGTATCTCCTCAACAACCCCCTCGATGGCGAAGAACTGGTAGCGGTTCTTCTCGCTTAGATCCTTTATTTTGACGAGCTTCGGCGCGTAGTGCTTCTTCTCGTCCCAGGGGGCAGGGTCTATCTCGTAGTCCCTCCTCGCGAAGAACTTTCCAAACTTGAAGTCAACGAAGTCCGGAAAGTAGGCGGCCGCCGCCGCTATGACAGGAACTAAGATTCCCATCCTCAGGTCGGCAACGAGGGAGGGGAAGAACGTTACCGCCGCGAGGCCGGATATGTAGTGGGTAAACCCTCTCATCTTCCATCACCCCAGTCCAAGCAGGTGCATGAAAGCCCCGGTATGCCCCGTCATGCTGATGAGCACCGGCAGTATTAGGCCGCCGAGGCAGTAGCTCCTCCTAGTGTTGAAGGCAGCCGCCATTAGACCTATTGCCGTCGAGACGAAGAGCACCACAACTCCCATCCAGCCGGTGAGGAGGTAAGATATTGCTACCAGCACCGCAGCCACGAAGTAGGATACCTTCTTGGTGTGCATGACGTTGAAGCTCCTCGCTATAATCTTTGAAAGCCCATACGTAAAGAGGAAGCTTATTCCAGAGGCAAGCAGGATGACGCCGACGGCTGCTATGTACTCCGAATAGCTCTTTGGGGTGTAGAGAGAGCTGACGAGCCACGCTCCGGCTCCCCTTGTGAGCCTCAGGTTCGGCAGGAAGAGTAGGGAGAATGCTCCGACATAGTAGAGGACTCTGTTCACACCCTGGCTGATGATGAAGGCATCATCACCGCGCTGGCTCGTCATATGGCCTGCAACGAGCGCCCCCATACCTCCAGTGATTATCGGATAGACCGCCGCTATCGTCCCTCCGAGGGCACCCCCAAAGCTGGCCTTTAGGGTATTGTAGATGCTGCTCTCAACTTTGTCCTCCGGCTTCTGCGGTAGCATCGGCGGGTTGGAGAGTATGTTGAGTATCACCCACGACATTCCAAAGAAGCCTATGAACATCGGCGTTAACCTTGTGTAGGCGCTCGTTGTGGGGAGTATGTTGGTGTTCATGACTATGAAGCCGAGGATTCCAGAAAGGAAGAACACAAAGATTCCGCCGAGTATCTGCCTCCACGCCAGCCAGAGCCTCTCCCTCACGGTCTTTCCCCTGTCGCCCTCTTTAGGCCACTCGCTCATGAACATGAAGAGGACTATTGCCGTCAGGAAGTACGTGATGTAGGGGCTTGTGGCCTGATAGATCGGGGGCAGTACCTTGGGGAAGATGAAGAGCATGCTGAAGACGAGGATCAGAGTGCCCGCAACTGCCCCAATGAGGTAGAGCAGTACTGCCTCGTGTCCCCTGCCGAGGAGGAGGTAGCGCTGGGTCGGGAAGAGGAGGAACACCGCACTCTCGTCAGCGACGCTAAAGTACACGCTTGATATTGCACTTACGTAGGCGTAGGCTACTATGGCCCCAACTGCGAAGAACGGGAACGCCTGTACTGGCATAAGCTCGCCCACGCCGAAGACTGCCACCAGTAAGGCGATGATGTTGTAGATATGGAACCCCGGAATCCAAGATATCAGCGAGCCGAAGAGCACTCCGGCGAAAGACCAGATTAAAAGATCGGAGATGGGGAGCACGGCCATCACCTCACCTCGATGGCATCGGCGGTGTACGGAATGATCTCAACAGTTCCCTTGTACTCCGAAACGTAGCCTCCGACCCTCACCGTCTGCCCTTTGCTGAATGTCATGTTCCCTGCGACGCTCTTCGGAATGAAGATCACCAGCTCCCCGCTTCCGTCGTCTATCGTGAGCTTGATGAAGGTCTTTCCTTCGTAAACGTCCTTGATCGTGCCCTCGACGATTACTGTTTTGCCCTTCATGTCGAGGGTGACGTCTCCAGTCTTGTAAGCCTCGGAAGGTACGGCTTCGGTGACGGTGAGTGAGACTACTTTCTTTGCGTCAGCGTCGTAGGTTATTTCTATCCTGCTTCCCGTTCCAGCCTCGAACGGGTTCGGGAGGAGCTCGCGGCTGATTGAGAGCGTGGCACTTCCGGTATCGTCGCTGACGGTGATGTAGTAGCCGTTGTCGTAGTCCAAGCTATCCCAGACCACGGTAAGGTTCACTTGACCAGTGGCAGATGAAAGCGCGGAAACGGTGACTTCCCTGGTTGTTTCTCCCTGTGACGGCACACCTTCAACCTTTACAGCCTCGGGCGTGTACACAACCAGCTCCGGCGCTCCGTTGTATTCTTCCACGTAGCCGGCTGTATAAACAACTGAGCCTTCGGTGATGTTCAGGCCTGCTCCGTTCGGTATGAATACCGCTATCCCACCGCTTCCGTCGTCGAGGGTGAGCTTGAGGTTGTCTCCAACTGCTACTACCTTGACGGCGGTCGCGTTGAGGGCTATGACCTTACCCTTCATGTCGAGCGTAACCTCTCCAGTTCTGTATGTCCTCGGTGGAAGTGCTTCTGCGATCTCCAGGGAAGTTGCACTGCCGGAGAGGGGATCAACAACGATCTTGAGGGTGCTTCCAGTGGCTGCTTCGAGCGGGTTGGGGAGGAGATCCTTGGTTGCTGTCACGGTTGTGCTTCCCGTGCCGTCGTGAACTCCCAGGTAGTACTCTCCACTCTCGTAGGCGATAGAATCCCAGGTAACCGCCAGAAGGAGCGGCTCAACGGCGCTCTTGAGGTCAGCGACTGTTCCCTCAACGGGCCCGGTCTGCTCTATCTTCTTGATCGCCTCTGGGTGGAAGACGACAACTTCAGGCTCGTCGCGGTAGAGCTCAACGTAGCCTCCAATCTCAACTAGGTCGCCCTCCTGCGGGACGTAGGCCAACTCGTTGGCTGTAGTCCTTGGCACGAACACCGAGAGGCTTCCAAGGGTTATCTTGAGGTTGCCGCTGAGGTTAGCAACGTCTGTGACCCTGCCTGCGACAGCCACAATCTTTCCGACCATATCTGCCGTAACGCTATCCGGGCGTATCTGAACTGGCGGAACCGCAGCCTGTACGATCAGGGACTCTCCTTTGAGGTCGTTCGAATCTTTAACGAGTGCCCTGATAACCAGAACGCTTCCCTCGCCTGACTCCAGCGGGTTGAGAGCTATCAGAGCGTCCCTTGAAATGGAGACGGTGACGCCGTCAACGCTCATGTAGTAGGTTCCGTTGGCGTAGGTTATGCCCTGGAGGGAGCCGACAAAGTCAACTAGCCCCCCTCTGTATTTTCCGAGCTCCGAGACCCTAACCTGTGGAAGCTGTACTTCGGAGGGGCTGACCGGCCTTCCGAGGGCCTTCACCCCCGCTCCTGTGTAGACGACGATCTCAGGACTGCCGCGGTACTCGTCGAGGTAGCCGGCGACCTCAACACCGAGTCCCTCTTTGAGCCCAGTCAGCGTCTCGTTGGATAGCTCCCTGAGGGTCGCAGACGGTATGAAGACGTCTACCTTTCCAGTTCCGTCACTAACGACCAGTTTGAGGTTTGAACCGACCTTTTGAACTTCTTCAACGTTGGCCTTGACTGCAACTACTGTACCCTTCATATCTGGCGTCAGAACCCCCACCGGCAGGAACTCTGTCTTAACGGGCTTGAGAGCTTTGAGGTATGCGCCAACAAGCCTGCCGTCGTCGCCCATCTTTCCGACCGCCTTGATAATGCTTCCACTGCCGACTTCGAACGGGTTGAGATCAGCGAGGACTTCCCTCGGGACGAGGACGTCGAGGTAGTTAGTTCCGTCGGTGAGCGTGAGGACGTAGCGCCCGCTCTCGTAGGATATTCCCATGAGGTTACCCTGGACGGACATAACCATTCCGACGTAACCTGAAGCCTCGGCCAGAGAAACGAGCGGAGAGCTCTCTATTGGAGTCACGTTGAACTGCCCAAGTGACCGCACAACGATTTCAGGTGAAGTTCCCTTGTAGAGGTAGACAACGCCCGGCGCGTAAACGGTATCCCCAACTTTTACTGAGACGTTGTTTTTGATGAGGAGAACCCTCGGTATGAGGACTGTCACGGGCGCAACTCCCGTATCAACGGTCAAGAGGTAGCCGGAGCTGACGTTGGAGAACTCAGTAACGATTCCATGAACGGCGACGTAGGTGTTGCTCATGTTCTCGGTGAGCTCCTTAACAGTTGGCGGGTTCTCGGAGTAGAGCTTCCCGTTGAACTTCAGCCCTTCGAGGTACTGGAGCATGGCGTAGGTGTAGGTCTCCCTAACGCGGAGCTGCACCTCGGCAGTGACGTTGTCGCCGGGAAAAGGAATCACGCCCTTTTCTATCATCTCGTCCGCGAGCGGCGAGTATACCCTGACGTCCATCTGACCAGTCCCGTCATCTATCGTAAACGTCAGCGAGAGCTTACCGCCGGATTCCGATACGTAGGGAACGCTCGCGACAGTTCCGCTCAGCCTAACGACGGCGTAGTTCATCATGTAGCTGCCAGTGACGTCGCTCACCTTCATCAGCGGTGCTTGGGCACCCTGGGCGACAACAAGGAGAACCGCAACTCCAATTACTGACAGCAAAAGCGAGAGATATTTCAGCTTCGACACGTCGATCTTTTTCTGCTCCTTCAGGCCGTGATAATACAGCTTTTTCTCTTCCTTCTCGCCGGCCATAAGCTTTAACCTCCAGTTATTTAACGTAGCAGGGGAGTTGATTGGTGGGCTTTTTAACACTTTCGTGTCAAATCAATTCAGGGGTGGGCAGAACTGGGTAGGATTCAACATAACTTTTTGATATTGTAACTCCTCAGGATCTTTCACTTTTACGGGTTTGAAAATAAGAAAGGAAGAAGAAAAACGTCAGGAGTTCTCCTTAGGAGTTCTCCTTCAGGATTTTCTCAACGTCAAAACCTTCCTCGTACTTCTTCAGCTTCCTCTCAAAGAACTCGATGAAGAGCTTATAGCGCTTTGCCCTGTGCTTAGGGCTCCCGCGGATACTGTGGCCGTGTGCTCCCCTTCTGAATATGGCTATGTAAGCTTCTTTGCCGAGGTCTTTCAGGACGTTGTAGAACATCAGACTCTGGTCAAGCGGGCAGCGGTAGTCCTCAAGGCTGTGGATCAGCAGGAGCGGCGCCTTCACTCTCTCGGCGTAAAACAGAGGGCTTAGCTTCCTATAATTCTCGTTTTCGAGCGGGTTTGCTCCAATAACCTCGACGTCGTACCAGAGGCCTATATCCGAGAAAGCGTAGCTCGTGAGCCAGTAGCTTATACCGTTCTCGCTTATGCCTGCCTTGAAGAGGTCTGACTGTGTTACCGCCCAGTTCGTCATGTAGCCACCGTAGCTTATGCCCGTTATTCCGACCCTCTCGCGGTCAGCTTGAGGCTCGAGCTTGAGGAACTCTTCTATGCCGTTCATTATATCCTCGAAGTCTTCTAAGCCCGTTCTTTCGAGAACCCTCAAGGCAAAGTCCTCGTCGTAGCCATTGCTACCGCGCGGGTTCACGAAGACGATGTAGTATCCTTTGCTCGCCATTAGCTGCATCTCGTACTTGAAGTAGTGGCCGTACATACCCTTCGGCCCGCCGTGGACGAAGACTATAACGGGAGCTTTCTCGTCCTCCTTGAGCTCGGGCCTGATGTACCAGCCGTCTATCTCGAGGTCTTTGCTCTTGAAGCGGAAGTGCCTCGGCTCGAAGGTCTTCAGCTTTGCGAATATCGGCCCGTTGTAGTCTGTCAGCTGTCTCAGCTCACCGTCGTAAAGGTAGAGCTCCCTTAAACGCGTGGCCGTCTCGATGAGTAACGCTACCCTTCCGTCGTGCACGTCAAAGCCCATTATCCAGTGGTCGCCGACGATGAGCGGCTTAACCTCCCCGTCCCAGAGGTAGAGGTTCACCCTGCCGGCGTCGGGAACCGTGAAGTATACCTTACCATCCTCGAGCTTCGCGCTTCCGGTGTTGAGCGGGCCTTCGTAGACGGGCTTAAGCTCGCCGTCCCAGAGATAGAGCCAGTCGTGCTCGCTCATGAACTTCTTCTCCCTCTTTCCGTGGAGGAGGATGGCCTTTCCGTCGGAATCAACGGCCTCGAATGAGACCTTCTCGAAGAGCTTTTCCTCCTCGCCGTCCTTCCAGAGATAGATATCGTAGAACTTGAAAAGGGCCGGTTTACTCCCCTCCCTGTGCGGGACGTTGATAACTATTCCATCGCCGTGCCATACCCCGCTGGAAAAGCGCGGCTTCTCGAACTTCTCAAGGATTTCCTCGCTCTCCGTGTCGAGTATCCAGAAGGTCGTCTTCTCGCCGTCGAGGAAGCCCATGTTGTCGAACCATACCGGAACGTCGTCATCAAATACAAAGTCCTCGTCGTCCCTCCTCTTGAAGCCCACAACGAGGAGTCTCCTCGAGTCATCGTTCCACTGGACTGAGCGAATGTTTTTGGCCGAGAGTACTTTCTTTGCACTGAGGGTCTCCATGTCCGCGACCCATATCTCGGTCTCCTTCTTCTCCTCGTTGGAGCGCATGAAGGCGAGCTTCTTCCCGTCGGGAGAAATCCTCGGCATCGAGGCGTTCTCGACGAACCTCCTACCGCCGGTCTCAAGGTCCTCAACAACAACGGTGCTCTCGTACTTATTGTCCTTCATGTTGACCTTCGTAAGGACGTAGGCCACCTTGCTCCCCCTTATTCTCGGATCTCCGAGGTAGGCGAACTTAGAAAAGGTCTTCTCGTTCCATTCGATACTGCTCATAACGGTATCACCGGATTATGTTTGAATCATGGCTTATATCGTTTGCGGAAGGTTTTAAACTCCAAAACTGTAGTTTTCCTCCATGAAGGAAACAACTGCGGTTGGAATCATACTGGCGTTAGGCGTTGGAATCTCACTCATAGTCAGAAACTACCTCGGCATAGCGTTCGCCGCGCTTGGAATTCCAGCGTATCTGGCCTACACAGCGAGGGAGCAGAACATTCTGGCGAAGTCCAGGCTCTACGATAGGGACCTCTTCCTGATGATAATTATCTCAGCGGCCGTCATACTGGCCTTCAACTACTTCTTCGACCCAAGGGCGGGCCTGATAATACTGGCGCTGGCGGTTCCAGTGATAGCTCTCTACGCGGACAGGCTAAAGGCTAGAAAGAAGGCTCAGGAGGCGTAAAAGGCTTCCGGTTCTCTTGTAGTGCCTCAGGGTATCTTTCATTTCTTCCCTAAACTTCTCGTCGAGGCCAAATTTCTCCCGCACCCTCTTTGATATCGCGTTCTCGCCTATGAATATCATCGCCATCGCCGAGGTCAGGTTGTTTGGCTTCCTAAACCCTGCCTTTTCGAAGTCTATCATGTAAACGTCCTCGCCGATTATGATGTGCTTCCCGCCCTGTATCTGTCCGTGGTCTATGCCCAGCCGATCTAGGAGGGCTGTTTTCTCCACTATCCTGAAGAGATGCCTCTTTTCCACCTCCGCGAACAGAATAGGCTCACCATCGGCGAACTCCCTGATGAGGTAGGTGAGACCTTCAAATTCGCCCAGCTCCATGATTGGAGGGGTTATCCCAAAGGTGGAGGCAATTTTGGTAAGTTCTGCCTCTTTTTCGAAGTTGCTCCTCGTTGAGTCTGGTCTTTGAAGCTTTATCACGACTTTCCTCCCGCCTAAAACTCCAGTGAAGACTAGGCTCGTCGTCCCCTTGGCGAGTGGCTCAACGCCTCCAACGCCCTCCTCGGCCAGGTGCCTTAGAAACTCCTCCAGCCTTTTACTACTTATGATGTGCTCAAACGTCATACGCGATAAGCTTAAATAGTCCGGCGATAAAATATTTTTGGTGATAGCCATGGTGACGGCTTTTATTCTGATGGTTACGGCCGCTGGAAAGGAAAGGGAAGTTATGGAGAAGCTTCTTGCCATGCCCGAAGTTAAAGAGGCCTACGTCGTTTACGGTGAGTACGACCTCGTTGTTAAGGTCGAGACCGAGACGCTCAAGGACCTTGACCAGTTCATAACCGAGAAGATAAGGCGCATGCCCGAGATCCAGATGACCTCGACGATGATAGCCATCTGAGCTTCCGGCTCTTTTTGTTCTCCTTAATCCCCGACTTAGCTAGTTTTCCAGATACAAAGGACAACTCGTTCTTATCGTTATCAAAAAGGAAAGGAAAGTGTTCATTCCACTATTTTTAGGAATATCTCTTCGAGGGTGGGTTCTTTGATTTGGAGGGTGAGTATTTTTGCTCCTTGTTTTGCCACGTAGTCGTGGAGTTCTTCTCTGATGTCTTTTTTGGCCACAATCCTGTACTTGTTCTCGCCGAGGGGTGAAGCGCGCCATGGGACAGTGCTCCAGTCGACGGGCTTGCTCGTCTCCAGAATTATCGTGTAACCGGCCTTCTCTAGGAACTCGCGCTTGATCTCCTCCAGGCTTCCCTCTCTGATAAGCCTTCCCCTCACGATGACTCCAACGGTATCGCAGATTTCCTCAACGTGAGCCAGGATGTGGCTTGAGAAGAAGACTGTTTTTCCGGCTTTTCTCTGCTCCCTGATAATGTCCTTGAATTCTGCGATGCCCTTCGGATCCAGACCGCTCATCGGCTCGTCGAGGATTAAGAGGTCCGGGTCGTTGATGAGTGCTTGGGCTAGTAGGAGCCTCTGCCGCATTCCCTTCGAGAATTTGCCCACTTTCCTGTTCTTAGCCTCGCTTAGGCCGACGAGGTCGAGGAGTTCTTTGATTCTCTTCTCTTTTTCGTTTTTTGGGATTTTGAATGCATCTGCGATTATGTCGAGGGTTTGGACTGGCGTTAGAAAGTCCCAGAGGGTTGCGTGTTCGGGCATGTAGCCGATTCTCTTCTTTGCTTGGACGAGTTTGTCCTCGTCGAATTTTCCATCTCTGAAGATTTCTAGGTCGAGGAGTTGTATGCGGCCTTGTTGGGGGAAGATTAGGCCGAGGGTGCTGAGGATGGTTGTGCTTTTTCCTGCTCCGTTCGGCCCGAGAAAGCCGTAGATTTGGCCGGGTTTAACCTCGAGGTTAAGGCCGTTGAGGGCCTTAACGTCCTTGTAGAATTTGACGAGATCCTCAACCCTCATCACAAACCATCACCTCAAATCCATCCTAAGGAACCTGACTAATCCAAGCGCGAGGTACACGGGGGTGAGGCCCAGGATTATGAGAACCTGGGTCGGATTTTTGGCTATGGAGTGGCCGACTCCAAGGTATTCAATCGTGTATGTTCCGTCGTCATTGAACGAGGTCTCCTCCATATCCTTTAACGCATCCATCATCATCACTTGCGGTGCGTAGAACAGGTACTTCAGGTGATACTCCCTCTGGAGTTCTTCACGCCTCTGCTGATATTTGGACTTTTCTTCAGGGGCTAATTTGAGAAAATCTCCCCTCTTCTGGATTCCGAATTCCTTATCCGCTTTCTTCTCTGCCCACCCATCAACAACCTGGGGCATCACCAGGGAAGTCACAAGGAATAGGACAAGGGCAACTCCAAGGGCCGTGTTCTGGGAGCGTATCACGCTCGATATAAGAATTCCCAGGGCAAGGAGCTGGAGCATCGCCAGGAGGATGAGACCGTTGGCCAGCACGAGGTCGGAGATCAGCTTCCCCGTGAGCGAGACTCCGTAGTACTTTGTTATAACGAAGGAGAGCAGGGTTGCGATGAGCATGGCCACGATTATGCTGACCGACTGGCCCAGGAACTTGCCCAAGAGATAGGGGGCTCTTCTTATGGGCTTGCTGAGTGCTACCCTTATCGTCCCGTTCTCAAGGTCGGAGTTCAGCGAGGTTGCCCCTGCGATGAGCGCGTAGAGACCTATGAAAAGGAACGCGCTGACCATTATATAGCCCACGAGACTAGTAGCCAGGAGTCCCTGGGGATTCGAGGCTCCTTCAAGGTTGTCTCGGATTTCATAAAAAGCCATGATGTAGATCAGCACCATCAGGGCCGTTATCAGCCAGAACTTCTTCTGCCGTATGCTGTTCCCGGCTTCCAGTTTTAAACTCCACACTTGTATCACCTCAGGTCTGCCTTTTTGAACTTCAGCCACGAGGCCGCAAGGTAAAGCAGTGTTGGAATCACAATCAGTAATAGATTACTCTTGTGATTTAAAAGATTAACTAACGGCCCTGGCGGCAGTGCTTTCTTCGGAGACACCGCCGATGCTAAGGCAAGGTACTGAACCTCTGGAACCGGGAAGTAGAGGGCCTTTCTCGCGAACTCTTCAGAGCGTCCAAACACTGCCATAAATGCTATCGGTACTGCGAAGTCCAGCAGGAAGGCCAGCAAGATTGAGGTTAGGAGTGCTTTCCTGCCCCCTGTGAGGGTTGAGAGCAGGTAGCCGAGGGCAAGGTAGTAGAGGAGCGAGAGGAATAGGAGAACTCCGAAGACGAGCCCAATTTCAACGGCCCTCCTTCCACCCCCGAGGTGGACGGCGTAGGCGATGAGAACCCCAGTGTAAAGGGCCGTGCCGAGGAAGACCGCCACCACGTCGCTCAGGAGCGTTCCCAGGAAGAAGTGCTTTCTCCTCAGAGGCTTGCTGAGCAGGACTCTGGCAGTTCCGTTCTCCACGGTCGAGCTTATTGAAAGCGCCCCGAGCGGGAGAACCACCAGGGGCAGGGAAACCCGCTTAGGTTGAAAATGAGCGAGTTCAAAAGACCCGCGAGGTCGTAGTGGGTGTAGCCTTTGCTGAGAGATCCTACCTTCATCAGTGCCATCAAGCCTGAGAAAACTGCAAAGGCAATGAAGCGCTTGCCCTGCAGGCTCAGACCAAGGAAAACTCCGTAAAGCCCGCGCAGTGGGGAGGAGACATCCATGGACACTTCCGCGGGTAGGGATCTGGATCCTTTGAGCTCCGTCAGTCTGAAGAGCTCCATTCCAGCGATTGAAAGGGCGAGTGAGAGGGCTAAAAGCTCTCCAATGGGCCTGTAAGATATCGAGATTTCACTTTCAATAGAAAGAACCTTTCCGAGATAGACCGTTGGGATAAACGGATAGTCTAGCTCTCCCGCGAGGGCAAGGATGATGAAGGCCCCGAGGCCAAGAACGACTCCGAAGTCTCGGGAGGTCGCGAGCGGGAGCAGGAGGAGGGCGATTCCGATTACACCGACCAGCGAGAGCGAGAGTGCGAGCGAGCCGATGACGTAGTCCCTGACCTCGAAGCCGTGAAGGGACATTGCGAGCGCTCCAGAGAGCACTATCCCAATAGTGGAAGCTAAGGCAAGCTTTGACCCCTCAATGACCCAGCTTAGGAAGTAGCGCCTTCTCGTTAGTGGCTTTGAGAGCATCAGGATCAAGTTGCCGCGCTCGAAGTCCAAGCCGAAGTTAGAGAGGAGGATTATCAGGATAACTGGGAAGATGAGGTACTTGAGAAAGACGGGAAGCCACTTGGTCAGCAGTTCGAGCGTCACTATGTAGCCAAGCTTTTCTGGGGGGAGTGTTATGTTGTGGACGCTGAAATGGTATAGCTCCAGCCCTACTCCAATGGCCGGGAACAGGGAGAGGAGAAAGACGATAACTGGATGGTTCGTCCCGACTCGTTCAATCAGTTTGGCTTCTTTCATTTAGCCACACCCCTAAAGCTAGGTCATAATGATGGCTACACTTCCTGCTATTTTGAGTATGGACAGCATTCTACCACCGTGAAATTTAATCCAGCTTTGGCAAGAGGCTTGAGGCTGATGAGATACTTTTCATATCCCTGAAAACTTCAAGACTACTTTAAAGATGTTCTTCATTCCAATCAGGAAAAGTTAGAGAAAAGACCTTAAAAGTTTAATGCTCACTTGTTCATCATCAGTCTTATCCTCTCGGCTGCGTCCTTTGCCTTGTCAGAGATGTTGCTGAGGGTTCTGGCTATGTTGAGGAGGTAGAAGCCCTCACTCCAGTCCATCTTATCAGCGTTCTGGAAGACCAGCCTCATGAGTTCTGTATCGAGACCGTCGATCTTGCTCTCGACCCCCTCGATCTCATGTATGATCTCGTACTCCCTCTCGATCTCCTTCTCCGCAAAGCCGCTCTCAATGACCCTGTCCATCTGGACTATCGCCCCATAGACAAGCTTAGCCGCTTTGATGCTCTCCGTGCCCATCTGAAGAATGACTTCCTTTATCTCCTCAGGAATGTCTCCCGGCTCTTTAACGAGGAGCCACTTGGCGGTGTCTTCAGCTGCATCGGCCACCTTGTCCTGCATGTGGAGGTATATGAGCACGTCCTCCCTCGCTACCGCCATCATGAGCTTCGAGCTGAGCGAGTCCCTTATCTCCGCTTTTATCCTGTCCGCGACGTCCTCAAGCCTGTCCACTTCGAGGGCGAGCTTTTTCATCTCCTCGTAGTTGCCCTCACGCCACGCCTGGAGTGCCTTTTCCAGTGTTTCGACCGTCTGGAGAGCTACTTCAGCGTGCTTTATCAGAGGTTTGAAGGGACTTTTCGCAAAGAGCTTGGTCCAGACCTGCATGGTATCACCCCACAATCATCAAGACCTTGAACAGGGAGGCACTTATCAGGGCCGCCACGGGAACCGTAACGAACCACGAGATGATTATATCCCTAACGATGTCCTTGTTTATTGCCTTTACTCCTCTGGCAAGACCAACGCCGATGACTGCGCCAACAACTACGTGGGTCGTTGAGATCGGGAGTCCGAGCCAGCTCGCCACGAGAACGACTGTAGCGGCCGAGAAGTCTATGGTAAAGCCGCGTGTGTTGGTAAGCTCGGTTATCCTCCTTCCGACGGTCTCCATAACGCGGTAGCCGTAGGTAGCCACTCCAAGCGCGATTCCAAGGCCGCCCATGGCCAGTATCCACCTCGGCACTGGAACTTTCATACCGGCCATGCCCATGGTGGCCACGGCGTAAACTGCCGCCACAGGCCCTATCGCGTTGGCCACGTCGTTTGCACCATGGGCAAGGGCCACGTAGCCCGAGGTAATGACCTGAACACGCCTGAAAATCGACTCTACTCCGATAAACGGGTCAGAGGACGGAAACTTCGCCCTGAGGGCGAAGAAGAGGATCAGGAACACAACGAGGCCTGCTGGAATGCCGTAGAAGATCACTCCCCTTCCCAGGTCTTTCCCGTGGAGAACCTTGATGTAGAACATTGTGCCAATCACGACGAAGGCAAGCCCAACCCAGAAGGGCGACCAGATTTTGGAGCTTTTCACCGGATCGTTTCTTTCGAAGATGCTCTTGGTCAGGGCCTTGAAGACGAAGAAAGCCATTATCGCACCAATTATCGGTGAGAGTATCCAGCTGAGGACGACCTGAGTCATCTTGCCCCAGTTGACTACTGAGAACCCTGCGTAGACTATGCCGTAGCCCACTATTCCGCCTATGATCGAATGGGTAGTTGAAACGGGCAGGCCGAACTTAGTGGCTATCACCAGCCAGATCGTAGCGGCAAGCAGGGCCGCAACCGAACCGTATACAAGAATGTTTGGGTCGGTTATCTTGTCCGGGTAGAGAATTCCCTTCCTTATCGTCTCCGTGACGCTCTTTCCAAAGAAGTAAGCCCCGGTGAACTCCAGAACGCCGGCTATCAGAACCGCCTGCTTTGGGGTTATCGCCTTTGCACCAACGGCTGTGCTCATCGAGTTGGCCGCGTCGTTCGCCCCTATGGCCCACGCCATCCCAAAACCGACAATTATAGTTATCAGCAACCAGGGGTCCATGACCGCCACCAGAGGTAGCAGAATTGAGCAATATAAATATCTTGCCGCAGTAGAATATATTCCCGCAAGGGTCTCTATATAGGGTGGATATAATAAATAGAATGGTCAAGGAGAGACCTTGACAGGCTCAACTTCAATCGATCCGTCCTCCTTCATAAACAGGCGGACGTAGTGGTAGAATCCGCCTTCCTCTGGCTTGGCGTATAGCGGTGCTCCTGCTCCTCCCGTTATGACAAACGGAACTCCCTCATAAGTTCCGTACCAGTAGATGTGGATGTGGCCGAAGATTCCAAAGGCGTTGTATTCTCTCATAAGTTTGAGGAGCTTCTTGGCATCAGAGGGATCGAGGGCATGCTCATCGCTCGGCCTCGGGTCGTAGGGCGGCGCGTGCATAACTACAACAGGTCTCTCTCCACGTTTCTTTGCGGTCTCCAGTTCTTTTTTCAGCCACTCCCACTGTTCATCGGTGAGTCTGTAACCGTTCATAACGTCGTTTGCGAAGATGTAGCGGTAGCCTCCGAGGCTGAAGGCGTAGTCAGTCGGGCCGAAGTAGTAATGGTAGATGTTGACGCCCTCTCCATTGTACTCATGGTTTCCAACTGCCACAAATACCGGCTTGTTCCACTTCCAGGCCCTCATAAGCTCCTCCCACTGGTAAATAGTGCCAGAGTACACAAGGTCGCCGCTGTCAATAACAAAGGCGCCGTCTTCCCCGTTGATCGCATCCCTGATCTTGAAGAAGACCTCTGGCTGTTTCTCGCCGCTTCCTGGCCTGTGATCGCCGAACGCCAAGACTGTATAGTTGCTAACGTTTGCGGGCACTATTGAGAAGTCCCCGGAGGAGATCACGACCACCCTCGTTCCGCCAAAATCCGCCGCCTTCACAGCCCCCTTCTGGTCACTTCTAGCGATAACGTAGTTGGGGTTGATGTTGTCTATCACGTAGGTGAGGGTTATCCCTTTGTTGTTCTTCACCCTAACGCTCACGTTGAAGCCGAGGGCATGGATGTAGACCTTGGTGTCGTTCACCAGCTTAATAAAGCCGCCGCTGACGGTTACGTTCTCCCCTTTGACGACGCGCCAGTAGTACTGGAATGGTTCGTCAAAGATTATCTGATGGAGAGTAACGAACTCATCGTCCTCAGCTATTCCATCGAGGTTCGTGTCGCCTATCTCCTTCACCAGTATCCCCTCGAAGTCCCTTGAACGAACAACCGCCGTCCTGTCGAGCTGGACTTTCCCGGATTTTATGCCCGCGAGGAAGTTGAGTGCCGCACCGACTCCAGCCCTGCTTGTGCCGGAGACCACCATTACTGCATTCCCTTCTTTGGAGTTGAATATTGCAACAATGCCGTGCCAGGGGGCGATGTAGTGCATGCCGTTCCTGTAGGCTATGTATCCGAAGAAATCAAGCTTCTGCACCTGAACCGGCTTTCCGAAGAGGGTCTTCTTTGAATAAACGTCCTGCGGCGATAAAACCAGGATGCCGCTACCGGAGTATTCGGAGGAAGGTTTAACGTTGGCATTCGGGAAGTAGTGCTTCACGAGGTTCTCATAGCCATTGCTTACGTAGAATGTCCCGTTGAAAAGCTCGTACCAGCTGGCGATGACCTTGCCGGGGGCGTAGCTCTTGAAGTTTATGCCCGAACTCTGAGCGCTCGTTGAAGCTGTTTCCGTGTTTGTGTTAGTAGTACTTCCTATACAACCGGCGGTGAATACAACCGCCAGTATTAAAAGGGCAACGGCTTTTTTCATATTCATCACCTTTTTGAGTCCCCCTTTAAATCGGCGGGGAACGTTTAAATATGATTCGATTCAAGTTTCAAACGGTGGTACCATGTTCGTCGGGCACTATAAGGACGTCCCTGAGAAGGACACCGGTTTTGAGGGAGTGACGATCCGCTGGCTCGTTTCTCCAAAGCTCGGCGCGAAAAACTTTGCGATGCGCTACTTCGTCATGAAGAAGGGCTCCGAGATACCGATACACCAGCACGACTGGGAGCATGAGATATTCATCGTCAGGGGGGAGGGGGTAATAACCAACGGGAAGGAGGAGTTCCACGTTAAGGAGGGCAACTTCCTCTACGTTCCGCCCAACGAGCCGCACGGCTACAAGGCAACGGGAGAGACGCTGGAGTTCCTCTGCATAATCCCTGCCAAGAAAGAAGCTATCCCAGAGGACGAATGGGCCTGAGTTCTACTCAAACACTTTTTTCCAGTTCTCCCCTCAGATACGTTGAACCGGCCCACGTGATCTTGGCCCGGGTTATTTCTCCCCTGTCACCTGCGTCGAGAATTATGTCCTTGTAGTTGAACGTTCTACCCTCGATTCCGCCCTTTTCACCGGGACCGTGAACAAGAACTTCGACTGCCTTTCCAAGATAGGTCCGGTTTATCTCGTAGGCTATCTGGAGGCGGAGCCTGTGCAACAGGCGGGAGCGCTCCTTCACCTTCCAGCCGGGCAGTTGCTTCCACTTGGCCGCTATCGTTCCCGGTCTTGGGGAATAACGGGAAACGTTTATCTTGTCCGGCCTGACCCTCTTTACAAGCTCAACTGTGTTCTGAAAGGCCTCGTCGCTCTCCCCCGGAAAACCGACTATTATATCGGTGTTGAGGTTCAGACCGGGGATTTTCTTCCGGAATTCCCTCACGATCTCCTCGAACTCCTCAACGGTGTAGTTCCGCCCCATCCTTCTCAGAATTTCGTTGTCGCCGCTCTGAACGGGCAGGTGAAGGAACTTGTAGACCTTGGGGTTTTGGTAGGCCTCTATCAGCTCGTCGAGGAACTTTAAGACGTGGTTCGGGTTCATCATGCCGACCCTGACGCGAAAGTCTCCTTCGATGGCTGTTATTTCGTCGAGGAGCTCTGCCAGGTTCGCTCCGATGTCAAAACCGTAGCACCCGGTATCCTCGCTTGAGAGCTGGATTTCCTTGTAGCCCCTCGCAAGGGCCTCTTTTACCCACTTAACTATGAGTTCGGGCTTGTAGCTCTTGAGCACACCGCGGGCGAAGCGTGTTGCACAATAGGTGCAGGCGTTGAGGCAACCCTCACTTATCGGGACGACGAAGACGACGCCGGACTTCCAGAGGCGAGGCAGTTCGAGCTTGTCTACCTTCCTTTCCTTCCAGCCCTCAACTGAGACCAGCTTCCCTCCGCGTTCAGCCACGTCTATTGCCTCGGCGATTCTGTCTATGCTCTTGACGCCGAGCATCCCGGAGACGCGGGGGTCAATAACCTCAGGGTTAACGTGGACGAGACAGCCGGTTGCGATAACCTTCTTTCCAGAATCGAGAAGTTCGCGTATTCTCCTCGCCATCTTATGCTCCGTTGGGTCTTTGACGGCGCAGGTGTTCACGACGATGTAGTCGGCGCTTTCCGGGCTTTCTGCTAACTCATAGCCAGCCCTAAGCAGAATAGCTTCCATAATCTCCCCGTCTGCTTTATTCCTCGTGCAGCCGTAGCTCTCGACGTAGACGCTGACCATCGGGATGGGTTTAACAGTAGGTTTAAAAAACAGACGGTTCAAAAGTGTGGAATAAACGAGAGTGAAAAAGAACTCTCAATCATTCAATGACTGAGGCGAAAGCGAACTTCCTCTTGACTGAGTTGATAACGATCTCAACCTCGTCGCCGACCTGGGTGTTCGGGACGAATATGACGAACCCCTTTATCTTGGCGATGCCGTCACCGCCCTTTCCGAGGCTCTCAATCTTGACCGTGTATCTCTCCCCAACCTTAACTGGGGCTTCCTGTCCATATCCACCAAACCTGTCTCCATACATATCTAACACCAACTCTTTCAACTTTGAGACCCTTCCGAAAGACTCCAGAAGAGTCCCGTTGTTGGGTTGGCCGAAGAGTATATAAAGCTTTGGGTCACTTCGCCAGTTTCTCGGCGAGTTCAACCGCTTTTTGGACCCCAGCTTTTACCTCATCGCTCAGCTCCATACCGAGGCCTATCTCCTTGGCGACAATCCCGATAAAGTGGATCTCCGCCTTTTTCAGCCTCTCATCGAGCTCCATGAGGAGCTTTAGTCCATCGATGGCACCAATGAAGTGGGCGCTCCTGATTTCGGCATTCAGCTTCTCAAAAATCTCCTCACCCTTGAAGTGGACAACTTCACCGGCCTTCAGCTTATCGCTCAGGATGGCGTCGATGATTACTATCCTCTCCTCGCCGCCGTAGTGGTTGGCAAGCTGGAAGATGTCCGTCCCAACTTCAAGCACGTTGTACCCTCTTTCCGCGAGAATTCTGCCCGCTTTTAGCCCGGCTCCATCGTCCTTCATCAGCTCGTTGCCGAGGGCGAGAATGAGGGTTTTCATGGTTAGACACCTATAATTTCAACCTTCTCCTTTTCGGCTGGAACCTTTGAATTCATCATCCATCGTGGCCAAGGAAAAGCCGTGCTCGATGCAGGTGGCCAAAATCATGGCGTCGTTGGGAAGGAGCGCGTACTTTTCTATCAGCTCGCGGGCGATTTCAGTTGTCCTCCTTGTAGTCTCGACAAAACCATACTTCGAAAGTGCAGAGAATACAAGCTTAAGTTCCCCCGGCAACTTGTCTGGCTTTCGTTTGAGACTCCTCGGCGCTCTCCCCGAATAGTGTCCCATCATCACGTAGACTACCTCGCTGAAGACTACTGAGTTTATGTAGAGGATGTTCTCTTCCCTGAATAGTTCTGAAAGAAGCCTCTCGGCGCGCTCGTTTCCCTTTAAGTACTCAACCAGAACGGAGGTGTCTACCAACGTGTGCCTCATAGCATTCCTCCTTCAGCTCTTCCCATGACTTATCGGTCTTCAGGATGCCCTTTAGCTTCTTCATCTCTCCCCATAGAGCTTTTCTATTCCTGAGGTACTTCGCCATCTCCTCAACTTCCCGCCGGAACTCCTCGGCATATTCCTTTGGAACCTCAACTTCAATCACAACTTTCTCCATACCCTCACCACTGAAAGATAGGTCTGAAAACTTAAAAAAGTTGAGAGGCTAAAGCCTCGCCACGTGCACGGAACAGGAGATGCACGGGTCGTATGCCCTAACCACCATCTCGGCGAAGAACTTCAGTCTCTCTGGATCGTCGTTGTAGTGCTTCTCCGCCATCATCCTCACGTGCTCCTCCATCATGGCGAGGTTAAAAGCGGTGGGCGTGATTATGTCTGCATAGCTGACCCTTCCATTCTCGACCTTGAGCGCGTAAACGAGCACTCCACGCGGGGCCTCGGTAGTTGAGACGCCGAAACCGTCCCTTATCTCCACCTCGTCCCTCGGTCTTATCGGCCACTTCGAGAGGGTCTCATCGATAAGGTCTATCGCCCTCTCCGTGAAGTAGACGAGCTCAAGCGCCTGCGCGAGGTTGTTGGCGAAGGGGTTTGTAGGTCGGAGCAGGTCTTTATGGCTCTCGTAGAGCTCTTTGGCCCTTCCGTAGAGTGTATCTGCGTTGTTCACGAGGCGCGATATTGCACCGACCATGAAGGGCTTCCCGTGGTAGTGGCTGTGCTTGGCGAAGCTGTGCTCAACGACGAACTCCTTTATGTGCTCCCTGTATTCTTCACTCGGGAATTCATTTCCGTCCGAGGCCTTGAGGTAGTCGCCGTAGATTCCATAAACTCCATTCCTAGGCTTGACTGCTATGTGGGTGATCGGCCCCTCGACTTCCTCGTACTGCTCAAGCTTTGTGAAGAGCTCGAAGGTGTACTCCGCCTTCGGAAGGGCCTCCTTAAGGCGTCTCTTCATCTCCTCAAGCACGCTCTTGTCAGGGAGTTTCCCGAAGCCGCCTAAGACCGCGTTCTCCTGGTGGATTGCCCTGCTTCCGAGTTCGTCCATGATCCAGCTCCCGAGGTTCTTGAGGTCGAGGGCAGTCTTTATTTCCCTCTTGTACTCCTCTACCATGTGGAGCGGCCCAGAGTAGCCCATGTAATCAGGCAGGACGAGGAGGTAGAGGTGGAGTGCATGGCTCTCTATCATGTCGCCGATGTAAAGGACCTCCCTGAGGGCCTGGATTTCCTCGCGCGGGGTGAAACCGACTGCCTTCTCAGCGGCCTCAAGGGCAGTGAGCTTGTGGGCGGCGGAACAGAAGGAGCATATTCTTGGATATACCGATAGGGCTTCGTCGAGCTTCTTGCCGAGAGTTATGGCCTCGAAAAAGCGCGGCCCCTCAATGATGTTGAGCTTGACCTCTTTCACGCCGTCGTCACCTACAACGATCTCAACGCCGCCCTTGCCCTCGACCCTCGCTATGTGGTCAACGGTGATCGGGAGATAAACGTTCTTCATTCTTTCACCCCCTCGAATATCTTGTTAACCATCTCCTCTAGCTTCGGGTTGTGGGCGTTGAACATTCTCATCCTCTCCAGAATCTCCTCCTTGGTCAGCCCCTTCTCCCTGAAGACCCTCGCGAGGGAGTCAAACCAGGCAACATCGTAGCCTATCGCTCCCCTGCACCCGATGCACGCTATTCCAAAGGCAGGGCATCTGGCATCGCAGCCCGCCCTCGTTACCGGGCCGAGACAGGGCTCGCCCTTCTCAAGGAGGACGCAGGTGTTCCCCCTGAGCCTGCACTCGAGGCAGACTGGATAATCAATGTCCTCGGGCCACGAGCCTATGAGAAGCGTTCCGAGCGTGTAGAGGAAGTCCCTCTTCTCCGGCGGACAGCCGTAAATGTTGTAGTCCACTTTAATGTAGTTAGAAACCGGTTCGGCCATCTTGGGCTGGAACTTGACCTTTGCATCGCCGTAGACCTTCTTCCACAGCTCCTCCAGCGGTTTGTCCTTCTCCCAGCTCTGCACACCACCCTGGACGGCGCAGGAGCCGACTGCAACCACTATCTTGGCGTTCTCGCGTATCTTCTTGACGAGCTCTATTTCTTCCTCCGTTGAAACGCTCCCCTCGATGAGCGCTATGTCGACCGGCTCGTCCTCGTAGGAGTCCCTCTCCAGCATGAACCAGCAGGCTATCTCCACGTTTGGAATGAGCTGGAGTATCTCATCCATCATTGCAAACTGGAGCTGGCAGCCGTAACATGACGTTAAAGCGTAAAACCCAATCCTTATCTTCTTATCACTCATCGCCACCACCTCAGTCAAGCAAGCCCGGTGTTGATATTATGTCGAAGTAGCCGAAGACCGGTCCGTCTTTGCAGATGTACTTCCAGCTCGTACTCGTTCCGACGTTGCAGTGGCCGCATTTGCCTATCCCGCACTTCATCTTCCTCTCCAGGGTCACGTAGATGTTCTCCGGGCGATAACCGTAGTTGATGAGGGACTCGAAGACGGCCTTGTACATCCTCGGTGGGCCGCAGATGGCCACGGCAGTCTTCTTCGGGTTCGTGTTCGCCTCGGGAATGAAGTTCTGGGGCCTGCCTTTTCTTCCCGGCCAGTCCGGGTCTCTCGTCACACTCTGGATTATCTTGACGTTCTCGGCTTCAGCTAAGTCCTTCATGGCCTCAAGCTCCTTGTAGAAGAGGAGATCCTTACCATACCTCGCCGTGTTGATGAAGGTTATGTTCCCGTACTTCCAGCGGTTGTCCATGGCGTAGAGGAAGACGCTCCTGAGCGGTGCAGTTCCGAGACCTGCCGCGATGAGGAGGAGGTCCATTCCCTCCCACTCGTCAACGGGGAAGCCGTTTCCGTAGGGGCCGCGAACGAGAACGGTGTCGCCGGGTTTAAGGCGGTGAATTACGGTTGTAACCCTTCCAGCCTTCCTGATGCACAGCTCGAAGAAGCCGCGTCTCATCGGTGATGAGCAGATGCTTATCGGAACCTCACCGACTCCTGGGATTGTGAGCTGGACGAACTGTCCCGGCCTAAACGTCCACTTTTCTGCAAGCTCGGCATCCTCAAACCTGAAGAGGAACAGCTTTTCCTTCTCCGTGAGCTGGTAAACTTTAAGCACCTTCGCCCTGTGGAGCGCGTAGGGGTTGTCGTTCGGCATCATTATCTCCTTTGGAAGAACCATGCTCACAGCTCATCCCCCCTTATGTGGGATGCGTAGGCGAAGCCCCTCTTCGGAATCTCTTCGGTTATCTCGCTTGGGCAGGACTTCTCTTCGAGGCCGAGGATAGTCCTCAGGTTCCTCACGAAGCTTATGCCGGCCGGGCAGAAGTAGGTGCACCTTCCGCAGCCAACGCAGTAGCTCAGGCCGAGCTTCTCGTTGTAGGAGTTCTTACAGAGGTAGCGGTTCCTGAAGCGGTCTTTCTTCGTCGGCCTGAAGTTGTGGCCACCCGCCACAAGTCCGTGGCTCCTGAACTGGCAGGAATCCCAGCGCCTCTCACGGTAGCCGGTGTTCCCATCGAGGTTCACTATGTCCTGCACCTCGTAGCAGCGGCACGTCGGGCAGGTTGTATTGCAGATTCCGCAGGCGAGGCAGAGGTCGGCCTGTTCGTCCCACATCGGGTGCTCCATCTCAAGCTCAAGGAGGTAGCGCAGGTTGCTCCAGTCCTCGTGGTACTTGAACGCCTGAGCGCGCTTGTTCTCGAATTCCCTGAAGTTGCAGATGTCCTCAGTGGTTACCTCCTCAAAGAGCTTGATGTTCTTATCAACTATCCTATGGCCCATTGGTGAGCCGACTCTAACGAGCCAACCGTCCGGGAGCTCGTGGAGGAAGAGGTCGAAGCCATCATCTGCAAAGTCAGTCTCCCTTAGGTTGCAGAAGCAGTACTCGTCGGGCATACAGCTTATCCCGATGATTATGCCCTTCTCGCGCCTCGCCTTGTAGTACTTGTCTGGGAACTCGTCGAGATAGACTGTATCGAGGATTTTGAGGCCGAAGATATCGCAGGCGTGGACGCCGAAGATCACGAAGGGCTCTACGTCCTCAATGACCTCACTGTACTCAGGCTTGCTCAGGTCGAACTCGAAGAGCTTCTCCCTCGGAAGAAAGAAGAACTTCTTAGGCGGCATTATCGTCCTGTTGTAGTGGAACTCGACCTTCCTGACGTCATCTATCTCCCTGAAGTCGTAGAACTTCTCCGAAATCTTGACGGGAGCGTAGAGCTTGCCCCAATCCTTCAGGCGCTCAAGGAATGTGTACGTGTTCTCCTTCGGGAGCTTAACGTATCTCAACCCGACCACCTCCAATGAACATAAACATACACGTGCCCATTTTCGTTCCCTCAGTTCTGGTTAGGCTTAAGGGCTAAAAAAGCGTTTTTTAACCCGAAAATTCTAAACCAAAGGTTCAATAGCTACTTTTAGGCCGACCGAACTTTTATCTTATTTTTGTGTCGTTTTAGGGGTTGTAAACCTTTGGTTTAAAACGGGCCGTTTGATACCTTCTCTTGCCAAACAAAAGCTTGGGAAAAGCGTTTTAAGCATAATGAGAAATCGAAAGTGAGAGGTGCTGAAAACGTTCCATCTGGAGGTGGTAGTTTGCCGTTCATAGTGGCTTTCCTCTTTGCCTACATCGTGTGGCTGGTCTTAACAGCGGGAAGCAGCGGACTGCTGTGGAGTACAGAAGAACTAGTGGCTGGACTGATATTCGCGGCAATAGTTGGCTATGCAACGAGGGATGTTGTAGGTGAAAACTCAACGCGCTTCCTGAACCCAGTGAAGTGGTTACTTGGGATTGCCTACGCTCCAGTCCTCTTCTGGGGCATGGTAAAGGCTAACTTTGACGTCGCTTACAGAGTCATAACCGGAAAGATAAGGCCTGGAATAGTCCGCGTCCCGGTGGACCTCGAAAACGACGCCCAATACACAATCCTCAGCAACTCAATCACACTTACCCCGGGAACCCTGACAGTTGAAGCCGATCCGGAAGAGAAGGCGCTCTACGTCCACTGGATTAACGTGCCAAAGGGCCTTGAGAGGCCCGAAAGCTCGGAGCCGGTCGCTGGGCCCTTCGAAAAGTGGGCCAGGAGGCTGGGAAGATGATGGCATTCTTCTACGCGATGGTTCTCGTTGGGATGGCAGGTCTTATCTCGGTGCTGAGGTTAATACTCGGGCCTACGGTTCCCGACAGGGTCGTCGGCGTTGACACCCTCAACACCCTCGTCGTCGCGGGCATGATATTACTCGGAGCCGCATACGACAGGACGATCTACATCGACATCGCGATAGTCTACGCCCTTCTGAGCTACATAGGCACGCTGGTGATAGCCAAGTACCTCCAGGGGGGATTGGCATGAACTACGTTGAGGTGCTCATCTACGTCTTCCTCGGGATAAGCGTAACCTTCAACCTCCTCGGAAGCTTCGCGCTCCTCCGCTTCCCGGACGTTTACACAAGGCTCCACGGTGCGACCAAGTGCACGACCTTTGGGACGATCTTCGCGGTCTTTGCCGTCGTCACCCACGCCCTCTACCAGCTCCACAGGACAGGAGACTCCAAGTACCTTCAGATGGCCCTCCACAGTTTCATCGCCCTCATAGCGCTCCTTCTCACGAACCCGACTGGAGCGCACGCGATAGCCAAAGCGGCACACCTCAGCGGGGTGAAGCCAGTTAGGGCCGTTGTTGATGCCTACGAGGAGAAGCTCGGGGGTGGTTCCAAATGAACGCCGTTGGCCTTGACATGCTCATCCAGGCCATAATCCTCTTAGGAGTGCTCATCACGGCCTATCTTACAATACGCTACCGCGATCTTCTGTCGGCGGCATTGGCCTCGGCAGCGATGAGCCTCCTGCTCAGCCTTGAGTTCTACACCCTGCACGCGCCGGACGTTGCGATAGCAGAGGCGGCTGTCGGTGCTGGCGTTGTTACTGCCGTCGTTGTTTACGGCATCGCGAAGACGGAAAGGTGGGAGCGTGAGGTGCCATGAAGAGAACCCTGGCTTATCTGTCGCTCCTGTTCATACTCGGTGCACTCCTCTACATAGCGAACCCCAACTACGGCCTTAAGTTCGGGCCTGGCGGAGAAGACTGGCTGAAGTACCGCTACACTGACAACTACTACATCGAGCACGGCATCGAGGAGGTTGGCGGTACCAACATCGTAACCGACATCGTATTCGACTACCGTGGCTACGATACCATTGGAGAGGCAACCGTTCTCTTCACGGCCATAGCAGGTGCAGTTGCACTTCTAAGGCCCTGGAGGAGGGATGAGAAATGAACGACTCCGACATGGGTGTTATCGTCAGGACTGCCGCGAGGGCTACGATACCGCTCATCGGAATATTCGGGGCCTACGTTGTCATGCACGGTCACCTCACGCCCGGTGGCGGCTTCCAGGGAGGGGCCACCATAGCGGGAGCCGGAATCCTGTTCCTCATAGCCTTCGGACTCGGCGAGATGAAGAAGCGCTACAACAAGCACCTTTACTCGGCCCTTGAAGGTTTGGGAGGCCTCGTCTTCCTTGGCGCGGCTATGCTGGGCATAGGAACGGCCTTCTTCTACAATACCCTCTGGCACAACGGCCCGTTCTTCAATGGGAAACCTGGGACACTGCTCTCCGCTGGATTTTTGCCGATAATGAACCTCGCAGTCGGACTGAAGGTCTTCACGGGCCTTGTTAGCGCCCTAACTGCCATAGCCCTCTGGAGGAGGTGGAAATCTTGATCCAGTTCCAGTTCATAGTTGCGTTCCTCATGATAGCACTCGGAATCTACGCTTTCCTCGCGAAGAGGAACCTGCTCAAACTCGTGTTGGCGCTCAACATTATAGACTCGGGAATTCACCTGCTCCTCATCAGTCTTGGATACAGGATGGAGCTCAACGAGCTTCCGACCGCTCCAATCTATACGGGCTACGAGACGCTCAAAAGCCCGATGGTTGGCCCGCTGCCCCAGGCACTCGTCCTCACGAGCATAGTCATCGGCGTCTGTGTGCTTTCTCTAGCTGTTGCCCTGACGATAAACGCCTACCGCCACTACGGAACCCTTGACGTGAGAGCCCTGAGGAGGTTGAGGGGATGAACGGCGAGACGATCTTACCCTACCTGATTATCGTCCCGCTCTTCGGAGCGTTCTCAATGCCGATAATCAGCCTCTTGGGAAGGAAGGCCAGAGAAGCGTGGGCGGTCATTATCTCTGGAATAACCCTCATAGTCGGCTCAGCTGTCTTCTACTCAGTATACGAAAACGGCCCGATGCTCTACACCCTCGGCGCTAAGAGCCCGTTCGGCAAAGCGAACTTCCCGGTCAGGATAGTCTGGGAGGTTGACCTGCTCTCAGCTTTAATGGTGCTCATGGTGACCCTCGTTGCCTTCCTGGCGGTGCTCTATTCCATCGGCTACATGAAGCACGACACGGGTCTGGACAAGTACTACACCCTAATCCTGATCCTCGAACTCGGAATGCTCGGCATAGCTATAACCGGCGACCTCTTCAACTTCTACGTCTTCCTGGAGATAATGAGCATAGCCAGCTACGCCCTCGTCGCATTCAGGAACGACACCTGGGAGGGCATCGAGGCTGGAATCAAGTACATGTTCGTCGGCTCGATAGCGAGTTCCCTTATCCTCCTCGGGATAGCGCTCCTCTACGGCCAGTACGGAACGCTAACGATGGGCTACCTTGCAGTCAAGCTTGCCCAGAATCCAACGGTAGTGGCTAAGGTGGCTTTGGCCTTCTTCATAGCGGGCCTGCTCTTCAAGAGCGGTGCATCGCCGGTTCACATGTGGCTGGCCGATGCCCACCCAGCGGCACCGAGCTCGATTTCGGCCATGCTTTCCGGCCTGGTCATCAAGATAGGTGGTGTCTACGCCCTTGCGAGGATACTCTTCAGCATCTACGGGGCTAGTGTGAACATGAAGACCGTCGGCTGGGTGATCATAATCTTCGCCTGCATAACCCTCATCGTCGGCAACGCGATGGCGGTAATACAGACTGACATGAAGCGCCTTCTGGCCTACTCCTCCGTCGGACAGATAGGCTACATCCTTCTAGGCCTCGGAATAGGCTTAGCGGCCTACGGCAGCAGAACGGGAGATATTGCCCTAGCTGGAGCGATATACCACACCTTCAACCACGCCCTCATGAAGGCGCTCCTCTTCCTCATAGCTGGAGCCGTCATTCACGAACTCGGGACGAGGAACCTCAACGAGCTGAGCGGTTTAGCGAAGACCATGCCGAAAACAACGTTCGCCTTCCTCATCGGTGCGGCCGCGATAGTTGGACTGCCGCCGCTGAACGGATTCGCGAGCAAGTGGCTCATCTACGAGAGCTCGGCGATCTTCAACCCGGTTTTGGGCGCTATAGCGATAATCGGGACTGCCTTCTGTACCGCAGCCTACGTTAGAGTCCTCTACACTTTCTTCGGAAAACCCAGCGAGAAGGTAACAAAGGCAGAAGACCCGGAGGCGAGCATGCTCTGGCCGATGATAATCCTGGCTTTGGCAATAATCATCATGGGACTCTTCCCGTGGCAGATAAGCGACAAAGTCATGATCCCAGCGGCTAAGGCCCTCGAAAACCAGCTCGGGTACATAGCAACACTGATGGGAGGTGCCTGAAATGTTCGGTTATTGGGATGCAATTTACTTCGTCTTTGTCTTTATCATTGGTCTCCTCCTTGCGTATCTCCTCGAGAGGTGGGCCAAGAGGAGCGGAATGGGGACGAGGGAAACCGGAGATGGAACGAAGATATTCATCAGCGGCGAAGACCCGGAGAAGGTTATCCCGGGCTTCGAGCACCTTGAGGGCCACTACACCGGAAGAAACGTCATGTGGGGCTTAACTTATGCCCTTAAGAGCTTCTTCACAGTACTCAGGAGAGACCACACCGGCCTGCTCACCGACTACGCGAGCTACCTTGTGATAACGACGGCCTTCGTGCTCGGTGTTCTGTTAATCTGGGGGTGAATAGAGATGAGGCAACTTGGTGATGTTCGCATTCACTCCCCATCCGAAGGACGGACTAAACGTGCGAACAGTGAAAATGGTGCCAGTATGGGCAACCCCACTGGAAAGAGAGGTTTTGAGAGTGAAAATGTTTCCGCGAGCGCTTTGCGAAGCAAAGGGCTCATATGGGGGTGAAGTGAGATGGCGATAACCGTTCCCGCTAACCAAAAGGGGCAGAAGTCAACCCCGTCGGAGCGCGAGAGGCTCGAAAAGAGGATAGCCCAGCTCTGCCGATTTATAGGTAGATCACCCTGGGTTTTCCACATAAACAGCGGCTCATGCAACGGCTGCGACATTGAAATCATCGCGGCCCTAACACCGCGCTACGACGCTGAGCGCTTTGGGGTCAAGCTTGTGGGTAGCCCAAGGCACGCGGATATACTCCTCGTTACCGGGCCGGTAACCAACCAGAGCCTCGAGAGGGTTAAGCTCGTCTACGAGCAGACGCCAGAGCCTAAGATAGTCGTGGCAGTTGGGGCGTGCCCGACAGGGGGGAGCGTCTTCTACGAGAGCCCGTTCACGAACGCTCCGCTGGACAGGGTTATTCCCGTGGACGTTTACGTCCCCGGCTGTCCACCGAGGCCTGAAGCCATTCTTCAAGGCGTAGTTCTGGCCTTGGAGAAGCTTGCCAGGATGATTAAGGGAGAAGTCCCAGAGGAGGTGAAGGAGTAATGTCCGCTGATGAGGTTCACGATCCTGTTGCTGAAGAAGTCAAAGAGCCGACGAAGGCAGAGGAAGTGGCGAAAAAAATAGCCGAGCGCTTCCCGAGCGCGAGCGTCGAAGTGAAGACGAACAAGTGGGGAAGGCAGAGGGTCTGGGTAAGGGTTCCGAGGGAGGACTACAAGGCCCTGATGGGGTTCATCAAGGAGCTCGACCCGGAGGCCCACTACTCAATAGGAATCGAACAGGACTGGGGAGAGGAGCTTGGTTTTTTGGCCCACTTGGTTATTCACTACAGGGACGCTCCCGCTGTTTCACTCATCGTGGACGTCCACGCACCAAAGGACGACCCAGTAATTCCAGATATCAGCGACATCTTCCCGATAGCGCTCCAGTTCGAGAGGGAAGGGATGGAGATGGTGGGGCTTGACTTTGAAGGGGCACCTGACAAGAGGAGGCTCTTTCTCCCGGAGGACTTCCCGGAGGGCATCTACCCGCTTCGCCTCGACGACAAGGGTATTTCAGAAGAGATGGTCAAGAACGCTGGTCATCCCTACCTGATAAAGAAAGGGGGGAAGGAGTGATGACCGAAAAAGTCGAGTACTGGGTCAAGATACCCTTCGGCCCGATTCATCCCGGACTTGAAGAGCCCGAGAAGTTCATACTCACCCTCGACGGCGAGAAAATCGTTGACGTTGACGTCAAGCTTGGCTACAACCTGCGCGGAATCCAGTGGATAGGCCTGAGGAGGAACTACATCCAGATAATGTATCTAGCGGAGAGAATGTGCGGGATATGCAGCTTCTCCCACAACCACACCTACACGAGGGCCGTTGAGGAGGCAGCGGGCATAGAGGTGCCGGAGAGGGCAGAGTACATCCGCGTCATCATCGGCGAGCTTGAGAGGATACACTCCCACCTCCTGAACCTCGGCGTTCTGGCACACGACATAGGTTATGACACCCTGCTCCATCTCACCTGGCTGGCAAGAGAGAAAGTCATGGACACCCTTGAGGCAGTCTCCGGGAACCGTGTGAACTACTCGATGGTAACGATAGGCGGCGTCAGGAGGGACATCGACGAGAAGAAGAGGAGAGCAATAGAGGAGATGATAAAGTACTACAAGGAGGTCTTCCCGCAGATAGAGGAGGCCTTCCTCCACGATCCGACGATAGAAGCCCGTTTCAGGGACACCGCTGTGATAAGCAAACGCGTTGCCCTGGAGCAGGGTGCCGTCGGTCCAACCGGGAGGGGAAGTGGAATCAGGGACGACGCTCGCTGGAGCGAGAGGCTTGGGGTTTACCCAGACCTCGGCATAAAGCCGGTCATGCCGCAGGACGTGACAGGGGAGAGACCGAGGGGAGACGTATTCGACAGGATGGCCGTCAGAATAGGGGAGCTCTGGCAGAGCCTTGAGCTCATAGAGCACGCCCTCGATGCCATGCCCGATGGGCCGATAAAGACCTTCCCGAAGGACAACGTCCTCTACGCCAAGCTTAGACTGATGGTTGACGGCGAGGGAATAGGCAGGTACGAGGCCCCGAGGGGGGAGCTGGTGCACTACGTCCGCGGGAAGAAGGGAAGCGATAAGCCGCTCCGCTGGAAGCCGAGGGAACCGACCTTCCCGAACCTCTTCGCGGTTGCCAAGGGTGTCATAGGCGACCAGGTTGCCGACTTTGTGGTTGCAGTCGCTTCAATAGACCCATGCCTGAGCTGTACCGACAGGGTTGCCGTTGTGCAGGACGGCAAGAAGAAGATACTGACCGAGAAGGATCTCTTGAGGGAGTCAATAAAGAAGACGCGTGAGATCAACCCCGATATCAAGGGAGACCCAAGCCCGCTTGGGGTGGGCTGCGTGAGGTGATAGCATGGACGTGATGAGCAACGTGGTTTATCCCGTCGCGGGCCTGCTCGGCCTCTACGCCTTTGTCTCACTAGCCTCGCTCCTCTGGGAGGGAATAGACAGGAAGTTAGTTGCCAGGATGCAGAGGAGGATCGGTCCCCCGATAGTCCAGCCGATCTACGACTTTCTAAAGCTGGCGAGCAAGGAGACGATAATACCAAACACCGCGAACTACATGTTCAAGGCCGCGCCTGTTCTGGCCCTGGCCACCGCTATAGCTCTCCTCGCCTACACGCCGATGGGCTTTGAGCCGATACTGTCAGGAAAAGGAGACGTCATAGTTTTCATTTACCTCCTGACCCTCATCAGCTTCTTCAAGATGCTCGGTGCAATAAGCTCAGGAAACCCGTACGCCAAGATAGGCGCCGCGAGGGAAGCGACGATAATGGTCTCAAGGGAGCCAGCGATGATGCTGGCGATATTCACCATAATGTGGCGCATCGGAAAGCTCGGCGTTGACAAACCCTTCAGCATGAGAACCTTCTACCAGCACAACATCTGGGAAATAGGAACTCCGATGAGTTTCGTCGGGGCTGTGATACTCCTCTACGTCTTCGCCGTCTGGCTGGCGAGCGAGATAGAGGTCGGGTTCTTCAACATACCCGATGCCGAGGAGGAGATAGCGGAGGGACTCCTCGTCGAGTACAGCGGGAGGTACCTCGCCCTGCTCAAGCTGACGCACTCTCTGAAGGCCTTCATTTCAGCATCCCTCGTTGTCGCGATATTCTTCCCGTGGGGAATCTCGGGCTACTTCGGGCTGACGGGCCTTTCAGCGAACGTCGCTGACCTGCTCTTCCACACGCTTAAGGTGTTCGTGGTCCTCTTCGTCGTCCAGAGTGTCTTCAGGGCAGTGACGGGGAGGCTGAAGATAACTCAGGCCGTTGACTTCCTCTGGAAGAACGTCTTCCTGGCCTCGCTGATTGGCTCGCTACTCATAGCGATGGAGGTGATAATGTGAAGACCCCAATACTTGTCCCAGTGGTGCTCAGGAACCTCTTCAAGAGGCCAGCAACCAACCGCTTTCCAGAGACCGAACCTGTGCCGATTCCCGAGGACTTCAGGGGTATGATAACATACAATGTGGACAAATGCGTCGGCTGCAGGATGTGCGTCAACGTCTGCCCTGCCGGGGTGTTCGTCTACCTTCCGGAGATAAGGAAGGTTGCCCTCTGGACTGCTCGCTGTGTTTACTGCGGTCAGTGCGTTGACGTCTGTCCCACAGGGGCGCTTCAGTTAAGCAAGGACTTCTTACTGGCCAGCTACGACAACAAGAGCGACCGCTTTATTCCGCTGAAGCCAGAGAAAGTCGAGGAGATAAAGAAGAAGCTGGAAGAGCAGAAGAAGGCCAAAGAGGCCGCGAAGAAGGAGAAGGAAGGGAAGGCTTGATTTTTCCTTTACTTTTCGTTGATTCCCATTTTAATTGCAAGGGCCTTCAGGGACTCGTAGTGTCCCCTCTCAATGTCCGCCAGCGTGAGATAAACCTTTTTGAGCTCCTCGTTTTTGCACTCCTCCGCGAGCTTTCTGTATATCGTCTCTGCCAGCTTTTCGCTCTCCATTGCTATCTCTAAAACGTTCTTCAGATCCTCGATCTTCCAGAACTTGCCGAGGACGTTGAGGGCTTCAACGTTTGGAACGTTCACTTCGTCCAGCTCGTCCCCGTAGTTCTGGCGGTAGATTTTGTAGAGCTCGTCGCCATGTCTTTTTGACTCGTCACCGAGTCTCTTGAAGGTGTTCACGACTTCCCCTGGAAGACCGAGTTCCTTGGCACGCTCGGCAAGCTTCCAGTAGGTTTCTGCCTCTTCGTATTCTCCTTTTATCCAGTAAGAGAGGAGCTCCCTCTCGTTGAGTTTTCTTATCTCGTTGAGGATCTCCACGACCATTTCAATCACCCAGCTTTTCGTATTCCTCCTTTAGGGCTTCGTAATGTAACCTCTCAACATCCGCGAGCCTGAGGTAGAGCTCCTTCAGCCTTTCGTCTTTCACTTTCTCGGCGAGGAGCTTGTAAACCTTATGGGCGGTCAGCTCACTCCCCATCGCCGCCTCAAGGACTTCCTTTATCTGGTCTGCCCTCTCGAATTTGTCGAGAACTGATAGAACCTCTACCGGCGGTATGTCAGTCTTCGGCTCCCTTGAAAAGTTCTTCCTGAAGATCTTCGTCAGCTCCTCGGCGTGTCTCTGGGAGTCCTTTGAGAGCTTTTCAAAGACCCTGGCAATGCTCTCCCCAAGGCCGAGCGCCCTTGCTCTCTCGGCGAGCTCCCCGTAGAGCTTTGCCTCCTCCTTCTCCCCGCTTATCCAGTAGGCTAAGGCCTCCTCGTAGCTCAGCTTCGAGAGCATATCAATGACATCATCAACGTCTATCATTTTGACCACGACCAGTGAAACAGCACCAACCCTAATAAGCCTATTCCTCCACCTCAAAGCGGAGAATCTCCCCTCTCTTGAGGACTCCCACTCCCGCTTTCTTCCCGAGGACTTCAACGACAACGGTGTAGTCGGGATTGCTCAGGTTCACAGGCATGTTGTAGTGCTCAACTATAAGGGAGCCGAGCTTCACCTCAAGCTCCCGTTGGGAGAGTTTTTTGTTTCCCCTAACTTTTGCTCTCACCGCAAAGTTTCCCCAGATGTTCTCCGCTAGTTTTAGTACAGCATCCGCTATCTCGCCAAAGGAGGCCCTCACAAGAACTTCCAGCGGCACGACCCTTTGGATCGCCTGCGTTTCAAAATCTTTAAGTCTTTGAAGCGCTTCTTCCTTCGATAGGGGAGTTTCAGCAAGCAGGACACCCCTCCAGTCAGTTCCATGAGCCTTAACTTTTTCAAGCGCCCATTCCAGCTCGAGTATTGCGTCGCCTTCCCTTCCCTGCGGGCATGTTACCAGGAGAATCATATCAGCTCACCGATGGACAGGTTTTTATATTCTTGAAGCCATTTTAAATCGGTGAGGTGAAATGGAAAGAGATGGCCTTAAGTTTTACCCTTCTCATTCATATGACGTTTATGGTCTCTCTCACAACCCGTTTGAGCAGCTCGCAAGCGAAGGGATAGCCGACGTCGAGAGCATCCACGTCTATCAGGAAGTTGACATGCGTCTCCAGATGATAATCTCAGAGGTTCTCGGTCACAAAAGTTCTATTGCCCTCAGTATAGTTGGTCCGCTCGGGATGGGCAAGACCCAGAGGCTCAAAAACATAGCCAAGGCCATCGAGGAGAATGGGGGGAAGGCGATCTACGTCAAGGTTGACACCAACGATATTCTAAAGCTCACGCGCGACATCTTCTATGCCCTTAAGCCGCCGAGGAGCAGGACGAACATCTTCTTTGAGAACCTCTCGAGGAAGCTCGGCTTCATAGACAGGCTGGAAAAGATGCTGAGCGACCCGAACGAGTACAAGAGCAGGGATATTGCGGAACTCCTTGTGGAACAGCTCAAAAAGTACCCCTATTCCGCACTCCTTTTAGACGAGCTCGAGAACATGCAGGGAGCTGGAGAGAGGGAAAAGATACAGTTCTTCGAGATGCTGAGGCACGTGATAAGCACGATGCCGCCTGGCTGTATTGTCGCCTTCGCCTGCATCCCAGAGGCCTACGAGGAGTACACGAAGATATTCCCGGCGTTCTTCATGAGGCTTCACTACGAGTTCAAGCTGAGGCCGATGAGCGTTGAGGAGACCTTTGAACTTGTCAAGAAAAGGCTCAATAAAGCGCGGGTGAAGGACACAGACGACCCGATCTATCCGTTCACCGAGGAGGCAATCAAGCTCATCCACGATCTGGCCAGAGGCAACCCGAGGCAGATTTTAAGGCTTCTCCACTACGTCCTGAGCGAAGCGGCGAAGCACAAGTTCGACCCGATAGATGAGTACGTGGTGACGGCCATCCTCGAAGAGCCAAAGAGCCTGGAGGAGTACCTTATGAGGATTCCAAAGAGCTACAAAGACCTCGTCGAGGCAATAGTCTTCGAGTTCAACGGCGGGCCAGTGAGCTACATTCAGGTGGCCAAGGCAGTCAAGAAGCCGGGTATGCAGGTATATGAGAGCCTCAACGAGCTTGTAAGGCTGGGCTTTCTGGTTGGAGACCCGAACGGCAGCTATAAGGTCCCGGACTATGTCAGAAAATTTTTAGAGGAGGGACAGGCCGAGAGGCTTAGGGGTGAGTGAATGCCGAACTACGATGCCCACGTCCTCAGCGGGATAGTCACCTACCCGGCAGCAGTGCTCGTAGGATTCCTCCTTAAACTCTACCTGAAAGTCCCTCTGGAGCTTACGTCAACGGCCATGATGCTCGGCTATGCGTTCTACGTCCTGGGAAGCGACCTTCCCGACCTCGACCACCCCGATGCTCTGATACACAGGGGTGCAAAGCCCATAGTCAGCGTCGCCGTTGGAAGCGCGGCCTTCCTGTGGGCAAACGGATGGGTGAACCTCAGCCCGGAGTGGGTCTCGGTGGTCGTTGCCTGGGCAATCGGAGCTGTTGGGGCTTTGGTTGGATGGTACGCCTTCACATGGCTGATGCCGCATCACAGGGGGATCGTCCATTCCCTGCTTTTCGCGACTGTTTATGGTCTGCTGGTCTTCCTGCTGGTTGAGTACGGGCTCAAAATGAGCACGGGGGAGGCCCTCTACACCGGCCTGTCAGCGTTCCTGGGCTACACCCTGCACCTCCTCCTTGACGGCTCTCTGAAGCTCATATGAATTTTCATTTCGCAGTTCACATATCTGTGGAACAAGGCTTTTAAATTGTCCACTCTAGTGGGAGGCGGAGGTGAGTAAAAATGTTCAGCCTTGGAGGATTCTCACGCGGTGGGGAGTACGAGAAGAAGACCTGGGACGTTCTCATTATAGGTGCTGGCCCAGCAGGGTTCACCGCTGCTATCTACGCCGCCCGCTACGGTCTCGGAACACTGATCATAAGCAAAGACCTCGGCGGCAACATGGCTCTGACGGATCTCATAGAGAACTACCCGGGCTTTCCAGAGGGGATCAGTGGCTCAGAGCTGACCAACAGGATGCACGAGCAGGTGAAGAAGCTCGGCGTTGACGTTATCTTCGACGAGGTAGTGAAGATCGATCCAGCGGAGTGCGCCTACTACGAGGGACCGTGCAAGTTCACGGTAAAGACCGCCAACGGAAAGGAGTACAAGAGCAGGACGATTATCATTGCCGTCGGCGCTGCACCGAGGAAGCTGAGAGTTCCAGGTGAGGAAGAGCTTACCGGAAAGGGCGTTTCATACTGTGCAACCTGTGATGGCCCGCTCTTCAAGGGGAAGAAGGTAATCGTAGTCGGCGGTGGGAACACGGCCCTTCAGGAGGCCCTCTACCTCAAGAGCATTGGCGTTGACGTCACCCTCGTCCACAGGAGACAGCAGTTCAGGGCCGACAAGATACTCCAAGACAGGTTCAGGGAGAGCGGCATTCCGGCGATACTGGACACGGTAGTTACAGAGATCATCGGGAAGGACAAGGTAGAGGCCGTTAAGCTCAAGAACGTCAAGACCGGCGAGGAAACCGTGATGGAGGTCGACGGCGTCTTCATCTTCATCGGCTACGAGCCTAAGACAGACTTCGTGAAGCACCTCGGCATTACCGACGAGTACGGCTATATCCCGGTTGACATGTACATGCGCACCAAGGTTCCGGGAATCTTCGCGGCTGGAGACATAACAAACGTCTTCAAACAGATAGCCGTCGCCGTCGGCCAGGGAGCGATAGCGGCCAATTCAGCGAAAGAGTTCCTCGAGGAGTGGAAGAGCAAGAACAGCGAGTGATTACTTCTTTTCACCTTCTTTTCAACTTCTAGTTCACAGAGTTTTCGCAGTTTTCCGAAAATTTTTCGGTCAAAATTGTGCATCGATGAACACAGGCTTATATAGGAAAAAGACAAGCTTCTCCCGGTGATGCGCATGGTGGTTAGGCCAAACGTTAAGGAACTCCCTGGAAAGAAGGCAAAGGAAATTATTGAGAGGAACTTCAAGTACCTGGCGACGACTACTCAGGACCCCGAGAACCTCCCGATAGTCATTGACCACGGAGAGGGCATAAGGGTCTATGACGTTGATGGAAACGTCTTCTACGACTTCGCGAGCGGCGTCGGCGTTATAAACGTCGGCCACGCCCACCCGCGCGTTGTCGAGGCCATAAAGAAGCAGGCCGAGAAGTTCACCCACTACTCACTGACCGACTTCTTCTACGAGAACGCCGTCGTTCTGGCTGAGAAGCTCATCGAGCTGGCCCCCGGTGACATCGAGAGGAAGGTCGTCTACGGCAACAGCGGTGCCGAAGCCAACGAGGCCGCTATGAAGCTCGTCAAGTACGGAACCGGAAGAAAGCAGTTCCTAGCGTTCTACCACGCCTTCCATGGAAGGACGCAGGCAGTCCTCAGCCTTACCGCGAGCAAGTGGGTTCAGCAGGACGGCTTCTTCCCGACCATGCCGGGCGTTACACACATCCCCTACCCGAACCCATACAGGAACACCTGGGGCATTGACGGGTATGAAGAGCCCGACGAGCTGACCAACAGGGTTCTCGACTTCATCGAAGAGTACGTCTTCAGGCACGTCCCACCGCACGAGATCGGTGCAATCTTCTTCGAGCCGATACAGGGCGAGGGCGGCTACGTTGTTCCGCCGAAGGGCTTCTTCAAGGCCCTCAAGAAGTTCGCCGACGAGTACGGAATCCTCTTAGCGGACGATGAAGTTCAGATGGGCATAGGAAGGACCGGAAAGTTCTGGGCCATCGAGCACTTCGGAGTTGAGCCGGACCTCATCCAGTTCGGAAAGGCCATCGGCGGCGGCCTCCCGCTGGCTGGCGTCATCCACAGGGCAGACATAAGCTTCGACAAGCCCGGAAGACACGCAACGACCTTCGGCGGCAACCCAGTCGCGATAGCCGCTGGTATAGAGGTCGTCGAGATCGTCAAGGAGCTCCTCCCGCACGTCCAGGAGGTCGGGGACTACCTCCACAAGTACCTCGAGGAGTTCAAGGAGAAGTACGAGGTCATCGGCGATGCAAGGGGTCTCGGTCTCGCTCAGGCCGTCGAGATCGTCAAGAGCAAGGAGACCAAGGAGAAGTACCCCGAGCTGAGGGACAGAATAGTCAAGGAGTCGGCCAAGCGTGGACTGATTCTCCTCGGTTGCGGCGACAACAGCATCCGCTTCATCCCGCCGCTCATCGTTACCAAGGAAGAGATCGACGTGGCTATGGAGATATTCGAGGAGGCCCTCAAAGCGGCTCTGAAGTGAAAGCTTTTAACTTCTTCCCTATTTTCTATTCTGGTGATGGATGATGGCGGATATAATAACTGAGCTTGCGAACTATACCCCATATGTTTTCCTTGTAGCGGTGCTGGTTTTCCTAGCGTACATCTGGGCCAACAGGACGAAGTTTAAGAGCGTTAACACAATAGCCATAGCCGGCATTACTGCCGCTCTCGTGGCCGTGGCAACGAACGTTATTAAAGTTCCAACGCCGGCAACAGGAGGGTACATAAACCTCGGCGACACTATGGTCATGTTCACGGCGATGCTCTTCGGTCCTGTTATCGGAGCGTTTGCGGGTGGCGTTGGTTCGGCACTCGGCGACGTCATGGGCGGCTATCCTGGATGGGCGCCGGTAACACTCGTCGTTAAGGGCATCGAGGGACTTGTAGTTGGATACGTGGCAAAGAGGATGCCAGGGAACTCGGGACTCATCGTTGGTGGAACAATAGGTGGGCTTCTGATGGTCACCGGCTACTTCCTTTTTGAAGCCTACGCCTTTGGGGTCCCGGCCGCACTTGAAGAAGTACCTGGCAACCTCCTTCAGGCAGTTACGGGAGTTCTCGTTGGTACGGTACTCACGAATGCAATAAAAAAGAGATATCCAGAAGTGGAGGCGCTAATTTAGACATCGAGCTTTTTGAGCTCGTTCCACACTTCTTTTTCTTCGAGTAGGGGTTCAACGGAAACCCTTCGTGAAGCCTTTTTTATCTGGCCCAGATAGTTTGAATCCGCAATGACTGCATCGTAGCCCAGCTCTTCAATCCTGTATATCTTGAGGTTCATCTGTTTTAGGGCATCTTTTGAGTACTCTATGAACTGCGGGCCTGCCAGCATTATGTCGGGGTTCATTCCTTCGGCTCTTAGCTCCTCTATTATCCTCTCTATCACTTCAAGTATCTCACTCATCGGGAGCACCTTTGACTATTTTTACCCCACTGGAGGTACCAATCCTGTTGGCGCCGGCCTCTATCATGGCCAGGGCCTGCTCGTATGTCCTTATCCCCCCAGCCGCCTTAACGCCTATCTCAGGTCCAACGACCTTTCTCATAAGCCTGACGTCCTCAACCGTTGCTCCCCCGGTTCCAAAGCCCGTTGATGTCTTCACGAAGTCGGCACCAGCTTCCTTCGCCAGCTCACAAGCCTTAACTTTCTCTTCCTCCGTAAGGTAGCAGGTCTCGATGATTACCTTGACCTTGGCCCCCCTCTCGTGGGCAACCTTGACAACTTCTGCGATGTCGTTCTTGACGTACTCGTAGTCCTTATCCTTGAGGGCACCGATGTTTATCACCATGTCAAGCTCATCTGCACCGTCGTCAAGGGCCTTTTTTGCCTCGAAGACCTTGACTTCGGTAGGAGTCGCACCAAGCGGAAAGCCTATGACGCTCGCGACCTTGATGTTCGCGTTCTTCTCCCTCAGGTAATCTTTGGCAAGTTTGACTCTGTAGGGATTGACACAGACCGCATAGAACCCATACTCAATGGCCTCATCGCAGAGCTTGATTATGTCCTCCTTGGTGGCGTATGGCTTCAGGTTCGTGTGGTCAATATACTTTGCGATCTCTCTCTTGTTCATGGTTATCCCCCTTCTGGATTTAAACACTACAAGTATTTAGGGTTTTCCCGCTAAAAATGAGTAGAATCCCATCAAAACTGGGCATTCTCTGAATCCACAGCCTTCCTGAAAGCCAGTAAAAACCGGTTTGAGACGTCTTCGTTTCCAAAATCAGGCTTTAGCTCGCCCCTGATAACTTTTTCCAGTACTTCAACTGCATTGTCCCAGTTTTCCTCCAGTGTTTTCCCCTTGGGGATTGGATTCCTGAGAACGTACCAGCGGGAGGTTTTCTCATCGTACACGATTATTCTTGGGATGTAGTCTATTTCCATGAACGTGTTGTCAAGGGTAAGCTCTATTCTGAAACCCGGAATTTCTAGGTAACCTTCCTCCCGGAGTTGTTTCTCCCAGTTCATCACACTTATCCCCGATGGCAGTTGGAATAAGCATTTTAAAAATTCGTCCTCTGGTTTCGACCATCAGAATTATAAGAAGAAGCCAGAAATATCACCCGAGGTGATTAGGATGGAGAACCCGTTTGAGATAACCAACGTTATAGCGAGGGAAATCTTGGACAGCAGGGGAAACCCAACAGTTGAGGTTGAGGTCTACACTCCGATAAGCATGGGCAGGGCTGCAGTTCCCAGTGGGGCTTCAACCGGAACCCACGAGGCGCTTGAACTCCGCGACGGTGGAAGCAGGTACCATGGGAAGGGCGTCAGGAGAGCCGTGGAAAACGTTAACAAGATAATCGCCCCCGAGATCATCGGAATGGACGTCACCTGGCAGAGGGACATCGACACCCTCATGCTCGAGCTCGATGGGACGGAGAACAAGAGCAACCTTGGTGCCAACGCCATGCTCGGCGTTTCTCTGGCAGTTGCCAAGGCCGCCGCAAACGCCCTCGGACTGCCGCTCTACCAGTATATAGGCGGAACCAACGCCTACATCATGCCGGTTCCGATGAGCAACGTCATCAACGGCGGCGTTCACGCCGGCAACGAGCTGGACTTCCAGGAGTTCATGATAATGCCGGTTGGAGCGGACTCCTTCAGGGAGGGAATAAGATGGGTTTCCGAAACCTATCACGTCCTCAAGAGGGTCATAGCCGAGAAGTACGGGAAGAACGCGGTCAACGTCGGCGACGAGGGAGGCTTTGCCCCCCCGCTGAAGGAGCCTCATGAGCCGCTCGATCTCCTCATAGAGGCCATAGAGGAGGCTGGATACAAGCCAGGGAACGAGATAGCCTTTGCACTCGACCCAGCATCAAGCGAGTTCTTTGACAAGGAAAAAGGCAAGTACATAGTTGCCGGCAAGGAGTACGACAAGGGGGAGCTCCTTGAGCTCTACAAGGAACTTGTCTCAACGTATCCGATACTCTCGATAGAGGACCCGTTCCACGAGGAGGACTGGGAAGGCTTCGTCATGATAACCAGAGAGCTCGGAAACAGGATACAGATAGTCGGCGACGACCTCTTCGTCACCAACCCGAAGCGCATTAGAAAGGGTATTGAGATGGGCGCCGCTAACGCACTCCTCCTCAAGGTAAACCAGATAGGAACGCTGAGCGAGGCCATAGACGCCGCTTACACCGCCTTCAGGGCTGGCTACGGAGTCGTCGTTTCCCACAGGAGCGGAGAGACGGAGGATGCAACAATAGCCGACCTCGCTGTGGCACTCAACGCCGGTCAGATAAAGACCGGTGCCCCAGCAAGGAGTGACAGGAACGCCAAGTACAACCAGCTTATAAGGATTGAGGAGGAGCTTGAGGGCATAGCGGTCTATCCTGGAAAGAAGTTCAGGAACCCGTTCCTGTGACGGACTTTTTCTCTCTTCCCTTTTCCGCTTTCTCCTTAAGCTCCAGCAGGCTCTTCTTTTTGGCTTCAAGGATTGAAATGACTCTATCCAGAAGCTCAACGTAGCCATCAATTGCCTCCACTGCTATATCCTTCCCGTATCCCATCTGCTTGAGCTTCTCCCTCAGCATCTCGTGGTACTGAACTGCAATATAGAGGGACTGGAGCGCAAGCTCGTTCGCCTCCTTTAAGTAGTTCCAGCCCTTCTCGGTGAGAGTGTACTTCACCAGCTTCCTTTTTCCGTGGTATTCTTCCCTCGGTTCTATCAGGCCCTCTTCGACCATTTTATTCAGCATGGTGTACAGGTTACCGTGGCTCGGCTTCCAAGACCCCCTGCTTACCTTCTCTATCTCCTTGAGGATTTCGTAACCGTGTGTCTCACCTTTAAGGCCGATTATTAGCAGTATCAGGTTTCGCATTGGGACTGTGAACATGTTTCTCACGAGTGAGTCTGACATCGTACCACCCCGAAAGGTTTATAAGACATGTCTAAATTAGACATATTTGAATTAAACAGATTTGCTAATGATATGTTTGGAAAAGCCACTTAAAAAGATTAAGGTGATGGTGATGGCCTGGAACGACTGGATAGCGAAGCACCCCAAGATCGTGCTGGCGGCGTGGATAGTCCTCATACTCATCATGGCACCGCTCGCAGGAAAACTGAGCGAGCTTACCGACTACAGTACTGAGCAGATGGTGTCCCACGAAATCGAGTCTATCAAAGTCCAGGACATCATGAGTGAGGAATTTTCAAAGGCCCAGAACCCAAACATGACGTACCTCCTCATCACGAACATCACCGTGAACAACGAGAACGCGAGGAAGGCCTACTATTCTTTTAAAAACCGGGTTGAGGGCAAATACGCCTCCAACGTGACATCATACTATGATGCCCTAGACATGCTCTGGGACATGGACTACGAGCTTACCCTCAACATAACTAGAATGACCGCCAACATGACCGGCGTTCTCTACAGGAGTGTCAAAGGTGCCCAAGACGGCTATGGGACACTGCTGAATCAGCTACTCCTCCTAAAAAACACGACTGATACAATGAAGACCAGCCTCGTTGCGACAGCTCAGGGGTATCTTGCCCTCAAGAGCAACCTAACGTCCATTTACACCCAGCTCAATATGACTTCAGGACTGCTCCAGATGGCAGATGGCATCTACGTCCAGCTCTGCACTCAGAACCCGAACATGACAACCCCGGAAAGGACACAGGCACTCCAGAACGAACTGATTGCCAAGCTACCCGAAAGCCAATGGGCCATTGTTCCTGAGGTTGTGCAGGCGGTTACCTCTGCCGATCCCTACTGCACGGGAACACTCCTCTCCGACAAGGGACTCCTTGAGAACACCACGGTTGAACTCGTATACGGCATGATAACGAGTGCCGGAACTTCCTTCCCATTTGAGATTCCCAAGGAGGTTCTCTTCCAGCTCTACGAAAGCGGCGGTGACGAGACTGCAATCGACACCATGGCACAGAACATGCTCAAGGCCCAAATAGCAGAGCAGATGAACGGCCTTGCTCCAAGCCCCGAGGCCCTTGCCGATATCATTGTGAGCGAGGTTGCCAAAGATCCTTATGGGGTAGTAAGCGGTGAAAAGCTCGAGGACGCCACAGTTAGGGTGGTCCTTGCCCTGTCTCCCCAGAAGACGGAGGAAACTGAGAAGATAGTCAGGGAGCTATACAGCGGTGCCGATCCAAGGGAGCTCGCAAAGGAGCTGTTCATGAGGGGAATGCAGGAGCAGATGAAGAACCAGACGATCCCAGAGGAGTTCGCTGGAGTTATAAACGACCTCATTGAACAGGTCATCCAGAACTACCCGATGAGTGAGGAGGAACTCGAAGAACTCGTGAAGGACACAGTTAAGTCCTTGGTATCTGACTACGCCAAAAACAACCCCTATGGGGTTGAACTCAACTTCGACCAGAATCTCCTAGTGGATATCGCCTTCAAGTTCAAGGACAACCCCGAGGCAATAACCAGAGAAGATGTCAGGCCCCTGGCTGAAGAGCTCTGGCCCGTCTTTAGGGAAAAGGCCGGAACCTACCTGAGCATGCTGAAGAGCGACGACAACACGACGCTCCTGATAACGTTTGTCCCGTTCGGAAGGCCCGGCCCGAGCGGTGACGAGTTCAAGTACCTCGCCCAAAACGCGACTGAGGTCAAGAAGATAGCACTTGAGGAGTTCGGAAAGTACTTCCCGGACGTCAAGGGCGCCCTTGGGGGTACACCCGTCCAGATGCACGAGATGACGGAGTATGGAGAGAAGGACAACCAAAAGACGAGCCAGGCGAGTATTGTTGGCGCGCTCATTGTGCTCTTCATACTGATGGGTGGGGCCCTGCTGGCTACGTTCCTTCCCTTCACCGGTGTCGCCACCTCTGCACTCACGGCCCTCGGAATAGCCTACCTCCTGGCCAGGGGAGGCTTCTTGAACATAGGAAGCTGGGCGGAGATGCTGACCATAACGACCGCCCTCGGTCTTGGAATTGACTACTCGACCTACTACGTTCACCGCTTCAAGGAGTACATAGCTGAGGGCTACGACCATGAGAAGGCCGTCGCAGAGGCCCTTAGGAGGGCAAAGGACGCCGTTCTGGCGAGCGCCTTCACCGACATCATAGCCTTCGCCAGCTTCGTTCTGGCATGGGAGTTTCCAATATTCCAGCAGATGGGCATAATCGCGCCTCTTGCCGTTGTTACTGTCCTCATAGCGAGTCTTACATTCATTCCCGCAATAACAGCACTCATCGGCGACAAGAGCTGGTTCTGGTGGCCGAGGCACATAAAGCATATCAAGACCATGGATGTCCACGAGAGGAGCAAAATAGCGGAGTGGGTCATAAAGCATGCCAAAGCCATCCTGCTCATCGGTCTGCTAATAGCAGTCCCGGCAACATACACGTTCTTCACCTTTGAAGGCACCCATGACATAAGCCTCTTCCTACCAGAGGGCAGTGAGACCCTAACCTTCATGCATCTGAGCCAGGAGAAGTTCGGTGCCTCAGTAATGTCCCCTAACTACGTGATCATAGACCTTGGACATAAGATAACCGACGACGACCTTAAGCTGATCGACGAGATAACGGGGCATATAGCGGAGATGACTGGCGTCAAGGCAGTCTATTCACCGACGAGGCCGTACGGTGAACCGGTCAGCAACCTGACACTGTCGGCCATTAAATCCCTGGGTGGGGAGAGGTTCATCTCAAAGGGAGAGACTATGATCATGATACAGATTGACCCGGTCTACGCTCCAACCGACGAGAAGGCAAAGGAGCTCGTCAAGAGCCTCAGAACTTACATGTCCGAACTTGAGAAGGAGGGCAAGATAAAGGAGGGCCTCGTCGGCGGCGGAGCGGCCCTTTCTATGGATCTCAGCGACAGGATCAGCGACATCTTCTGGCACAGGATAATCCCAGTGGCGCTTGTGCTGATGTTCATATCCCTCATACCAACCCTCAAGGGACTTCCAGCTGTGATCTCCACAATGATAACGATATTCCTCGGCGTCATGACGAGCATCTGGGTCTCAACGTGGCTCTTTGGCAAGGTCTTCAATCAGGAGGTCATGTGGTTCCTGCCGCTGATGGTCTTCGTCGTGCTCATGGGAGTCGGCATCGACTACAACAGCTTCTATCTCGTGAAGGCCAGGGACGAGTTCGAGCGCAGGGAGCCGGAGGAGGCGCTGATAGTCGCCGCCGGAACCATGGACACCCTCGTTATAGGACTGGCGGTAGTCCTTGCAAGCACCTACGGGGCGCTGATGCTCAGCTCAACTTGGGGCACCAGGGAAATAGGCTTTGCCCTATCAGCTGGAGTACTGCTGACGGCCACGATGGCCGTGTACTTCATAGGGCCAGCTTTCATGAGCCTCTTCGGCGAGAAGGCCTGGTGGCCGCTGTTCAAGAAGGGCAAGGAAGCCGAGAGGAAGTGATTTCTTACCTTTCCCATTTTTGTCCCAAAAGGATTATATTCTTCTGGGCACTGCTTTTCTGTGGAGGGTGAGAATGGAACGAAAAAAGCTCAAAATTTACATCCCCGGCATCAAATTTCCCTCGCAGGACCGGAGGGTTTCACCCCCCACGTCCTTGCTAACCCCATTCCTCCGAACGGGGGGCTCCGCCCCACATAAACTGGGAAACGCAGTTTCCCAGACCATTCCTTCTTTTTTGAACACCGGAGGGGCTCTGCTCCCTGCAACGTTTTAGAGGTGAGCTAAATGGTAGAGACCAGAAAAAAGCTCAAGATCTACATTCCCGGAATTAAATTCCCCTCAGTCTCACTCACCGGAAACACCTGTGCCCTGAACTGTGCCCACTGCGGAAAGCACTACCTCGAAGGCATGAGAAAGCCCGAGCGCGGTGAGTTGTTGGACTACTGCCTCAAGCTCGCTAGAGATGGATACAACGGCTGTCTCCTGAGCGGTGGCATGGATGGGAGACTTAAAGTTCCACTCGACTTCTATGCGGAGGAGATAAGGGAGATCAAAAGGAGGACTAATCTGAAGCTCAACGCCCACGTTGGCTTTATCGACGAGAGTGACCTGGAGTGGGTTAAGTACGTTGATGTCGTGTCCCTTGACTTCGTTGCCGATGATGACGTGATAAAGCGCGTTTACAAGATAGACAAGACCGTTGAGGACTATCTGAGGATTCTTAACCTGCTAACAGAAGCCGGTGTAAGGGTCGCTCCACACATAACCATCGGCCTCGACTTCGGGAAGATTCACTGGGAGTACAAAGCCATAGACCTGCTGGTAAAATACCCAATAGACGTGCTCGTTCTCGACGTTCTCATCCCGACGAAGGGGACGGAGATGGAGAACGTTCCAAAGCCGAGCGTCGAGGAGAGCCTTGAAGTCGTTAAGTATGCGCGCGAGAGGTTCGATGGTGAGCTGAGCATAGGCTGTATGAGGCCGCTCGGAAGGTGGAGGCTGGAGTTTGATAAGGGGGCCATTTTGGCCGGCGTTGACAGACTGACGAATCCGCCCAGAAAAGTTATCGAATGGGCAAAAACGATAAGGGACGTTGAGATAATCTACGAGTGCTGCGTCATGTAGGGCTCACCGAACCTCGCATCATCACAAATCAGAAAGGAGAACGCCGATCATCGCCCCTCGCTTCACAGCTCTTCCTTCACTGTAACGAACGAGACCATTGTAACTGTCTGCTCGATTCCCTTTATCTCCCTTAGCTTATCAACAACGATCTTACCGACCTCCTCAGCGTTTGGAGCGCGGACCTTTATTATCATGTCCCACTCTCCAGAGATTATGTGGACTTCATAGACACCATCGAGGGCCGCTATCCTCTCGGCAACCTCCCTCTGGGTGAGGCCTGAATCAGGGTCGTAGCGGGCCAGGATGAATGCAGTAGTCCCCAGGTCAAGCTTCTTGTAGTTAGGCTTCACCGTGAACTTCTCTATGATACCCTCGTCCACGAGGCGCTTTATTCTGTAGTGGACTGTAGTCCTCGGAATCCCGAGCTTCTTGCTGAGGCTGGCTATGTTCTCCCTGGCGTTCTCCTTCAGTTCGTTCAGCAGTTTAACGTCTATGGCATCCAATCCCCCCGTCATCGCTATCCCCATTGTCATTTGTTCAACAAAAATCCGGACTAATTGAAGTCTCTACTTATTTAAGGTTTTCCTTCAGCCAGTTGGCAAATTCCCTCAGCGCCCTGCCGCGATGTGATATACGGTTTTTTTCCTCCGTTGTCATTTCGGCGAACGTCCTGTCGAAGCCTTCAGGTATGAAAATCGGGTCGAACCCGAAGCCGCCGCTTCCCCTGGGTTCCGTTGCTATTTTGCCGTCCACACGGCCTGTAAAGATGTGTAGCTCGCCGTCCCAGTAGGCTATCACGCTCTTGAAATAGGCCCTTCGGTTCTTCTCACCATGAAGGAGTTTAAGAATCCCCTGGTATCCGATCGTTTTGTAAACGTAGGCAGAGTAAACGCCTGGGAATCCTTTTAGAGCTTCAACGAAGAGCCCTGAATCGTCGAGAAAGAACGGTCCATCGACCCTCTGCGCCAGCCACTTAGCCCCGTATTCGGACACTTCCTCAAGGGTGTCAGCCTGTATCTCTGGATAGCTTACCTTTAGCTGGTAAACTTCGACTCCCAGCGGTTCAAAGTACTTTCTTGCTTCCTCAACCTTTCCGGGATTGGACGTCACAAAGGCCAGCCTCATACGACCACCGAAAAGAGAAGGAGAAACGGCATAAAAGGTTTGATGTCAGTGTATTGTGTAGCCGATCTTTTCAACAAGCTCCCTGCGCTCCTTTCTCTGCTCCTCTGTCTCGATCTTGTTCGCGGCCTTGCCGTCCACGACGCCCAGGACGCTCCTTCCAAGATCCGTCTCGGCCACTATGACCTGGAACGGGTTCTCACTGGCCCCGTAAACCATCGCAACTGCAGGGTGGTTCTTGATGGTGTTGAGGACGTTTATTGGGAATGCGTTCCTCATGAGGATGACGAAGACGTGGCCGGCTCCTATCTTCACGGCGTTCTTGGCGGCGAGCTCCTCAAGCTCCTTGTCGTTTCCCGTGAAGCGGGTGAGCTGTGGCTTCGCCTCGTTCATCGCGATCCCGAACTTTATCCCCGGAACTGCCGTCAGAAGAGCCCTAGCGAGGTCATCAACCGTGAAGATTGAGAAGTTGCCCTGCCCGATTATGACTTCAACCCCCTCGGGCTTTTCAATATCAATTACCTCTATCCTCACCATCGACATCACCAGAAGAGTTTTAATAGATTGGAGAATATAACCTTTCCGGGCCGGTGGTGTTAGAATATGGGGGATATAAGATTTGAGGAGATAGAGTTTTTGGTGGAGTTACTGAGTAAGTATCCCCTAGAAAGCCTTAGGAGCATAGCTAAAAAAGAGGGACTGGACTACTACAAGTTGAAGCGCATCTATGACAAGTATTATAGAAAGTACCTCACGGTAAGTGCAATGTACAATATAAGGCTCATAGGTCTCAAGAGCTTCGTTGCTTTTCTTGCAGTATCCCCTGAGAGTCTTCTCGAGACCGCCGTAAAGCTGACTAGAAATCCTTTTGTCAGGTATGTAAACCCTGCATTTGGCTTCAAGAATGGTTTGTCTCTGTACCTTCAAATCCCACACGACCAAGTGGAACTTATAGATCAAATGCTTGGAAAGTACTCGGACGACTTCGAGTACTACGAAGTGAGGGCATACACGAAGGAGAAACTCTCAGATGAATGGGGAAACTGGGATCTCGGCTATGAATATGCCATTTTAATGGACATCCTCAAGTGGGACGCTAGAACACCCATCACTGAAATCTCAGAAAAACTCGGCAAGTCAAGACCCACCGTCAGGTACATGATAAACCGGCTGAAAGAAAGGAACATACTGATCGACTTTGTCCCCCTCCCAGACATGAACGTCTCAGATAGAGGGGTTATCGGAATCACTAAGGAGTTGGATGAAGAAGTGCTCAAAAGATTTAGAGACTACGAGATTTCCGTCGGTATTATTCCCGGGTGGGGCTATTTCTTGGAGTGGTTCTTCTCCTCAAAGGAGGATATGGGGGCGAAGATACTGGAGTTCAGCAGGTACGTTGAGAAAATCCTTGTTGAGTACTTTGATCCGACGTTCAAGGAACTTAACGACAGAAATTCTAGGACGGCTTTTCAGAGGATGGTGAAAAAAGACGGGAGCGGTTATAGATCAATATTGGAGTTCTAAAGCCTGAGAAAGTGAAGCGGGCAGTACTCCATCCCATCTATCTCCCCAGTCGCTTGGTACTCAAGCGCCCTGCAGTCATGGCAGATGTACTTAAACGGACAGCTGGAGCACGCTGGTATGCTGTCCTTGGTCATCCTCCAGAAGGTTCTGAGCCGTTTTCTCCGGGTTACGCGCTTGAGGGGTTCCTTTTTGAGGTCGCCAACAACGTAGTTCCTGAGCAGAGGGCAGGGGAGCACATAGCCATCGGCAGTAACGGCAACAGTTCCGGCGAGGCAGTCGTGATACTTCTCAGTGGTTGGGTTCAGTATACGCCTGAGTTCTATGGTGTTAAACCTCACCTTTTTAATGGAGCCGGGATAGAGTACATCCACGTACAGATCTCCAGGAAAGTTCTCTCTTACGACATCATCTAAGTACTCCTGCTCCACAACGGCAAGAACCCCGTGAAGCCATGGATACTCGGAAAGCTCCTCGGGCTTAACATCCGGATACTTTACCTCTGCTATGAATCGGATCCCCTCTCCGGGAGTAACCCTAGGGAGGTCTTCAAACATAACAACCGCGTAAACTTCCGGGATTTCTATCTCAACAGCGAAGTTCGCCAGCGCCAGAAGAAGCTCAATGCTGTCGTAGTTGGTCAACCAAAGCTCCTTACCGCCCATTTTTCTGAACTCAAGTATAGCTCCCTTAAATTCTTCCAAGCTAAGGGGCTCCCTCCGAAGGATGAACCGGTTATTTCCTATGCACCCAATCGACCTTGGAATCCCGTAGATTTCGAAGAATTCACCTTTTCCAGTGCCGAGTTGGAGGATGAGCCTCCCTACCTTCCCAGTGTGTTTCTTGTTGCTCCAAGGAGGCTTGCCAATAACTATGGTCTCAGAATTCGTGGGCATCTCAATTGGAAGAGCAATAGACTCGGCCCTTTCCATGATTCTCACCGAAAAAAGATTAGCTTCTGAGTATATATACTTTATCTATTCCGATTTTGCAAACTACTAAAAAAAGTAAGCAAAAAGTGGAAAGATTACTCTTTCACTGCCCTGTCTCCCTCAAGCCAGAAAGTCCCCTCAGGAGTTACTTCCTTCTTCCATATTGGAACCCTGTGTTTTACCTCATCAATTGCCCATTCACAGGCCCTGAAAGCTTCTTTCCTGTGCTTGGCGCTCGCCACGATCAGTATCGTGTCCTCGCCGACCTTCAGCTCACCGTACCTGTGCCATATCACCATGTCTAGAATCGGGAACTTTTTTAGGGCTTCTTCTCTTATCCTCTCCATCTCCGCTTCGGCCATTTCCGGATAGGCCTCATATATGAGCTTCTCGACCTTTCTCCCAAGGTTTTCGTTTCTTACCTGGCCGAGGAACACCACGTAGGCGCCAGCCTCTGGAACTCGGAGTACTGAAATCGCTTCATCAACACTGAACTTCTCTTTAGTAAGTCTAACTTTCATCAAAATCACCCCTCCGTTATTGTCCGAAACTCAATTAAACTTACCGATGGACAAAAGTGTAGCACTTAGAGGGTGGGATACCATGATTGGAAAAAGGGTTATGGGCCTCTTAGTGGTCCTCATGACCGTTGCGTCGGCCGGTTGCTTGGGAGGAAAGACAACTACTGGTACTACCACTGAAACCGCGGACTCAATTCACCCCGGTAACATAAACAGTACAAAAACGAATACTGACACCAGTACCCCATCTTCCAGGGGGAAGATTGAAGAAGTTGACCTTGAGAGCATAGTCGAGAAAATAGAAACCTACTCGTACCATCAGGACGCCGTTATGAAGCTTGACGTGACAACAACCGAGGGCAACATCACAATGAAGACCAACGTTAGCATGCTGATAACCGAGAATGGATACGTTGACATTGTGGAGAAAAAGGCTTTGGTGAACTCCACGATTACGATTCTTCCAGATAACCTGACAGAGAATATGCTCCAGATTGTAATAGGAAACAAGACTTACCTAAAGACCGGCTTTGGAGTCAATGAGATTGAGTTTACGACCCTATGGGATTATCATCCCCTAAAGATAGTTGAGAGAGTGATCAAGGATAAGCCACTCGCTAAATACACCGAGAACGGGACTACTGTGTTCGTATACTCGCCATCGGAGGACGTTATCCTTCCTTTAGCTGAGGCCTATCTTAGTCCAGGCGATTCAAACGTGACGATAACTGACGCAGTCTTGGAGATTCGCATTGCCAACGGCACGATCTCCCAAGTAAAGCTGGTGTATTCGCTCTTGGTGAGAATCTCAAGTGATGGCCCATTTGGGCATGTGAATGTAGTTGAGGCCGGAACCTGGAAAAGCATAGTCAAAATAACATCAATAAACGAGAGGAGGGAAGTGAGGCCCCCGACTACTTAAGTTCCACTATTTCAAAGAGGTTCAAGGCTAAGTCTATCAGAAGGAGTTTGTTCAACAGAGGCTCTCCAATGCCCGTCAGCAGTTTAATGACTTCCATTGCCTGTATGGAACCAACTACTCCCGCCGTGGCACCTATTATTGGGAACTTTTCTTCTTTTTCATTAACTTTCGGAAAAATCTCCCTGAGGCTCTTTGTGATGCCAGGGACTATCGTCGTCACCTGCCCGTGCATGCCTTCCACCGCACCGTGAACGAGCGGGATTCTTTTTCTGTGAATGTATTCATCGAGCAGGTAGCGGGTCTGGAAGTTGTCCAGGCAGTCAACCACGATATCAACATCCTTAAGGACTTCATTGATGTTCTCCGCAGTGAGTCTGCCCGTGTAGGCCTCTATCTTTATGTCAGAGTTAAAGCGTTCAAGCTTCCATTTAGCTGATTCTGGCTTTGGCCTCTTCCCAACGTCCTCCTCCCAGTGGAGTATCTGCCTGTTGAGGTTGCTCAGCTCTGGGGTCTGCTCGTCGATGAGGAGAACGGTGCCTATTCCAGCGGCAGCCAGATAATACGCTACAGGACTTCCGAGGCCTCCAACACCGACGACCGCGACTTTTGCACCCTTCAGTTTTTCCTGTCCTTCCTTTCCGAATATCATTATCTGCCTGTCGTACCTCTCAAGCTCCCTCTCAGTCAGCATCTTAACCACCACTTACAGGCGGAAATATCGCGATTACGTCCCCGTCCTTCAACACCTCGTCGAACCTTACGTAGCGCCCGTTTCTGGAGACGTTAACGTCGGCAAGGTCGTCATCTTCGGCAAAAACTTCGTTTTTAAGGACCGGATAGCGCTCCTTCAGGATTTCAATGAGGTCTCTCACGGTTATCCCGTCGGGAACTTCCAGTTCTTCCTCGCTCTTGCCCACGAGGGAACGGTAGCGAGCGAAGTACCTGACTTTTATTCTCACCTTTTCATCACCGGGAATAGATGGTAGGCAGAGTTAAAAAGGATTGCCGAAGTTTGAGCTATTTCGATTATCCATGTGGCCTAGAGTTCCTGCCTGTATACTGCGTCAGATCCCCGTTTTCTCTTTAACTTCCCTTCGAACTCTTTGGGAGTCAGATATTTAACTTCACTTGATTTTCCCATGTGGGGACTTAGTAAATGGGAAGATGTAAATTATGGATTGTGAATATAAAGTAAAGGGCAAAAAATAAAGAGCTTTTCAAGCCAGCTTGGATTTGGAATGCTGATGAGAACTTCGCGATCAGTACATCGAGAAACACGAGGAACAGTGTTACGAATAAGTATGCACTCAACACACCCAACCCAAGAAACAAGAGTTTGGAATCTTTGCGAATAAAACCATCAATCAAAAAAGGAAATATCATAAGGAGTGATACCGTTAGTATCATCTTTGTACTGGAGAATTCTAAGACAATTTTCACCCGATACCCTCCTCCATTATTGTTCTCTCCTTCACAGGGATTTTCCTTTACGTTTTCAAATTTTCTCTGGTTCGAGATAGATTTTTTGTTTATGTATATTAAGCTTGGTGGTAATAGAGGGAAGAAACTATGATGTAGATTGTATAGTGTTAGTGTCCACGGTACTAGGTTCAGAACATGCCCAATACGCCAGAAACCTCGGTAGTCCAAAGTATTGTACTTTGTATCTATGATAGTTCCCTCGCGTTGAATGGACTGCTAAAGCGATTGAAGCTATTACTACTGTTAACAGGATATAATACAACATCAGATACAAACAAAGCCTCGTTCAGAGTCATTTCCATAACTCCCGTATTGATGCCTCCACTGTGGTAAATACCTCCTGATACTTCCAGCTAAGCAATACATAACCTCCAAGGGGCAAAGTCACCAATGCGATGCTCTCACCTCTACCGCAAACTGATGTTGAAACAACACTCAGAATCACTGCATCCAAGACAATCAACCAAGTATTAAGATGGAGAGACAACTTTTTGGAGAAGTTCGGCTTATTTTTGACATGTATATCCAAGATTAAAGAAAGAAGAACAACGGTTATCAATATGAATCCTGCAAGGAGAGCGTTTTCCAGAGACAACGATTCCAAAATTCCGATATATACAAACAGCAACAAGTAGGGGAATAACAAAACATATAGGCCCAACTCTGGAAGTTTATCTTTGAGATCATCAGTTAGGGGCCGCATCCTAGCGAACTTTAACAATAAGACTACGTCGAGGTAGGTAAAAAGGAAAAGGAGTAATGAACCACATACATCTAGCATTTCAACCACCTGTTAATCACTCATCGTTTCCAGCTCCATATAGTTTGGGGGATGCTGTCCAGAGCTCTGCTAACTGAACCTTCATCGTCCGTATACATTTTCATATTTTTCCCATCGATGGCCTCTATTTCTCCCCGGAACCAATGTGTAATTACAGCGTAGCTCAAGGCGAGATGTGTCTTATACCCCAACAAGAATTACCATAGGGATGTACAGTAACACAATGCACATGACAACGGAAAACTCACCGTTATGTATCACAATGTAAAGGGGAGCTAGACATACAGCACGGCAAGCAAACCCAACAATGGATACAAATATGCCCGTGTAAAAGTACGGAAATTGCTTTTGAAGGCATTGATAAGATACAACGTTCCAAGAATAGAAACAACTAATTAGGATTGTTCCAATAATTGGATTTAGTCACATAAATACTGAATATGATGCATATATATGTAAAAGGGTACACAAAAGCCCATGTATACAAACGAACAATCCCTTCCAAGTTGTTTCTACGAATGGCTTCTCTACTGCCGAGGATCATCAGTTGAGATATCAAGAGGAAAGGGGCGATAACAATCAAAAGAAAATTTGAAAAACCCTCTAGACTAATTTCCACTCTAACCACCCCGATTAGATTGTTGTCAGTCTCATTGCTCCCAGGGGAGCAGGCGCTCGTATATTGGAATACATGTTTAGGATAAAACCTGCTAGGGGTAACAACTGTTCCCACATCAACATTTAGTTCAAGCCACGAATTAATTGCAATGTATGTGCTGTTGTATTCAGTCCCCTGGTGCAGAAAGATGAGAGTATTCACTACCATTTTTGGATCATCACCTCTTCAGTATCCCTTACTGATTTTCCTGTGGAGAAATTGCAGGACTTTAATAGTTAGACAACTTCATAGCAAGGTGACTACTGTCAAAATGAGCACTTTTAAAATCACTGACCACTGCCGTTCCACCACAAGGAAGAATGTAATAAAACCAAAAGCCACAATAGAAGCAATCCAGTCTAATATTGACACATACAGCTTATTGGGAACATCTACAAGAGTATAAAAAAGAGCTAATAGCTAATAAAAATACAAACCATCCATAAACTATTCCGAGCTTTATTGTTCCATATACATATTCAATTAGTGCAAACTTAGAGGGCGGGAGCAACAAAAGCCCCGTGAGTAGAATGTTAAAAAGCAAAAATTTTTTGGAGGGAAATATTATCTAGTGTCTTAGAGGTTTTCTTGAAGATTCTTCGAACTTGATTCATCATATTCATCCCATAATCTCAAGGAGTACTTCCAGCCTCGGCTTTTCACTGGAAAGCTTTTGATGGAACAACACTCATGCTCATGGAATTCACCCAACTGGTTGAGGTTTACGTTATTCTTGGCGGCTTCCACAATCTCGGAAGATCGAACTTGAGCCATAGGATAAAAACCAAGGCGTAAACTATAAGGAAAGACACCAGGTCTTTCTGAAGACCAAACTCCTCAATCAAAGCGCCGATAGAGAAGGCAACCCACGGGATTTTAAGAAGGTAAAAAGCTTTTCTATTTTCCCGTGACCAATTATAAGCACTAAATAGAACACCCAATAGCTAACTAGGAGGGAAAGAATCCATCCCGCTCCATAGAACTTTAGGATTAACAATATGCCGAGTCCTAAAAGATATCCCATCAGTACATCACCAACGCTCTCATCCCTTTCATGTTTTACCCTAGGGTGCACATACTCCAAATAGAACAAATAGGAAAACAAGGCAGATAACACAAACCACGAAATGACTGCAATATATGATCTGTTGTACTCAGCTCCTGCTACAAAAGCTGATGAGAATACCAGAATTGCCAACACTGGATGACATGATTTCGTCTTAATTCCTACAATCACTCCAAAGAGGAAGGAAAGATAAAGAAGCAAAAGGGAAACACTTACCATTTTGAATCACCACCTCTTTAGTATTCTTTTTGTTTTCCACTTAGAATAGTATACACACTGAGTGTACTAATTACTGTGATGGGGAGTATAAAAAACCAAAAGCATTGATTTGGACTGTCTTCCAAAAATATTGCAAACGGAAGAACTAATAAAATCCAAATCCCAAAAAGTTGCCGTGCTACTCCACGTTTTCCAGAGAGAAATTCATGAAGGATATCCATTCCCATCAGCGCATATGGATCTTTGTAGGATCTATCATTTAGTTTATTAAGAGTTAGATACACGAAGACCACTATGAACATACCTAAGAATGTGAGAATTATAGATTTGACAGTTTTATTATACCCACATTTTACGTTCTCTAAGACAAAAAGAAGAATAAATCCTAAAAGATAAATCCCAAGGATAAACTTCTTCCTCATAGTGATCCCTCCCTATGTGTGTTCCAGTATATATGGCTTAATCAGACCGTTCCACAGAAACGCCCAGGGATCCAAACCTAACTTCCCATTAACCTTAAGACCTAAGATTCTTACGGATCCAATTGAAATGCTGATTGCAGTGTTTGGATCCGTAATGGCTGCTATGCCGCTCAGTACATAATCTGCTACAACGGTTTTAGTGTCCATAGTAATTTTTACGTGTTGTGAAACTGAGTTAAAGTAATGGTGCCAAACTTTTCTGTCAATACTGTATCCAAGGGTATACTCAAATTTTATATTTGTATATTCGCCATTCTTGAGTACTACTTCAGTTGCATCACTTCCACTTATCGGGATGTAAGAACTTACGTAGATTGGCAGTGAAAACACTATTCTTCTAGTTTCCCAAGGTTTTATCGTGAATTCTTGTGGACTTATGAGCCACTTCTCTACTCCAAGACTCCCTAGGGGAATCTTTTCCAGTTGACCAAGAGAGTAGTCCTCTACTGAGATATGCTCAATATATACTTCTTGATTTCTCAGATTATGTAGATAAACCTCACATGAAACTGTAGCTCTGTAAGCATAGTCACTAAAATCAAATTTTATATCTTCACAAGATGCTTTTGACATTATAAGTTGACTGTTGCTATTTACCTCAACGTATTTGCTTGCCATTTGGTATCCGCCGATTTTCAGTGTTAGAGTCGTGTTCTGAGTTATGGGTCCTATGGTTGCGGTTATTCTTGCAGTCTTGTTGGCGTAAATGGTTAAATCACCATCCGATATTGAGTAGTTCATCCCGTAGTAGTCCTCGCGAGGCCACCAAACGTTTCCAGTGTTACCAACTAATTCAATCGGCCATGTTTGCTTGTAGTTCTCTGAGTTCTTCACAGTGATGTAAACCGTCACATTATTACCAGCTTCAACAGGATTCGGAACAACCTCAAACCAGGCGGAGAGACCATTCACCACGCGCGAAACTTCAATGCTCCCGTCCTCACTGTCCTCTAGGGCCTCTTTCCCGTTCTTCTCGTCTACACTGTAAAGCTTAACCTCATACGAGTGCTCCCCAGCCTCGGCACCCCAGTGGAGGGAAAACTCTCCCGTAGAGCCCGCTGAAACACTACCGGCCACCGAATCAGCCTCCGAGCCATCAATGTAAAGCGTCAGCTTCACATTCTTGTCATCCGTGTAGTTGTTATAAACCTTGACTTGGAACGTCACGGTGTCCCCATCCTTTGGCGTTTCTGGACTGAAACGTGCGTCCTTGATTTTGAGAGAACCACTGGAGTCATCGTTTCCGCCGTTATCTCTATTTACGACAACAAGTCTTCCCCCGCTGGTTCTGTTATATGGGCCAAAATAGAAGGTGACATGATAGCCATACTCCCCGTGTTCTGGACACGTTATTGGACCAATGGTGTCCTCGCCATAAGATCCAGCAGGAGAGACAGTGTGACCCTTTATTGGTCTTCTTCCTATGCATGGAATAGTGAAAGTGTAGTCACCCTCAACGTCCTTAGAGTTGTCGTTGAGCACGGTAATAGTGAAGTATACCGGTTCATCGACTTTAACTTGGCTCTTTGAGGGCTGTACGGTCACTGTAACCTTGGCCGGATTTATGTCCTCTTTTAGATCTATCGTGGTTGAATACTGAAGGATTATCTCCTTTGTCTTTGGTTCACCTTGGATATGGGGGATCCCTTATGGAATTTGGGGTTGGCCCGCTGTTTGAGGTGTATGTTATCTTAACTTTCCCACTGACAATAACCTGGTTACTCCCCCTAACTTTATCACTGATTGAAGAGGTCCAATCAACCTCACCGTCGTCAGGATGAATCATGCCGATTTCTCCGCTGTCGCTCAGCCCGGTGCCATGAACTGAGATACGGACATCGGTGACGACGTTGTTTTTAGCTTTCATACTAACAACGACTTGATACTGAATGAAGGAGTCCGTTACTTCAACAGGTATCACACTGACACCAGCATTGAGGATTCCCTCTTGAGTGTATGGATCAAGGGTTTTCCTTTCAACCTCAGTAGGCTTTAGAGTTGTTGGAGCCTCTGAAGTGCTCTGGGTGCTCAGACTTCCACCGGAAGACGAAAGGGTCCCAATGGGCTGTTTTGGAGGCTCTATCGAAATCGGAGGTAATGAAGGCTTGATTTTCAGAGGCTTTTCAGTCACGCTCTCCGAGACGTAAACTTTGAGAGCCTCCTTCAGCTCATCAACCTTTTGATTGAGAATCCACCAGAGTTCTGGATTATCATTTCCCTGGTTCATTGCCATAACGATGACATAGACCTGTCTTGTTAGGTTGTAAGTCCTCAAAGCGGCTGGCCAGTAGTAAGTGTCTGTTACTGTAACTTTCTTGAGATTCCTCCAGTCATCATAATCTGAAGATGTTTTGATGACAGCGAAGCCATTGGAGTAAAAATCAACTCCGGTCACGGTTTCATGTCTCAGAATCAGACTCCCATTCCTCAGCAACTCTGCACGGGCTTTAAATGATGAGTGAGAAGTTAAGAGGGCATATGTCCTGGAGGATAGGACCTCAATTGATTCCTCAAGTTCAGTACTGTTCCTTTCAAGGTAAGCTTTGTAGAAGTTCACCCACTCTTCAGCAAGAAGGGGGTTGATGCTAACATCTTGGGGCAGGTTTCCAGTGAAGTTTTCAGTGCTTCCCCACTTCCACTTCTCAAGTCCGAAGGTCTCATAGTGAGCGTACTTAAAGCCGACCTTAACAAAAGCCGTTGAGAAGTTCTCAAGAAACTCGCTCATGTTGAAATCTCCCGTTATATTGTCCGCGTTTTGGATTATATAGTTTTGAAGAGCCTGAATCTCCCCATCACTCCACCCCTGCTCTCTGAGAGTTTTTACGGTCTCACTTGGAAGTCCTTTTTGCTTAATCTCCTGTGCCATTCCCCTAAGCTCTTCTTCTGTATAGTAGAGTTTTACTCCCGAGGAATCCAGTTCCTCAAGTGCTTCCCAAACAAGAGCAGAAATTTGAGCGGCGTTTTTCTCGCCTTCTCTGGAGTTAGTTATCAGCTCTTGAGCGGCTGTAGTATTGCCCTCTTGGGCCTCTAAAACCAACATGGCTTCTCTGTTTAAGATGTCCCAAAATGCGTTGTAAACTGAGGTCGTGTCTTCAGAGTCGGTGGCTGCTGCAACATAGCTCATGGAGACCGCCGAGCTTATGGTTAGTCCAAAAACCACTACTGTCAACAGTATACAGAGGATCTTTCTCATGGGATCGCCAATTTTACAACTTTTGATTGTATATAAAAATTTTTCTATTGTAATTCTGTTATACTGTCAGAGAAAGTTAACAAAGAATGGGAGGGAAACAATAAAACTCTAAATCACCAGGGTACGCTCTTCCAACCCATTTTGTAGGCGAAGTAGTTGGCCCCCCAGTGAATGAACGGGGACACGACCAGAAGGAATATTATCTGTCCGCTGGAAAGGGTTTTTACAGGGTAAGCGAATGCCAGAGCGCTTATTAGGAAGCCTAACTGGTCAAGTCCTACAGCAGGGTAGCCCCTCGGAAGGTTTGCCCGCCTCTTGATGAAGCTTCCGACGAGATCACCAACAAGAGCGCCGAATGACAGCAGAAATGCAAGCTTCACAGCGGTCTCGAGGCTCCCATAGAAACCGGGTGTTATAAAGTACTGAACTACCCCGACTAGAGTCCCTATCAGGACGCCTCCTATAAACCCTCTCCGGGTTTTGCCGTCTCCCAAAAGTCTCCTGCCGTCTCTCCAGACCCTCCCACCGTCTATTGGTCTGCCGCCCCCAACGAGGACTGGAGATGCGTTGGCAAAGTAAGCAGGGAGTATGTACCAGAACGCCCAGAAAACGGATGAGGGCCATCCCATTTAACCACCCAAATTATGGCCGGCAGAATTGCTTATAAGGATTAAGGCAGTTAAGATATAAGGTGAAGAAGCCATGAAGAAAGTTGTTGCAGTTTTTCTCCTGATAGTTCTGATCCTTGTCTTATGGGGAGCTTACATCGCCTACGCCGTAATGACAATTACCCCAGTTCTTACGGCAAAGTGGGGCAACGTGAATGAGGAGAACGTTGAAGTAGTAGTTGATGCCGAGCTTGGAAAGGTGCTCTTTATCCCAGCTTCCGTTGAGAACCTTTCAATACAGTTCAACGGCGTTGAAGTGGCCTCCCTTAAGGAATTTGACTACTCTCCCACAAAAACAAACGCAAGAATCGTGATGGGTATTGATCCAAATGAACTTGTAAGGGCACTTGAAAGGTACTTTGACAACAACCAGCACGGTGAGGCGAGCATCGAGATTAGGTTAGGACTTTTTGGTCTGTTTCACCCTACGCTTAACTTCTCTCAGGAACTCCAGCAGGATATCCTCGGTCAGCTGGACTTCAAAGCCGAGAGCAGGCCTGTCTTTGGAGGCCTACTCTACACCCCATCCGTTGAAGGAACAAAGGTGGTGTGGCTGGGGGCTGAGAACGGCCTCTGGAACCTGAAAACCTACGCAACGCTGAAGAATCCAAACTCGTTCCCCATTCCCGTCTCAAACCTCGAGTTTGAGATTTTTGTAAACGGTATAAAAGTAGGGGTTGGAAACGTCAGCCAAGGGGTCACAATACCGGCTGGAGGCGTTGCGACGGTTCCCATCGATACTAAGATATATTCGGAATACCTCCCGAAGGTTCTAGTAACCCACATAAAGAACGGAGAGAAGAGCCTTGTTGAGGTAAACTTCTACATAACAGTGAGCGCGGGAGGTAAGAGCGCCAGGATGAAGCTCACAAGCGAGAAGACTGTAATACAAACGGACATAATGGCCACCATAAACGAGGCCCTTTCGAATATCCCTCTTAGGGAATGACTTTTAAACCACTTTTCTCCCCTTATTTTCGGTGGGAGCATGAGAGAGAAATTTGACGTGAGAGCCATCCATGAGTTTCTCAACAGGCTCTGGGAGGACGTATTCACGCTCAATCAGAAGCTTAAGGAAGAACTCCCAAAGTTCGGCTTTAAGGTGGAAGATGTGGAGGAGGTCTTTGGGGCTTACATTTTCCTTGACGGCGAGTGGAGACAGATGAGCTACCCTCATCCTGCCTTTGAGGTGAAGCCGCAGATTGAAGTCGGTGCAACCCCTGAAAGCTATTACTTCGTCGTCGCCGTCCCGAAGGAGAAGGTGAGCGAGGACTTTCTTGAAGCATTTCTTGAGGCCTTTCCGAAGAGCTTCATCTACGGAAGTGAAGACTTCCTCAACGACGTCTACAACTGCATGAGGGACAGCCCCCTGCCGGAGGAGATCGTCAAGAGAATACAAGAAAGTCCTGAAAAGGTTTTCCAGTTCGAGGCCAACTTTGACGATGTTGAAAAGCTTAAAGAGGGACTTTTTAAGGTTATAGAACTCGGAAATCGCTTTGAAATCTTTGACCTTTGAGGTGTGTCTATGGGCTACGAGGAAGCCTTTCCAGCCGAGCTCAGGGATTACTACAGAAAGCTCTTCGGGAACGAGGCGGAAGAGATCATGGCATCATTGAGAACTCCAGTCGAGAAGTACTATATCAGAGTGAACACCCTCAAGACGAGCAGGAGCGAACTGATGAGGCGGCTGAGGAGAGAAGGCTTAAAGCCCAAGAGAAGTCCTTACCTAGCGGAGGGAATATACTTCGAGAGGGAAGGGCCGAACTTCGACGATGATTACGATCCAGGCCTCAAGAAGGTTGTCGCGAACAAGTTTGCCAGCGAGAGCGTCTATCAGGGAGCAATGCTCTACGCACCGGGAGTTCTGAAGGCTGATAAGGGTATAAAGCCTGGCGACGAGGTCGAAATTAGGGATCCGAGGGGACTTCTGGTCGGAATCGGCATCGCGAGGATGAGCGGGAAGGAGATGGTAACCGCCACGAGGGGTCTGGCGGTTGAGGTAACACTGCCAAAGTTCAAGCTCCCAAGTTTGAGCGAGCTGGAGAGCTTCAAGGAGGGTCTCTTCTACGCTCAAAGTTTGCCCTCGATGGTAGCTTCAAGGGTTCTCGAGCCAAGTGAGGAAGACCTCATCATCGATATGGCCGCGGCCCCTGGAGGAAAGACCTCACACATAGCCCAGCTCATGCAGAACCGGGGCGAGATAATAGCCATCGACAAGTCCAGGAACAGGCTAAAGAAGATGGAGGAGGAACTCAAGAGACTCGGCGTGAAGAACGTTAAGCTCATTCATATGGACGCTAGGAAGCTTCCCGAGCTTGGGATTGAAGCCGATAAGATACTCCTTGACGCCCCCTGCACCGCGCTCGGAATAAGGCCCAAGCTCTGGGAAACTAGGACGCCAAAGGACATTGAGGCAACCGCGAGATACCAGAGGGCCTTCATCTGGGCCGCGATAAAGTCCCTTCGGAAGGGCGGGACGCTGGTTTACTCTACCTGTACAATCAGCTACGAGGAGAACGAGGCCAACGTCAAATACATGCTCCAAAAAGGCCTGAAGCTTGAAGAGCAGAGCATTTTTATAGCGTCCCACGGAATTAACATGGAGGGCGTCCAGAGGTTTTATCCGAACAGACACCTGACTCAGGGCTTCTTCATAGCAAAGCTCAGGAAGGTGTGAGGATGGACTGGAAAAAGGTTTCACTTTTTGGAGTCGCGATCGGAATCATCGCCGCTCTCCTCTGGTGGGCCGGGATAGATGAGGTAATTGCCATTCTAAAGAGAGCCCGTATTAAGTACCTTGTTCTCGCGTTTTTTGTGTATATCTTGGGCCTCTTAGCTTGGGCAATGAGGTGGAAGGTTCTTATAGATGCCCTAAACATGGAGGCCCCGTTTTCAAAGATCCTGATGGCCCTAATGGCCGGCATCTTCGTAAACAACGCAACTCCTGGGGCGCGGGGCGGAGGGGAGCCAGTGAGAACGTATTTTCTGGCCAAAGAAATTGAGAGGCCCTATGGTCCTGTGTTCGCGACGGTGATGATGGACAGAATCCTTGACCTAATCCCAGTGGTGGGAATGCTCGCCGTTGCCACCGCGTACGTCTACTCCCTCGGTTCAAGGTCTCTGGCGATAATCCTAATTTTCCTGGATGTTGTGTTTTTCGGTCTTGTCGCCTTAACTCTGGGGATTCTTCTAAGCGAGAGGAAGACCAAGGGGGCGCTCCGCTGGTTCTTCAAACTTGTAGAGCGCCTCCTGCCTGTAGTGGCGGAAAAGTACCGTGAGAAGTTTGAGAGAGTTGTGGAGGTCGATGTTCCCCGCTTCCAGAACGATTTCAGGTTCCTCATAACTCACAAGAGAGCTTTTTTACTCGCCACGATTTATTCTACGGTTTCCTGGCTAACGGTCGTTGTTAGGGGCTATTATGCGTTCTTAGTCATAGGATATCCCATAAAGTTCGCGGACGTGGTCGTCGTTCAGATGGTTGGAATGGTAGTCGGAATGTTGAGCGTGATTCCGGGAGGGGCGGGCCTCATAGAGACGGTCAATTCAGCAACCTACGTGCTCCTTGGGATTGAGAAAGAGCACGCCGTCACCGCCACACTCCTCGACAGGCTCATTTCTTACTGGATACCGACTGCGGTGGGGGCGCTGGCGACAACTCACCTCGGGGCAAAAATTCGCAGGAAAAAGAAAGGTTTAATTAGGTAACTCTCCAAGGATTAAGGAGAAGTGTCCTCGGTGGTTCGATGAAGTTCGGTGTCGTCGCCAGGAGAGACAAATTAGAGGCCCTGAAGCTGGCCTACAGGGTTTATGATTTTCTCAAGGTTAGTGGTTTCGATGTCGTGGTAGATGAAGACACGTACAAATACCTTAAGGAGTTCAACAAGGAAGATGTTCTCCCTCTGGAGGAGTTTGATGTTGACATCATAGTCGTTATCGGCGGCGACGGCACGATACTCCGTGTGGAGCACAAAACAAAGAAGGAAATACCGATTCTCGGCATTAATATGGGCACTCTCGGCTTTCTAACGGAGGTTGAACCCCACGAGACCTTTTTTGCCTTGAGCAGGGTTATAGAGGGTGACTACCACATAGACGAGAGGATAAAGCTGAGGACATTCTTAGACGGCGAAAACAGGGTCCCAGATGCCCTCAACGAGGTCGCAATCCTTACTGGAATTCCGGGGAAAATAATCCACCTGAAGTACTACATCGACGGCGGCCTGGCAGACGAGGTGCGCTCCGACGGGCTTATCATCTCCACACCAACAGGCTCAACAGGGTATGCGATGAGCGCCGGTGGCCCCTTCGTTGATCCGAGGCTTGACGTTGTTGTAATAGCCCCTCTCGCACCAATAGCCCTCAGCTCAAGACCTATGGTGGTTCCATCATCCAGCAGGATAGACGTGAGGAACGTCGCCATGACTAGGGAAGTAATCCTGTCAATAGACGGGCAGTTTTACACCTACCTCTCGCCAGAAATAGAGATAACAATAGTCAGATCGCCGAGAAAAACAAAGTTCGTGCGCTTCAGCAGGGAGATATACCCCAAGTACACCATGAAGATAAAAAGCAGGTTTTAGAGCGGTTCGAACTCCTTCAGGAGGAGGGCCTTTTCCTGCCGGGTTAACACTTCTTCATCCACGAAGACTATCAGTCCAGAGCCGTGCTGGATCACCACATAGTCCTTAAGCGCAGACAGGAACTTGAAGACTGACTTAAAGTCATTGTAGAGCATCAGGTATTCAAGGCAGTCTATTATCACGACTGAGCCGGGATTCCCCCGTACGAAATCAATGATAACTCCCTGAAGGACGTGGAGGGCCGTCGGTGCGACGCCCTTTCCACTCTGCGTGACCCATATGACAGAAACGTTTTCCCTATTGAGACCCGAATAAAAATCGGGAGATCTTGTTATGGCAAGAACGGGAAAGTCTCCCTCCTTGAGGACGTCTATAACGTCGAGCAATCTGTTTTTGGAGAAGATTATGTGAGCCTTAAACGAGCTCTGCAACTTGGGAACTTTCGTTACAGTGGGCAGATATTTCACCTCTAAAAGCCTCACATAATGAATCAAAGAGTAAATGATACCAACAATAGATACAAAATACGTTGCATACTGGAAGATATCAAATAAGCCAGCACAGCAAAAATCATCGACCAAATCGCTTATTCTGCCAAGCTCTCCTATCACGAGGAAAATTAAGGACAACTTAATGAAAGCGTTCAACTGAGGGTCTCCGTATTTGTTGAGCCTCCTTATGAGGAACACAATAGCGTACCCAATGGCAAGTAAGAGAAAGATGTCAACAACAAAAACTGGCCAAGGCACTATTACCTCCATACAACTTCCACCTCATCGGTACGGAACTTCTGCTTAACTATTGTATCTTCAATCTTAAACCTTACCCCTCCTAGGTACATCCTCAGGCCGGTGTAAGCTATCATTGCCCCGTTGTCCCTGCATAGGTCGTAGGGTGGTACGAAGAACTTAATCCCCCTGTCTTCAGCCATGATTTTGAGCATCTCGCGGAGCCTGTTGTTTGCCGCAACTCCCCCAACCAGGACAACCTCTTCCTTGCCCGTGTGGGCAACTGCCCTCTCTGTGACCTCGACGAGGGCCGCGAAGGCCGTTTCCTGGAAGGAGTAGGCGAGGTCTTCGATCCTGTATCTGCCCGTGCGGTACTTTCTAACAGCTTCAGTTAGAACGCCTGAGAAGCTCAGATCCATTCCTTTAACTGCGTAGGGCAGTTCAATGTACCTTTTACCCTTTAAGGCGAGCTTCTCAATCTTTGGTCCCCCAGGAAAGCCTATACCGAGCTCCCTCGCGAAGGTATCTATCGCGTTGCCTATGCCGATGTCCAGTGTCTCTCCAAAGACGCGGTAACGGCCGCCCTCCAAAGCCAGAACCTGTGTATTACCTCCGCTCACGTAAAGACCGACCGGGTCTTTAACGCCGAACATCTTCGTTATCTCGACGTGGGCTATGCAGTGGTTCACGCCGACTATGGGCTTGTTGTACTTTATTGCGAGCGCCCTCGCGGCAGTGGCAACAACCCGTAGCGCAGGTCCAAGTCCAGGTCCCTGGGAGAATGCTATGAGATCAACGTCTTCCATCGTTATTCCCGCAGTTCCAAGGGCCTTCCTGAGAAGCGGCTTCAGTAGCCTCGCATGGTGCTCGGCCGCCTCCTTTGGATGGATGCCTCCCTTTTCCGTTGTGAGAGTGTCAAATACGTTGGCGAGGACTTTCTTTTCAGTCACTATACCTATGCCGAGCGTGTGTGCCGTACCCTCTATACCAAGCGCTATCATGCCAAGGCATGCTAAAAGGAGAGGGTATAAAAGGGTTTGGATAGGCTACCTCATCGAGAGCCACTTCAGTACCCTCGCCGCTCTCTCGGGCGTCGGGAAGTTCTTGATGCCGTGCTCATCGAGGAGTTCGACACCATCCTTAATCAGTTCGCCCGCCATGAAGTTCACTATCACCGGCTTGCCGCACTCTGCCTCTATAACTGCCCTCGCTATCTCCTCGCTTAATATGAATATCGGCGGCACGCAGATAACGAGGAGTGCATCAACGTTCTCGTCTCTGCAGACGACCTCGATGGTTTTCCTGTATCTTTCGTAATCGGCATCTGCAATGAGGTCTATCGGGTTCTTCACCGAGCACTGCGGCGGAAGGAAGGAGCGGAGCTCTTCAACTGTTTTCTCATCCAGCTTCGCTATCTCAAGGCCAAGCCTCTCAAGCTTATCCGTTGCCAAGACTCCCGGTCCCCCGGAGTTGGTAATAACAGCAACGCGCTTTCCAGCTCTCTGGTACATTTCGAAGGCCTTTGCCGCGTCGAACAGTTCCTCCATCTCCTCGACCTCTATCGCCCCCGCCTGCTTGAACGCCGCGTGGTAGATTTCATAGCTTCCAGCCAGGGAACCGGTGTGCGAGGCGGCCGCTTTGGCACCGCTCGCGCTCTTCCCGGCCTTGAGGACTATCACTGGCTTTTTGGAGGAAGCGTAGCGGAGGGCCTTTAGGAAACGCCTCCCGTCCTTTACGCCCTCTATGTAGAGGGCTATCGCCTTCGTGTTCTCGTCGTCGGCGAAGTACTTTAAAAAATCGCTCTCGTTTAAGTCGGCCGCGTTTCCATAGGAGACGAAGGCGGAAAAGCCGATCCTTTCGTCGTTTCCCATTGCCAGCGCCGCCCCGCCGAAGGCGCCGCTCTGGCTGATCAGGGCCAGTCCACCAGGTTTAACGCGAACCTCGAAGGAGCCGAAGAACTTCCCATGAACGCCGAAGATGCCCGCACAGTTCGGCCCTATCACCCTCACACCGTGCTTTAGAGCCTTCTCCACAAGCTCCCTCTCAAGCTTCTCGTTGCCGACCTCAGAAAATCCCGCCGAGATAACCACGGCACCCCTGATGAGCGGCCCTATCTCGTCAATCAAAGCCGGGACGATTTTGGCTGGAACCGCTATTATGGCTGTATCAACTTGCTCGTCCAGCTTCTCCCTGATTTCGAAGGTTTTACCGCCGACTTCAACGGTTCCGCCCTTTGGGTTCACTGGAATTACCTTCCCCTCGAAACCTCCCTCAACGATGTTCCTCAGGATTTCGTACGCTATCGCTCCCTTCTTGAACGACCCGAAGACGGCGACGCTTGACGGGTAGAAAAAGAAGTCGAGGTTCATCCTCACCACCGCATACTGTTTTCAGCGGGACAAAAAAGCTTATTGGTCTGCATGAGTAAGTAGGACCATGAGAAAAAAGTACCGAAAGGTCGTTGTTGGCGGAACCTTTGACAGGCTTCACCTCGGCCATAAGGCCCTGCTCAGAAAGGCCTTCGAGGTAGGGAAGATAGTCTATATCGGTCTGACTTCCGATGAGATGGTTAGGAACAAGCCCTACGCCGAGAGGATACTCCCATATGAGCACCGCCTTAAGGATCTCCTCAAGTTCATTGGGGTGAACGGCTACACCGACTACAGAATAATAAAGATACACACTGCCATCGGCTTTGCAGACAGGATAAAGGGCCTCGAAGCGATTGTGGTAAGTGAGGAGACCTACAAAGGCGCTCTCATCGTGAACAGGGCGCGCGAGGAGAAGGGCCTGAAGCCGCTCGATATTGTGACGATTCCCATAATAAAGAACTACCTCGGAGACAAGATAAGCTCTTCTTTAATCCGTGCCGGCTTGATTGACCCCTTCGGAAGGCCGCTCCACTGGAAAGGAAACTCTCCGAAAGACGTTTAAGCCCAAAAGTGATAACACTAACGGTGATACCCATGGCGAAGCTAAAGGAGCCGATTATAGCGATAAACTTCAAGACCTACATCGAGGCAACAGGAAAGAGGGCTCTGGAGATAGCGAAGGCAGCTGAGAGAGTCTGGAAGGAGACGGGCATAACGATCGTCGTCGCCCCCCAGCTGGCCGACCTGAGGATGATAGCTGAGAGCGTCGAAATCCCCGTCTTTGCCCAGCACATAGACCCGATAAAGCCAGGGAGCCACACCGGCCACGTTCTTCCTGAGGCCGTTAAGGAAGCTGGAGCCGTTGGAACGCTCCTCAATCACTCTGAGAACAGGATGATCCTGGCTGACCTCGAAGCGGCGATAAGGCGCGCCGAAGAAGTTGGACTGATGACGATGGTCTGCTCCAACAACCCAGCGGTTTCAGCGGCGGTTGCTGCCCTTGGCCCAGACTACGTTGCTGTCGAGCCGCCAGAGCTCATTGGAACTGGAATCCCGGTTAGCAAGGCCAAACCCGAGGTCGTCACGAACACCGTCGAGCTCGTGAAGAAGGTGAACCCCGACGTTGGAGTTCTAACCGGGGCTGGTATCTCCACCGGAGAGGACGTCAAGAAGGCACTCGAACTCGGAAGCGTCGGAGTTCTCCTCGCGAGCGGCGTCACGAAAGCCAAGGACCCTGAGAAGGCGATAATGGATCTCGTGTCGCTTATCATCTGAGGCTTCTTTTTCCAAACTTTTGAGCAGGTTGATAGTCTTAAACTTTATAAGTTCAAACTATTGTCTCTCTATCGGGCAGCCCCGTGGTGTAGCGGCCAAGCATGCGGGACTTTGGATCCCGCGACCCGGGTTCGAATCCCGGCGGGGCTACCAATACAAACTTCGCCTGCGCGAAGTTTGATCAAGGTTCGTAGCTCTTTTCAGAATGCCAATTTCACGTGATTTTTCTCATCGAGTAGTTGTGCTTGAAAGTGAGAACTCCCAAACTAATCCTGTTAACACGTGTTTAACTCTAAATCAACGCCCTTCGGGCGTCAAAAGAAAAAACACTTTTTGAGAAGTCTTCTAAGCATGTTCTCACTCAAAATGGGCACTTGCGGTCCAAAATCCTGAATAAAACCCTCTTGAAGAAGAGCCACAAACTTTGATGAAACTTTGCTCTGCAAAGTTTCAGCGCTGGCGGAAGATGAGTATGCGCTCTTAACGAGCTAACTTTTGAGTGGGTTTACTCACCAATCTGCTGATTTAGCAGAATTTTCTCACCGTATAGTGACCGAAGGGCACTAAAAAGAAAGTTAAAATCCCAATCAATGAGGAATTTTTAATATTAAACCCGCGCGAGCTTGCCTTCTAGCAAATCATACGCTTATTAACAGCAAGTTCAAGGGGAAGTGGAACCTTTTGGTCAAGCTTTGCGCAAGCAAAGGTTGCTGGGGGGCTAACCCCCCACACCCCCAGAACACTCACACCGAAGTGTGATTGATTGGAAAAAGTCCCTTAGGAGGCTTCTAGCCATTCTCTTTGACCAAGTTTTGTGATTCTCGTCAAGTTTGCCCAACCGAGTTGTTTTTACTTGACTTGGAGGCCCTTTATAGGGAACCTCCTTACAAGGATCCGCTAGTAAGGTTTCCACTCTCAGCGCCCAAAGGGCACCTACCCAAAAGGTAAACCATATTGAAAATGAGCGTTCACAGAGGTTCAACAAATCAAACAGGCTCAGAAAAAAGAAAAACCTATCTAATAGGCTTCCAATGAAGGAATCACGAACTTTGATGAAACTTTGCGCAGGCAAAGTTTCTATCCGCTCAGTGGTGACCGCTCTCATCACCCCTCAGGAGGGCTTGGCGTCATCATCGCTGAACTTAAAAGCCCCTTGGAGTTTTTAACGATGGTGGTTCAAATGGGAACCCGCTTCATCCCGCTCATAGTTGCCAGGCCCGAAGTCCAGATGGCCATAGACGAGGCCATAATGAGGGCCAGAATCGAGGGAAAAGTTCCTGACACAGTGAGGCTTTATGCCTTCTCCCCCAGCTCAGTGACAATAGGCAGGTTCCAGAGCGTAGTCCACGACGTAAACCTTGAAGAGGCAAAAAAGCTCGGTGTTCCAGTTGTGAGAAGGATAACCGGCGGGGGAAGCGTCTTCCACGATGAGTACGGCGAGATAACTTACTCAGTTGTCATCGGAGAGGACTACCATCCGGCCCTCAAGAACGTTGAGGAGAGCTACCGCTATCTTGCAGGTCCGCTCGTGGATGCACTGAAAGAACTCGGGCTCGATGCAGGCTTTTCTGGGCTGAACGACATAGTTGCCAACGGGAAGAAGATAAGCGGCTCGGCTCAGACCCGAAGGAGGGGAGTGATACTCCAGCACGGCACCTTCATGTACGCAACGAGGGTCGAGGTTCTCGGAAGGGTTCTCCGCGTTTCGAAGGAGAAGCTGAAGGACAAGGGAGTTTCGAGCATCTGGGAGCGGGTTACAACCCTTGAACGTGAGGGAGTAAAGCTCACCCGCTGGGAGGCCTACGAACTGCTGAAGGAGAACTTCTACAACGCCTTTGAGCTTGAAGAAGGCGAGCTGACAGACTACGAGCTTGAACTTGCTGAGAAGCTGATAGAAGAGAAGTATGGAAACCCGAAGTGGAACGAGATGCGTTAGGGAAGCTTCCAGTTTTCTCCGATTTTATACTCTTCTGCAAGCTCGTAGAAAAGCTCGTCCGTTCCAAGCTCTTCCCTCAGCCTCCTGAAGTTCTCTTCGAGGCGCGGAAGTCTACCCTTTGAGCGCCTCAGTATCTCGTTGCCAATCTCAACCGCAAAGCGGAGGTAGTCGTCATCAACGAGAACTCTGCCGTCCCTGCCGAGCGGTGTAGTGAGGTACTCGGTGGCGTTTATCTCGACGAGGTATCTAGTTGAGATGACCTTGAAGGTGGTGTACTTGAAGCCCGAGGCCAGGCCAAGCTCGTGGAGCTTCCTGGCCTTCTCAAGGCCTTCAGCAACGACATGGAAGATCGGCGGCTGACTCTTGAGGAATATTATGCCTTCTTTCGCGTTCTTCAGGGCTTCCCTGGCCTCCTCGAACTCAATCGGCTTGTGGACTTTTATCAGCCAGCGAGAGAGTGGCTTTGCCCCCAGAGCGGGCTCTTCAATGATGCCTATCCTTCCCGAGCAGGAGGAGGTAGTGTAGATGCCCTTAATGGAGTTGATGAGCAGGAGGATGTCTATTATGTCTTCGTCAACCTTTCCATCTCTCATGGCTGTGAAGAGGCTTTGGAGGGCTTCCCGCTTGGCTTTCATCTTTAATCCACCCCTGACCTTTTGATTTCCCATAATACCAGCCCACACTTGAGTTATCCACCCAAAAGGACACCAGATACCTTCTTCCGCCGATTCTGACGAAAACTTTATAAAGCTAACCCAAAAGCTTAAGCTGGAGATGGCCGGGGTGGTGTAGCCTGGTTAGCACAGGGGACTGTGGATCCCCTAGCCCGGGTTCAAATCCCGGCCCCGGCCCCAGAATCACCCTTCTCCCAGAATAAAACGCATTCAAAGCTTCTTCCAGCAAACGCGACATATTGATACCTTCTCTCTTCGCAAACTCCACCAAATCAGCCCGAATTCTCAACGTAACATTCTTCGTAACTGCACGCTTCTGTACACTGCCCTTGCAAATGCACGTGCAATTGCCTGTGCACGATCCCATGGCCTGGCACCTCAGAAACCCTCAGACAGGCCAGCTTAAACAATTTGTGGTAAAAAAGTAAAAAATCAGTCTGAATTCTCAGACCGCTCAAGAGAGAGTGTAGAGAGAACTTCCAGGCCCAAATGGGACAACACCACAGTATAATCTGCCTCCAGCTCAAAGAGGTAGCTTTCAAAAAATTTGAGCGACTCGAGCACTTCTTCTCCTACAAACCTCTCCACCTTACCTGCCTCAATAAACTCCTCCATAACCTCCTCAAAGACCCGCCTCGCATCAAAAAACCTCTCCCCTGCCCGGGCATGAAGACGGGAATAAACCCCCATCCAGTATTCCTGGGGTAGATTGAACTCCTTAAAGTACTCAATCATTACCTCGGCCATTTTCTTAAGGACGCCAACAAAATCCAAAGGAGATGCCTCAGCCCATGTAGTTGATACCATTCCTTCAACACTCATGGCTACCACCAGTGGCCCGAGCGTTAAGACGAGAAATTAAACATAACGGTCAAGACCCGGATAATCTGGCCAATTGAAAAACCGAGAAAAAGCACCAAAAACAGTCAGAGAAGGCTCTCAATGAGCTTGTAATCCTCTTCAGGGATTTTCCTCATTGCTTTGCCCATTAAGTGGCCGCTCCACCTCTTCTTGTTCGTGATAAACTTCAGCTTTGGAATGAGCGGCTTGAAGTCAACCTCCCCAAGCTTGACCGGCTTGATCCTCACCCTCAGCGGATAAGTCTCGTTCGGCACGTGGGCCTTGAAAATCCTGCTTGAATCCTCATAAGGCTCGCTCACAACCTCGAAAATACCGACAATCTTCGGTTCGAGGACTTCCTTGTTTTCGCGCTCCTGCTTGAGGTAGATGAGGAGCTTATCGCCGGGCTTTACTCTGGCAATCGTGTTCCTGTGTCTCCTTGGAACTCCCCAAACGTTCTTCTCCTTAATCACCTTCCAGTTCGCACGGTTGGTAATGCAGAGCCAGTAAGTCATAAAGACCACCCGAGAACAAATTGGCAAAGAAAAGATAAAACAATTTTGGAGTCAAATTGGTAGGTCTTTAAGATGTCTCAACGCAAAAACGCTGCTCACTGCCCCCATGAGAACAACAAAGACGTAAAGTCCGTTTATAAGGATATTTGCCTGCTGATAAAAGATATTTGACGGCTCAATCCCAAGGGCATTTGCCAGCTTGTCTTTGACATACACTACAAAGGCATACATGATGATACCTGCAATAAATGCAGCGCTTGGAAGAGCCATCTCAGTAATTATTCTGGTAAAAACTTCAAGAGCTTCCACAAGTTGTTCGAGCGGCTCCAATACGTCCATTACATCACCCCAATGATGATATGAACTCCAAAAGCGCATCTCTTACAGGGGCTACAATTGCAACAACCACAGCAACGCCCACGAGGAACCAAGTTGCATAAAGAAGAATGGCGGATAACAGGTCATATGCTTGGATCGTTTGAGAAGCTTGGAATACAAACGGAGTAAAAGCATTATACAGTACTTGCTCGACACTTGGAGTCTTGATGGTTACGAACAGTGTCACCAGGAGTATAACAAAGGCATGAACCGCCTTTCCAAAATCCATCGAAACTCACCAAGATACTTTACCATCTTAAGGTAAATAATCTTTTCGGTTCGTTAAACGTTAAGACGCTCTTCAACCCTTGTCGAGAGGTGCCATTGCTTAATCTGCTCCAAGATCCGGGTACCCAAAGACCACACTCCTTGTCTGGGGTACTCAACAGTCTCAGATTTCCAAATGATTTTATAAAAACGTTTGAGTTTTTGAGACAATAATTAAGAAGACAAAAAGAGCTTAAATCACTTTCAAGACTCTGCGGACTTTTGTTTTCACATCAATCCCAACTGTTCCGGTAATGTCCACATCCTTCCCGTCAATAACAGCGTAAATTTGGGTGTCGCTCTCGAAAGGTCTGAAGATTTTGAGGATCACCGGCTTTTTCCCACCAAGGTTGGCCACGATGTAAATCCAGTACTGGTCCTTATGCCTCACAGCAAACTCATATTCTGCAGGTGTAATCTCTGCATTCAGCAAGAGCGGCTTGTGGCCTTTCACCTCAATGTACTTTTCACCAGAGGGCTCGACCACTCGTATGTCGTAGTGCTCGTGGAGAGAAACGTCCTCGACTTTCCACTCACCGTCCGGGCCATACTGGTTCTCCAACCTCCGCTTTTCAAGCTCAATGATGATTTCCATCGCCTTCTTTTCACTCCTGAGGATATCCTCAAGCGGAACGAAGTTCCTCTCCATAAGCCTCTCGTATTCCCCTGTTGGCGCTTCAACGTCGTCTTCAGACAGCCCGTAGATATCGAGAATCTCCCCAGGAACATACTTCATGAGATTAAATGCCCGCTCGCTGACGCCCTCCACTTGCATGAGAACATTTCCGACTTCGATTTTTATGTTCTTGAAAAGGCGCCCCCTCTTCAATCGTCCTCTGGTAAATGCGCTTTCATAATCTCTGTATTTGGAGTGAATACTGTACAATCCTTCCCGGGCAAGCTTCATAAGTTGCCCTGTGACTGTAAAGTTCTCGATGTTTGGTTTCGGCCTGCCCATTATCACGAATTCCCTGGAAAAGAGTTCTACCAAGTGTTCAAGCAGTTTGATGCCATACAAAAGCTCCCACCGCCCATTTCTCATCCTTACCAACACAGGGTACCGGTGAAGATCACTGCCACTCTCAGGATCAATGACTCTGACGAGGTAAATATGCTCAACTCCATCCAGTCCTTTAACACCAATCCTCACTGGCTCCAGATCATCAAGCCCGTTCTTCACTACCCCAAAGAGAAGACGGGAAATATCCGGAACGTCTCTTTTATCGAGAACCTCCGTAAGGTAGCGCCTGAGAACCTCGTTTACGTGCTCCAGCTCGAACTCCTCAGGGTTCAAGATACCTTGAAGTTCCTCCCTGACTTGCTTTGAAGTATCTGCAGGAATTACCCGCTCAAGGTTTCTACGAAGGTTCTTGAGGGTCCGTATAATTGCCCCAGCGTAGCCAGAAAGTTCCCTCTTTATGGATGCCACGACAAGCTCAAATTCTGAAGGCTGCTCTTCCAGAGAGCCACTTCCCTCCGCGTCTTCCTTCCACAATGCCTCGAAATCGCCTTCCAGCATTTGCTTACCAAACACTGGCCTACCAAGTCTCGGACCACTGCCAATGGCTTCGGTTATGTTCATAATCTTCCGATACAGGTTCTCCAGCACGTAAAGGTCCGTCTCAGCGGCGAGGAAGAGTGTGTAGGCCTTGGTCTCTCTCGTCTGACTGAGCCTCCAAACTCTACCGACTCTCTGCTCGAGCTTTATTGGGCTCCAGGGAGCCTCGTAGTTTATTACAACACTGGCAATCTGAAGGTTCAACCCCTCTGAAGCAACGTCCGTGGATATGAGAAGCTTACCGCTTTTCTCGAACTTCTCCATTTCAGAGTCTACCTCGTTGCTTCCCATCCCACCATAAAGGACTGAAATCTCGTTTGAACCCAGCTCAAGACCGTGTTCCTCTGCGAGTACCTTCGGGAGGTTGCGCCTCAGGTAATCAAGGGTATCTTTGAACTCCGTGAACAGAATTACTTTCTCGCCTTGCTTTATGTGGTACGCGGCAATCTCCGCCACCATTTTGAGTTTGCTGTCGTTATCCCTGATTTGCTCTCCCAGCCGGAGAATCCTCTCAAGGGCCATTACCTGCCTCTTATCGAGAAAGGCCGCATACTCATCAATTATCCTGTTGACAAAATCATCAATTTCGTCGAAATCCTCAAGCTCGATTTCGTCATACCCCAGCCCGAACACTTTCTCAACGTACTCTTTGACTTTCTGAGCGCTTCCTCTCCTCCCCGAGTTTGCACTTTCAGCAATCTTTGTGAGTGTTTTTACAGCTGCCTCGTAGCTTGAAGAGGCCCTCTTCCTGACAAGGACTGCAAGTAGAGCCACGGGGGAGTTTTCTTCAGCATTCTTGAGCATTTCAGAGAGGACGTGATCCAGCTCATTGAAAAACGCTCTTTCCACATCGCTTATATCCACAACAACGGCTCCAAAGTAACACTTCTTGAAAACCTCATAACCCTCAAGCTCGTTCACGACTTTCTTTGTCCTTCTCAGAACAAGAGTATCACGCGTCTTCCTGTAAAATGCGGGTTTGTCAAGCTTTTGATAATCCTTCGTGAGAGTGGTGTCAAGAAGGGCCAGCCTCGCAAGGTAATCCTTCGAGTCACCCCGGTGAGGCGTTGCCGACAAGAACACGACGTTGAGATTCTTACCCCGCCTTTTGATGAGATCTTTCACGAACTTGTACCTCTGAGTGCCGAGCGTAACGTTGTGAACCTCATCAACGATGACAAGATCCCAGTCAATATCAAGGAACTTCTCCCGATGAGGGGAGCGCTTTGCAAGGTCAATCGAGACCACCGTGTAATGATCTGCAGTGTTTCTCAAGGCCCGCTCAACCTCACTTCCGTTCCTGATAACATTGGGCCGACCGCCGACCCTTCTTATCTCGTGCTTCCACTGTTCACGGAGAATCTTTGGAGTCAAAACGAGGATTCGCTTTGCCTCTCCTCTTAACTCAAGGTACCTCGCAATTGCGAGGGCCTGTATCGTTTTTCCAAGTCCAATTTCATCGGCGATGAGAATTCTTACGGGTCTCGTCACCATTGCATGATAAAGGGGCTGGAATTGGTGTTTAAACGGAGTTATCGGCGGCCCCATTGGAGACCGAAGAGACGTGTAAAAGAGCGCGGGATTGTGAATAAGCACCTCCCTTAAGAGGGCCTCTTTGATCTTCTCGCTCAAATCCATTCCACCTCCAGGAAGCGCCTTGCAAGATAATCAAGCTTTCTCCTGTTTTTGTACTTCCAATACGTGTTTCTGAACCTGGAAGCCCAGAAACGCAGGGCCATCGGCTCCATTGAGAGCACGTAATCTTCAAGCTGTCCCCAGTCATTGGGATCTTTGAGGACTGACATGACAACTCCATAAATCATGAGTCTCAGGTAGGCGTAGTCATCGCGCGTCTTAAGAACAATCCTCTTGCTTCCGCTGTACTCAAGCCGCTCCCTCTTTGACGGCGGAAGGTTCAGCCACTTGAGTAGGCTCTCATTGGCTTCCACCTTGAACCCCAGCTTCTTGGCAAAATTAAGAAATTCGGGAAGGTAAACCCTCGCCCGGGCCTCAACCTTCCCGGAAACCTTCTTTTGCTCTCCTTCCCCCGTCACATTGAACACAGGCATGAACTCCGCCAGCTTCTGCTCGCGGGTAACCGGCAGGAAAGCCTTCTTGATGTACTTAAGATTCACTTGGTACTCCACTGCTCCCTCCATCAGCACTCCTCCTTCTCAAGCCTGAAGATCACCTTACCGTTCAGAGGCCTCAGCTTCTCAAAGAGTAGATCATCCAGTTTGACCTTTTCCTCAACGTGAAGGTTCGCATCGAGAATTGCCTTGCCTCCAAGGAACTCCTGCATCTCCTGGAGCAGGTAGGAGAGTACTTCCCTGTCAATGCCCTCGAAGCGGCCTTCCCAGAGTGGCTTTTCAATTCTCATGCTTCCGCTGAGAGTTCCCTTAATGCTCTCCGGAATCATGTTGAGGATTTCCAGACCTTCGATTTCAAGTATTGCAGTCAGGAGCATGCCCTTGTGCTCCTCCTTGAGAGTCTCGGTTTCGATTGTGCACTCCCCGAGTTGTGGAACGAGAGTAACGTCCGCGTACCTCTTCCTCTTATGGCTGTTCCCCTCGATCGTCGCCACAGTCTTCTTCTCCGGCATTATGAGTGTCCACGTGACCTCCACGGCCTTTCCGCCCTCAAGGTGCACCTCGTAGGAGTCGAGTTCGCCATGGCTTACTGAAAGCTCAACGTCGAAAGAGTCACGTCCAAGCGGTTTAATCTGCACCTTTACCTCAACGGGGGTCCCAGGCCTTGCCTTAACCTGGGGCATATCAATGCTGATCTCGAACTCTCCCTCGGTAATCTCAATCTCTTCCCTTTTCTCCACGATGTAACCCCAGAGTACTGCATCAACGAACTCGTCCTTCACCCTGCACTCCCCGTTTTCCTCAACGATGCTCCTGAGCGGGATTCCAACGCTTGATGAAGGCGGATAAACTTCATACCACGTCTTTATGCGGTAATCCTTGTCTCCCTTTGGCACGATTATGTCCTTCTCGTTCTTGAGTAGATTGCAGACCTGCCTGTGGAGGGCGACCTCCCTCGGCAGAATGAGGTCCCTGGGCTTAACAGCGCTCGGTGGGTTTCCTTCCTCCTCAACATCCGGAACTTCCGTGTAAACCTTCTTGAAGAAAACCTCTCCATCTCTCTCCAGACCGATCTTGAGATCGAGGATGGCTCTCTTTATTGCATCGGTGAGGTGCCTGTCCTCAATCATGGGCAGGCGGGTGTTCATGCGGATTATTGAGATGACCTCCGAGACGGAGTAGCCTTCGGGCCTCAGAATGTTAATACCAACGTCTTTGAGGAGGTCAACGAGCCAGTCGAAGTCGAACTCGTCCACAATCTTGCCGTTGCCCACGAGGGCGGAGTAAACGTTTTCGACAACCGACTTTGAGCTGGACTGCGCTGTCACGATGCGAACCTCGTCGTTCTCTGGATATGCAACCTTCCTGAAGGAGCTGACAATTTGGGACTCAAGGTCTTCAAGGGACTTTGACCTTATGTCATTGACCATCTGCATCTGAATCTTAACGACTTCCTCACCGAACTTTCCGTATTTGACTTTGATATCATGGAGCACTTCATCACAGGCCATCACCTTTGCCGTCGTCTCAAGGAGATGTCTGAAACTGCCCTCCTCGGGGTAACATACCACGACGGTGTCCCGGTAGGTTCTCGTTCCGGTTCCGTAGAAGTAGATGATCCTCCTGAGCGTCCTCTCATCAACGTCTTCCCTCACGAGAACCTGGAGCTTGTAGTCGGGGGTGTCATGGAACTCCTGAGGGTCCTTCGTCACGAGAATATAATTCTCCTTGAAGAATGTGACATGGTCTTCAATTTTGGCACCCCTGCCCCTCGTCGACGTGAGGCTCTTCCTTTCCTTGATCATCCTGTTTGAGTACTTAACAAGCTCGTTCCAGACTTCACCGATCCTCATCTCAAGGAGTTCCTTCGCCTTGCTCTCGACCATCTGGGAGACGTTGGCAACGCGCCAGAACCAGAACGTCCCCTCCTTCTTGTTGAGGTAAACGAAGCGGACGCTTCCCTTAATCTCCTCCACCGTGTCCCTGATATCCGTTGGGAGCCACCTCTCGGCATCGAAGAGGTTCGGCTCGTAAACCCCGCGAGCGATTGACTCAGCAGTTGGAAAGCCCGGCAACGGCACCGGCGAGTCAAAGGGATACGTCTTGAGGAAGACGTATTTCAGAATTATCTCAGCCAACTTCGGGTTCTGGAAGTCCTTAAACTTGGCACCCTCAAGGTCGGTATCAACGATCGTGGCGTAGTCCATGAACGTCTCGTTCTTGCCAAAGAACATTCCCCGTATCTTCTCGTTCTTGAGGTTGAGGTGGTAGGGCATTATCATCGAGGGGGCGAAGCCGGTCTCGCTGTACTTCATCACCAGTTCCCTGACGACGATTCTCGTGATCCTGAGCATGTCCCTCGTCCTCTGCAAACCGGTCCTCTCGATTATCGTCCGGAGGACATCAACGTACTCCGGGTGGAATGGGTAGTTCTTCCTCAGCTCTTCCTCAAAGTGGGGAGCATGGCCGAAAACATCAGTGTTGCTTATCTCAGTCCTTATCTTCCCGAGAATCTTTGCCCTTTCGTTCTCATCAACACTCTTGAAAATCCTCTTCTTGAGAACCTCCACGAGCTCGTTGCTGGCTCCGGAGGTCCTCAATGGGGAGTAAAGCTCAGAACCGCCAACCCTCGTGACGGCACTCCAAATCGCAAGGACGACCTCCCTGTTGTATTCGCCCTCAACCTCAAAGGCCCCTTCCTTCTTCTCCATTGGAAGGGTCATGACCATTGCACTTGACGAGCCGAGAAGGGCCGTGGAGAGCCTGTCGAAGAAGTTGTCAACGTTCTTCGCATAACGCCTGTCGTCCTCGCTTCCGGAATTGTAAAGGTTGTCGAAGTAGTCCGCGATCTCATCCACGAGGAGAAGAACCCTCTCGCCCCGGAAGAGCTCCCTCAACGTGTCAACTTCCGGGACGGTGGCGTTCTGGTCGTCGCGCTCAACGATGTAGTATCTCCCAAGGGCATGGGCAATGTAGCCCCAGACCGTCTTCACGCTGTAAGGGCCGACCTCAAGGGGCTTGCTCGGCTGGCCGAGCCTTCCCTTACCGTAAACCGGGACAACCTTAACTCCACCGAGGGCTTTTATCCTCTCGGCAAGCTTCTTCATCTTCGCCTGCTTCTCCGGGTCATGGCCCCTGAGGACTTCGGGGTCGAGTAGTGCATCGGGGTCCTTGAAGGCGTGATAAACCGTGAGGAGTGTGTGGGTCTTACCGCCGCCGAAGAGGGAGTAAATGAGGAAGATGTTGTGCCTTTCACCGCCTTCAAACGTCTCCACGAGCCTGTTCAGGATTTCAAGCATCGAGTCCGTGAAGTAAGTCCTCCTGAAGAACTCTCTGGAGTCGGTGTAAATCTCGGGAGCGTTTCCACTCACGATGTCACCGAGCTCCGGCGCAACCTGCATGTCAAGGTTCTCATCCATCACATCGTCCCAGATTTCAAAGGAACCAAGCCTCATAACATTCCACCCCCAACGCTCCTCAGGAGCCTCCTCATGAGGAGAACCTCAAAGTGACCGTCCTTCTCAAGCTCGGCCTCAATCTTTCTCTCGTCAGCCTTCGCCTTCCCCCCAAGGGGCGTGAGAATCTGCCCGTAAACGGCCGCGTAGTAGTCGGAGATGAGCTTCGCCATCGTGAGGGCCTCCTCCACCTCGACGGCCCACCTCTTCCTGAGCCTCTCGATTTCCTCTTCGACCTTCGATCTTCCGAGGAGGGCGTAGTACTCAAGGAGCTGAAGAACGTCAATGCTGTTCCTCGGCTCTGGCTCCAGCGGGTTGAGGCCCTTCGCATAAAGGAACTTCTGGAACTCCTTTGGATCGAGGGCCTTCTTTCCAAGGGTGTCAACGCCGTAAAGCGTGAACTCCTTCTTGCTCTTTGAACCGGTCTCCTTCAGAACCCCAGCCTTCTTCAGCTCCTCCGGGCGGGTGAATGTGGCCAGGTTGAGAAGGATAATGTCATTGGCACTGAGCGTCCTGTTGCCGAAGAGAACCTTGTAGGCCGTGTAAAACACTCCCTCGTGTGAGTTCACGGTCTTTCCACCCTCAACCTCTGCAATTGCCTCAATAATGCCCCTTATGGTAGCTGGATAAACGTGGTCGTTGAGGACCCCCTTCGTTGAAAGTGGACCCTTCGGCGAGAGGACTTCCGAGTATTTTGTAACATCCTCAAGCACAGCGGCCATGACGCCGTAGAGCAGGTCGAGGCCGTTGTAGCCGTACTTGATGAACTCTTTTGCTGAGGCCTTCGCCTTCTCTTCCATCTCCCTCTTGAGGGTTGAGAGCTGGACGGGCTTCCTTTCTCCTGGGAGCTTCCTCCAGACGGCGACGATTGAGGTGTCGAGGCTCAGCTTTCCTCTGCTTACAATGCTCGTCTCGGACTCGGTGTTAACCGGTATCGCCCTCGTTATCTGGAGCTTCGCCCTTCTCCAGCCAGCCTCGATGAGGTTCGCCCAGCTCTCCGGGTCGGTGTGGGCGTAGTAGGTGACGAGAATTCCATCATCCTTGAGATGTTCTCTCATGGCCACGAAGGCCTGGCTGAAGAGGTTCTCGAAGTGCTGGACAGCTTTCTCCTTTTTGTTTTCTTCATCCATAAAACGGCCTGGGTTTGTTGAAACCTCCTTCTTCGCGAACTCCCCCCACTGCGTCTTTATTTCGACCCACTTGGGGCCAATCTTCTTGAAGAACGCCCTCCTGTGGAACCTCGGGACGAGTTTGCCGTTCTCGACGTCGCTCAAAGCCCTCTTGAGCCAGACGTAGTAGAAGTCGGAAAGCTCCGTGTAGGGAACATCGTCAGCATAGGGTGGGTCGGTTACAATGACGTCGAACTTCTCGCCGAGGTTGAGCGAAGTTGCATCACCCTGGAGGACTTTGATGGAGTTGTCAGTGAAGTCCGCGAGGGTTTTCTGGGAGGAGGAAATGATTGAGGTGAGATAAGCAAGTCCCCTCAATATTGCAGGAAGTGTTTTAGTTACTCCTCCAAAATTACCAAACCATGGACTTTCCGTCCAATTCCAATTCATTGCGATTCCACGGGTGGACATTGTTTCTCCAATTTTCCACCAAGTGGAATCCCAACGAGTAACAACTGAATTGTAGTATGCGTATTTCAACATCGCCATGCTCAAATACGTCGTCACGGCCTCCGCGTACTCAAAGGCCCTCTCCTTACTCCAGCCCTCAGCAATCTTCTCCTCCTCGACCTTTTTGCCCACTTCCCTTATCAACCTTACAATCTTGACGAGGGTGAGGAGCTGGCGGGGGTTGAAATGTTTATCCCAAGTGGTAAGGCCCCAAGTTATTGTTTTTATGTCACCACCCATTCCCTTTGAACCCCAAGGAGCTACTGGTTCAGTCGGCACATCGGGGTCTCTCTTCTCAAGCATCTCCTTGACCTTCTCCTTCGCCTTCCAGAGCTTCTCGTTGTCTTCCTTTGTTGCAGGCTCGAAGGCCAAATCCTTATCCTTGACCTTCACCTTCACGAGCAGTCTCTGGCGAGCAAAGCGCTCGTCGCCCTCGTGGTACTTCCTCAGCGCGAACTTCACATAAAACTCGTTGTTGCCCTTAACCCTCTCCGTGTAGTGTCTTCCCTCCTCGTCGGCGTACTTGATCACGTTGCCGCAGGCAAGGCAGGTGAGCTGGCTCTTCCTGCTCTCGATGTTCGCGGAGGGAACCTTAAAGACTACTTCGTTCCCGCTTATCCTCACGTCGTCTTCCTTCAGCTTTCCGGCCCTTATCGCCTCCTCGACCTTCCTCACGTAGGCCTCGCCTTCAAAGGTAATCTCACCGTTCTTGGTGTCCACCTTCGCCTTCGAAACATCCCCAAGGATTTCGTTGAGGTCAATCACCCTTATCTCGACCTCATCGCCGTTCCTTTCGGGCTTCATGTAGGCGAGCCGCTTGTAGCCCTTGCCGTCCTTAACGCGGGCGAGCCAGTAGTTGCCGATTGCCGGGGTCCACCGTCCACAGTGGGGGCACTTCACCTCCCAGGTGCCGATGTAAACGGCGACATCATCATCGTAAAGCTCCCTGATTTCGGGGTCGTTCTTGAGCTGCTCGGTTATCCAGTTGCTCCACCTCTCAACGTCCTTCACGAGGGGCTTCCCGAACTTCTTCGGGTAGTCGAGGACGGCCTTGAGGAAGACGTAGGTAGTGGGCAGAAGCTCAACGGCGGTAACGTCCAATCCAAGGCGGAGGCCTTCGAGGGGTATTGAACCGAACCCGGCAAACGGGTCGAGGAGCTTTTTGCCCCTGAAGTACTTCTCCCACTCTGGCGGAATCTTTGGATTAACGCGATGGGGAGTCTTTTCATTCAATCCGATCATGGTTTTGAAGCGGTTTTCATCAATATCCTCGGGCAGAAGCGCTCCGGCGATGACTGCCCTCGCTCCGATGAGGGGCTTCCTCGTCCAGTAGAAGACCATCTCCCAGTACGGGGGCCTTGCGGGACCTTTTTCTTTTGAACTCTTCAAATTAACCTCCCAGATTGGGAACCTGGGGCTTTCGATAAATCTCCTCTCCATGTTGGTCACACCCTTGGTGTTTAACACGGCCCGCAATAAATACCTTTTGATGATGGGCGATACATGGTGTAACGACCGAGGTCCAGCATAAAATTCATGAGGCGAAATGCTTATTAAGGAAAGTGGCAGAGATAACATTGGTAATATTAACAACATTAACAAAACAAACTCTCTCGCCTGTTCCCCGTTCATGACCCCGGGATGGGGTGTGAAGGGGCGGCGGAGCAGGCGGTCTCTGGCGTCTTTTTAATGTTTTCTACCTCTTTGTCGCCGTTCTTTGTCAATGGCGCGTTTTTTGAGGTGAAGATAATTGTCCGCGATCATTATAAGAGTTCTTCTTCTTTTCTCAAGTTTAAGCTTTGAGAAAATGTCATCTTCTTTGCGTACGTCCCCTTCCTGTTTTGCCTTTATTAATTCTCGCTTAAGCTTCCGAATGCGATTTTTTATGTCCCCCTCTTTGACAAGGGATATCTGAACATCCAGAAATCTGTCTCGCACTGCACTCCAAAGTCCATCATCCACGATGAGCTCGAGTCCCCACTTTGCGAGATATTCAACGTCCTCCCAGAAGTATTTATCAACTTTCACATAATACTTCACTTCAAGAGGATACTTTCTTTGAACTTTTTCGAGAGTTGGTTTGAAGTACTCCTTAAGATACTTCTCTCTGTCACCTTCAAGCTCTTTTACATGTTTGATCCCAGAAAATTCATCTGTAACTCTCTCAAAATATTCGTAGGGAACACTTACAAGTGCAACTGCCCCAACTTCTTTGTCAATGGCGATTATCAGCGCCTCTTGTTTCACGCCACAACCCACCAGGTTTAATGAAGTCCTCCTTAAACTCTGGAGCAAATGTGTTTTAAAGATTACAATCCACATTCCATTGGTGAAGCACATGGAAGAGAAAATCGTTGGTGTTACATTCCCTGTCCCGAAGTGGTTCCTTGACAGGATTCTTGAAGGGGGCAAAACAGTCTTCGTCAAGCCTTCGACGCTGAGAGTTCAGCCGGGCATGAAGGTCGTCTTTTACGCCTCCAGGGAAGGCCAGGCCTGGCTCGGGGAGGGCGAGGTTGAGGCGATTGAGCAGTTCACGAACGTGGAGGACATCATCAGGAAGTATGGAGATGAGCTTTTCCTCACTCCAAAGGAGCTCAGGCAGTATGAGAAGGAGCGTGAGAGGTGGCACTCTCGCGGGAGAAGGCCGAGGCCCTGGATGGTTCTCAAGCTGAAGAACGTGCGGAAGTATCCGAAGCCGGTCAAGCCGCCGAGGTTCATCGCCGTCTCTGGAAGGTACGTCAAGGAGAAGGAGTACAGGGAAATTCTGAGGAAGGCAGGCCTTTGAAAGGTCATGGTTTTAACAATATCAATTCAAAAAATTTAAATCGGGGATTAAAAGATTGCATTAATGTGCCAGTATTGCGGGGGAAGGAGATGGCCCAGGAGTTTCATGACGAGAATGACCTCAAAACCATTGAGTACCTTATCCTGCTTATTTTGGGGAAGGCTGGCGGCGAGATCAGTGTCCTTCACCTACAGAAGATATTCTTCTTTCTTTGGAAGTTCCACCCAGAAGTAAGAAAACTTCTTGAATTTGTACCTCATTTGAAAGGTCCATTTTCCGACGACTTGGATGATTCAATAAAAAATCCCCTTTATGTTGTAGGCTGCTGGAAATACCTACCACCAAAGAACAAATCCCAGGCTGAGAGAGCCAAGGGTGGGTATCTTGTTATCACCGACAAAGGAAGAGAAACTTATAAAAAGCTTATCGAGGGGCTGAGAAAAAAGGCTTTGGAAGATAAAGATGCTCTTGCGTTGATTTCTGCTGTTGAACTTATTGTACCCCTTTATTCGAAGCTTTCATGGGATGAACTTCTCTTTTTGCTGTATACTGACGAGACAAACAAAGAGTATTCAATTAAATCAGAGTTGTCAAGGGACATCCTGAAGAACGCGGAGAGCATCGTCAATCGTCTCGTTCGGAAGGGTGTAATAACCGAGGACATGAAAGATGCTCTCATCCAAAGGGCGAAAAACGCAAGGTGGATAATATGAAGAGCAGGGAGGCCGTAGTAGGTGACAGTTCGTTTTATATTGCATTCCTCTCCGAAGACGAAATACATGATGAGGGGTTTCTGGCATCACTCCTGAAAAGATATAACTTTTTTATGGGGAAGGTAGTGTACAATGAAATCTCAAGGAAAAACTCAGAATCTCTCAAGAGGATTAAATTGGAGAACTTGGTGGAGCTTGTAGACGAGTACGATTACTCGGCTCTTCTCAGTATAATTGGGGATAAAGTTTTCGAAAAGGGGGAATATGAGAGTGTAGCAATTGCTTATACCAAGTACATTGAGGGAAGTCTTCACTCTCTTATTATGGATGACCGAAAGGCGAGAAAGTGGGTTGAGCAGAATTTTTCTGAGCTGAAGAGATTCCTCCGATACAGCCTCAGATTCCTGGTTAATGCTTACAAAGTGGACAGAAAAATAACGAAGGACGAAGTACTTCATATTCTTTCCAAGGTCATCGCCTCAATTGAAAAAGGAGGCCGACCATTTAATCTGGGCAAAACTGGAATAACTCTTGTGGAACAGCTCCGTAAAGAGGTGGAGCAAAGTGGTGAAAATTGAATTGCATACTGAGGTTGAGGAGAGTGTTCCAGCGGAGGATGTTCCTGGGTTTGTCATTAAAAAGATTGATCTCGGAGGAATTCATCTTGAAACTCCAGTAAGAACTCTTTATTTGGGTACTGACGTATCTGCTCGTGCTCGCAGTAAGATTCTTGACTTAAAAGAGCGAAAAGCGACACTCTTCGAGGTTAACAGGACGATTTACTTGAATAAAAGTTATGACTCAATAATCAAAGCAATCAGAGAAAGTGACGATGACAATATCAGAGACACATTTAAGCTGAGTGAAAAACTGGCCAATTACAATATTGCTCTTCCGATTTCATTTTCCAAGTTCCCCCAGAAGGTCTTTGGAATGGAGTACTTTGAGAGGTTCCTGGATTATCTTCATGAATACTCAACTGTACTGTTCGTTCCACATGTAAGATTTGCCCGTGAAACCGGTGCAACCGCCGTAAATTATGAGGCTCAATCCTTCGTGAGATACGTTGATGGAGCCGTTGAAGTATTGAACGAGTGGAATACCAAGCCAATCTTTGTTCCTCTTGACATTGATTACCCCGCAGAAACTACAAAGGAAATCATTTCACATTATGCCAAAAGGGGATATACCAACATTTGGGTGGACTTCAAAGGTCACACATTCACCAAGAGCCGCTCAGGAAGAATGAGATCTCTTAAAAGACTTATTGATGATCTTTTCGGAGAGGAAAGCAAAAATGTCATCATTTACATCTCAAACATCAAAAAGACACAGAGAGAACATCCAAAGGAAGTTAAACTCAAGCCATCAGATATCTTCGGTACCTTCGTATATGGGGATATTGTAGGTATCCCATGGAAGGGAATTGTATGGCCACCCAAAGAATCAGATGCCGACACTGAGGAATATTGGATCAAAAAAGGTTTTCCGAGCAAGGAGGAGTATGAAGAAGCAGTGTTCAAGCGAGATACCAGCATCTTCGATACAAATTCATATTATTACCTGCATCCAGATAAAATAAATCTCCACGATTCGATCTTGGACAGACTCAGGGAAGAAGTCCTTTCAATGAATATCAGACAAAAATCTGTAGCTGAAAAAATAAGCCATTCAATAAGCAATGCCATAACACTCAGAGAGCTCAACAGACTCAAGAGTAAAGTCCTGTCTGAGGGAACAATTCAAGATTATCTGGAAAGTAGAGAATACTTTGCCACAGCAGGCAAAACAATGCTGGCAAGTATAAGCACCAAGCCAAGGAGACACAAAACAAGTAGAAAGAAAACAGTTGAGAAACCCAGAAAAAATCTGTTTGATTTCATGGACTCCCCATAACGAACCAAAATTTATTCTCTGGGGGAAGTCTCATGCTCCGTTGGAATACTGTAAAGGATGTTATTAATCACATCAAAACCACCCAGAATAAAATCCCAAACGAAGAATCCACAAAGCAACATTTGGTGCTACCGATTCTTATGGCTCTCGGCTGGGATGTCTTTGACCCAGATGAAGTTATGCCAGAGGAGAAAACTGGCGAAGGCCGGCCAGACTACGCTCTTAAGCTGAATGGCAAAACAGTCGCATTCCTTGAGGTGAAGAGTGTAAAGGAGTGGGTTCTGAGGGATGGCAAAATCCGTATGGGTTACCTCAGACAGCTTGCACGTTACTGTTTTGACCGCGGGGTCCGCGTGGGAATTCTTACAAATGGCCTCCAGTGGGTGATGATAAAATCATTTGAGCCAGAGAAAGACCTCGAAGAGCGTGTTATTCTCGCCGTTGATTTAAACGCGCAGGAGCCTTCACGGGCAGCCGAGAGATTAAGGTGGCTGTCAAAAGAGAAAATCAATCAATACAATGAAATTCCTGCGGAATACCGGAAAATACCTCTCCAGAAACCTCCAGCAGGCATCGAGCCGCCCCATCCAACAGGGGAGATGCACAAATCGAGCACAGGAACCACAAAGTTCAGAACATTGTACGTTACTGCTTGGGAAGTGGATTTACCGTCTTCTGCGATTGATGTTGACCAGCTGGTAGGGAAAGACCTCAGAGGATACGTTCCCTCCCGCCTCTTCGTAAACTTCAAAGGAAAATGGCATGAGGTTTCAATTTCTCACGCTGAAAACTGGCCGAGAGCAAGGATTGCGTGGAGTAGCATAACCGCGATGGCAGTAAGGTTCCTTTATGATCAGGGCATCAGGGATTTCCCATACGTCGGAAAGTATCTCTCAAAGGAACCTCTTTCCATAAACATACAGTATACGGCAAAGATTGGTGATTGGTACCTTTATGGTCCTGAAGGTGGCAAGCAGGCTGTCGAAACGCTTCATAAACTCGCAAAACACACTGGTACAAAAATCGCGATTGAACTACAAAAGATCCGGTAACTACTCCAGCCGATGTTTTTCCTTCAGCCTTTTTCTCTCAACATCCATCAAGTAGAGTGCCACCATGTCAATTGGGTAATTGGAACGAACGAGCGCCCTTCGGACTCTTCCATTGTCTTCCTGAATCCGCCTGATTACAATTGGCTCCACAAAGTCCTCATCCTTGTAGATTGATTCCACATCCTCGAATTCATCATTGAGATATTCTGCTACCTGCCGGATTTCCCGCGAAACAGTGCCCTTATGCACCTGAAGAATCCCCGAGAGGGCCGCAATGCAGAGTTCTGACTCCGTACAGGGAGCAGAACATTTGGAGCAGACTCCCCCGTTCTGTCGCAGATATTGTTTCCACTGAGGCGCATCCTCGAGTACGGTAAGATACCGAATGACCTTGTTGGCCTTTGGGGTCACCAGTATTCGCGGATTAATACGTTCTTTGGCCATCGGACACACCGTTTTTATGAGCCGTGGAAGTGGGTGGTTAAATATTTCGGTTACCTTCTCGGGGCAGCACGTTCGCGGGAGACTGCCAACCCGAGTATGTTCTTTTTTGTGCATCGTCTCGTGTAAACTTTTTGCTTTACACGAGGCTCAGTTGAGAAGCATGATAACACTCAGATGAACCAGGCGCCTACAACCAGAATGTTGATCTTACTCCCAGATACATACTGAATAACATGCTGTGCCCATTCTCAATGCTCAATTATGTTCGTTGAATAACTGGCAACTGTAGATTAAACAGAAGAATTATTGAAACCAGGCATGCAAAAAGACGGTTTCTCCAGGCTTTTTTCACAGTTTTCAGGGTTTCGTTTGTGGCAACCCTCATGATTATGAGCAGCATTGTTGGGGTACAAAGGATAAAACCCCACCAGAGAATAAGATAAAAGGCTTTCCCACACCAGACCAGTGCGCAGTTCTGTACTCTCATAAAATTTTGACTGCACTTGCCCAGTTGGAGTAACGGCGACCATAATCTCACAACAAAAGTTAATCACGTCGAGCTACTGTTCGTGTAAAGCATTCACTTTACACGGGGAGTTGAGAGATACCAGACATCCCAATGTACACAAATGGGCTCTCATTATTTATACGCCAGAAGCTTCGGCCATATACTACCAAAGGAGAACTTCCTCTCCCCTCCAGGCCCGCTGGAAAAGGACGAACTTTTTAAAAAAGCTGTTTTGAGTGGGTTTCCCACTCTTTGGCTGGCTGGTGAAGGGTTTTGTGGTTTTTTCGTGGTTGAGCGGGTGGCGGGTGTTGGCGGGTTTTTTATGAGACTACGAGTTCTCACGGCCCAGATGAGACTTTTTAATTTTCACCGTGTTTTTCCGCCGAAAACGGGCTTTTCCGGGCTTTTTTCACCTTTGCCTTCGGGGTGAATGTACATTGTTGCGATTTCGTGATTTGGAAAATCGGGTTTAAACGTAAGAATTAATGAAAATGAGCGGGTGAAAAGGAGCGTTCTCCGGGCTTCTTTTTAACTGTGATTTTCCAAAATGAAAAATCGAGAGGGTGTTTTTGGGGTTCACGATTTCGCGTTACGGAAAATCGTGGGGTTGGTGGTTATGGAAGCAGCAACTGGCATGGATTCACTCACTCGTGTAAAGGACTTGGTTTACATGCCCCCCACCATCGGAGGGTCTCGTCTTTCTGGGTATTGTTCGGAGGGTCGTGTAAAGAGCATTGGATTACATGTCCTCGTGTAAACGGATTGATTGACACGGCGAACGAGGGCGAGAAACGCTTCCGAAGCATTACCATGAGGAGGAAAAGGTTGTTGGAAAACGGCACTTTGCGTGTAAACCTTTCCCTTTACACGAGATCTCGCTCAGCGGGGAGCACATCATATAAGAAGCCGTTGTTTACTTCTCGGGGAACTCCGGAAGAGTACTCAACCCCTCTCATGGTGCGGGAATAAAAACAAGCCTACCCGAGCTGGGGGGTTGAGGGCTGGGGACGGGGATAAAAATCTGAGACAAGCACACCCTCAATCCCTCTCTCACCATATATGTAATCGTTATCGCTTTTTTGGAAATCCCGAGGTGTCCCTTCTCCCCCAGTCATGGTGCGGAATTAAGAATAAAAGCGAGCCCGTTACTTATAAGAATTGAAAGATTCATGATCTCTTTGAGTTTTTGAGCTCATGAGTTGCCACGGTTGCCAGAGTTGCCAAGGTTGCTGAGGTTGTCGCAGTTGCCAAAGTTGTCGAGTTGTCCCACCAAAAACAACTCCTGCATAATCCCCTCGGAGATCCCTTATCCGTCGAAATAACCATTTCCCCGGACCTTCACCATATTCCCATTACTGACTCATGCCCCCCACTCTCGGAAAAGTGCTGGCAACCTTTGCAACCTTGGCAACCAGCAACCGCCCGTTATATGGTGGGGAAAACCCGAGGTAATAAGTAGTGGAGTGCTCACACCCCAGCGGCTCGTGTCAATCAAAAGGTTTACACGAAGAAATTTACGGATAAATACGATGACACAGAGATATGTTTATATTGTCGCATAATGGGGGCCCCTTTTGTGGTGTGGTATGATGTTGGATGGAATGAATGCTTCAAGTATGGGTGTTCTGGCTCAGGCCAGGGTGGATGGTAAGGTCTGCAGGGAAAGACGAGGTAGTGCCAATAAAGTGCCATCCTCAATCTCCATCAACTTCTCACGAGAGGTGGAAAGCCTGGTAGGTGGTCTGATTTCAATGAACATCCTTCCAGTAAGTGCCTCAAGAGCCACCTTCGGCAGAGATGCGGTCGTGTTTGCTCTCGGAAGTTATGATGATGCAATCAGACTCTACGAGGATGTTGCGGACGGTCGTAGAGCTTACTCAGGCAAAGTGTTGAAGGTGGGGAATCTTGACCCGGTTTACTACAGTAGAACCGGGGGTGAAGCCAGATGAGTGAACTCACCCCGGGAAAAGTTCTCGCTGATGTTTACAAAGTTATCCAAGACCACCCGGAGGCTGGCAGGCTCGCGATTGAGCTGAGGTTCTACCCGGTGATTAAGTCCGAGTGGGTGCTCTTGAACGACATTGAGGACAAGGCTCGGGACATTGATAAGGTTCTGGCGAAGCAGAACCTCATTAAGGGGAAGGAAGCGTATGTGTCAATGGCGATCCACGGTTTTGAGGCGGTTAAGAAGAAGTTGGAGAAGCTCAGGGAGAGTGTTGAGGAGGGGAAGGTTCGCAAGCTCGGGCTTGAGAACGTGCAGGGCGAGGCGAAGGGGAAGGTTCACCCGACGGTGAGCAACTACACGCTTACGCTGGTCGTGGACGTGGACATTGAGGCAGTTCACAAGTTGAAGGTTGTTGAGGACGTTGATAAGGTGTTTGAGAAGGCGAAAGAGGGCTGGCTTGCCCTTAAGCCGGTGTTCGAGGAGCTTGGTGTGTTGCCGAGGTATGTGTTCTTCACGGGAGGTGGTCTCCAGCTTTGGTTTGTTGCTCCCAAGCTTGAGGATATTGCGGTGATTGACAGGGCGTCAGGCATTGTTCCGAACGTGTTGAATGCTTTGCTTCCGGAGGGCTTCGTGGTGGACAATATTTTCGACAGGGCGAGGATTGTCAGGGCTCCGCTGACGGTGAACCACAAGTATAAGGCTCCGAACGGGGCTCGGGTTGGTGTTAAGGGCAGGCTCATTGAGTTCAATGACGTGAGAGTGTCCCTTTCAGAGGTCCTTGATAAGCTTGAGGTGTATGCAAAGGAGAGGGGTATTCAGTTGGGCGGTCAGGAGAAGGTGAGAGGCGGTCGTGGGTTCGTGAATGTCAGGTATGTGGTTAAGAAGGAAGAGCTGGAGACGTTGGCTCTCAATCTTGCCGATGAGCTTATTCCTTGGTTTAAGAAGGTCAAGGAGAGAGGCGGGTCTTGGCACCACTTGGTCAATGCCATCGGGGCTTACGTTGTGAGGAACACGAACCTCTCGCTTGAGGACCTTATTGGGAAGGACAACCCGGACGGCACTCACGTGGTCGGGCTTTGGGAGATTGTGTTCCAGAGGCTCGTGGAGAAGAGTGCAGAGGATCCGGGTGATTGGGTGAACAGGCGGAATACGATAAAGGACGTTTACGAGAAGCACATTGCAGGTAAGCCGCTCGGCACGAGGGCTTATCTCAAGAAGTATCTCCCGGTGAGCGATGAGGAGGTTGTTGAGATTTTAATGGCCGTCAGGAGGGCCTTACTACCGTTTTTGAAGGAGGTTAAGAAGGTTGACTCTTCGGGGTTTGGTGTTGCTCCTTATAAGAAGACGGCCCCAAGGAGCTGGGATGAGGTGGATGAGGACCGGAAGAGGGCTACGGGTCGCTGGTATGTGTGGAAGCTGGCGTTCAACACGGCGGAGTACCTTTTCACGGACGAGCTCCCCAAGGCGGGCACGTTTTACATTGATGTGTGGATGAAAGAGGGGAAGCGGGAGTGGATGAAGCGGTTTTTCAATGAGGCTCTCTTCAGGTCGTTCATTGAGGACGGGCTCGGCTACAAGTATGGTGCTCCAGTAGAGAGGGAAGAACTCTTCGAGAGGCTCGTGGAAGTATTCAACATCACCGACGAGGAGGTAAGGGGGATTTACATTGACGCAGCCCTCTCGCTCCTCTCTCCAGTAGGCATGAGGACGCCACCGTGCATTGAGGAGTTCATAATGGAGTTCGCGGCAAACGGCAGTCTTTCAGAGGACAAGGTTCGCCACCTCGCCCGGTGGATTAAGTTGTACGCCAAACCGCTCAAGCACTCGACAACTACGACAAAGCTGGTGGGTGCAGGGTATAAGGTAGATATGAGGATGGCGGTTTGGGCGAAGTTGGTCGAGTTCTTTGCAGAGGACGATGAGGTGGCCAGAGAGCTGGTGAGGGTCTTCAAGGAGGAGTATGGGGCGGCGGAGCCTCCGTTCACGTGCATTGGGACGAAGACTTGCCAGTTCTACCTTAATGAAAAAATGTGCCCGTTCATAATCCCAAAGGAGAAGGAAATACTCGCGGTGAGCCTCATTGACGTGCAGAGGCACGAGTCCGACGGTCTCGTGGTTATTGTCGGTGGGGACAAGGAGGTCAGGACTTTCGTTAAGAAGGGGAATGTCGAGTGGGTGAAAAAGACAGAAAGGAGAGAGAAGTATCCGGTTGCGGAGTGGTTCATTGATGTGTTCGCTACGGAGTATCTCAGTGTCTCCCCAGACGACCTCGACGTGGACTTGGAAGAGGTTACAGATATTTTGAAGAGTAGGGCGAGGGTGGTTAAGAGCCGGCTCAACGAGCTCGAAGACATGTATGAGAAGTTTGTCGAGTGGTTGAAGAGGGAGAATGCGGTAAGGGGTGTGCTCCCCTACGAGAAGGCGGACTTTAACCACTTGTTCATAAAGGGTAATATGATTGGTATTCCGCCAGCCCTCGCGGAAGAGTTCTACCGATTCGAGTTGAACATCAAGGGCTCAGAGTTCAGGGAGATGCTTGAGAAGAAGCTTGGTTTCCACTACACGAAGAAGGCCGTAAAGCTGAGTGTGGGTGAGAAGAAGGACGTAAGGCGGTGTTATCTCGTAAGCTTGGAGTGGTTCAGGAAGGTGGTGGGAGAGCCGAATGTGAAGGATGTGGTCATGGCAGGTGATATTGCCCTCAGCGGGCTGGTCTATTATGAGAGCGGCGAGGAGGTGGTTGAATGACTGCCTCGGCTCTCCCTTCTACTCCGTATGTTGTCAAGATTTATGGCCCGCCAGGGACTGGCAAGACGAGAGCTCTTAAGAACCTTGTTGAGTGGATGACAGGAATTAATCCAGAGGTTAAGGAGGAACTGATGGAGAAGGGCTTTCCAGAGGAGTTCTTGGAAAGTGTGTTCGGGAAGTATGATGTTTCAGAGATTGCGTTCGTTACGTTCCAGAATTCAGCCCTTAAGGAGTTTGTCGAAGAGAGAATCAATATGAGCCTTGAGGAAGACAGGAGGGCCGGAAAGCCGTTGAGGTATTTCAGGACGGTGCACGGGCTTTGCCAGACGCTCCTTACAGATTTCGAGGTGAGCGATTGGAAGGTGGTTTCGAGGCGCATGGGTGGACTCGGCCCGGAGAGGTGGTTCCAGATTTTCGCGGCCCAGCAGAGGAAGAAGGACCCGAGCTTCAGGTTCGACCCGGACGCGATGGGGGCGGCGAACCCGTTTGAGAAGGCGAATTATCTCTGGCAGGTGAAGAGTAGGGTAATAAACAGAGAGTACCACAAACTCGAGGGAGAGAAGATTCATCTGAGGATTTTGGACGAGCTTCCACCGAGTTTGCACGACCATTATTTCGACTGGTTGATGTTCAAGAAGGAGAAGAGGATAAAGGACTTCGATGATATGCTGATGGACGCTTATGACGCCCTCAAGGCGGGAGAGATTTATCTCCCAACCAAAGTCCTCATCGTGGACGAGTTTCAGGATTTAAGCCCGCTCCAGTTCGAGATTTTCAAGATGTTGGCAAGGGATAAGGAGTTGGTAGTCATTGCAGGCGATGATTGGCAGACCATTTTCACATGGATGGGTGCAAGCCCAGAGTTCCTCATTAATTACCCAGCGGATCTGGAGCTTATGTTAAAGCGGACGTTCAGGTTGCCCGAGAGGGTGCTCAAAAAGGCTCTCAGTTATGCAAAGGAGAAGCTCAGAAACGGTGTTTACAAGGAGATGGTGAGCACAGGAAAGAGGGGTGCAGTAGGCGGCCTTTATCGGGTTTCGACGAAGAAAGAGGCCGACTTGGACTTGTTGGCAGGGGTAATCATTGGCGAGTTGAAGAGAGGTCACTCGGTCTTTGTTCTCACGAGGACGAATGCTCAGGCGTTGCACTTTTTCGGCGAACTTTACAAGAGGGGGTTCAAGCCGAAGACCCTTAAGAGGTCTTCCCGATGGAAGAAAAGAGTCTCAAAGGTTGGGGATTTCTTTGACGTGATCCATTCAATTATTGAGGTAGAAAGCGGGTCCCCAACGAGGGAGGATTTCAAGAGAGTGGCGTGGGTTACAGGTCTTATCTCAGAAGAGGAGTTCGACGAAGACTTGCCGCTCGTAGAGTATATCAGACCTAATTGGAAGGGGAATATTCAGTTGGATAAAGTTCAGGAGATTTGGGGCAGATTGGCGAAGCGGTTCCTTGAGAAGATCATCAATGACGGCATAAAGCCGATGGAGGGCATTCCAGAGGATTACGAGCTTTACGTGGACACAATCCACGCCAGTAAGGGTCGTGAAGCGGATGTAGTGTTCCTCATTAATGAGATGCCCACCCGGAACTGGAGAAAGTATCTCCGGACGCCAGAGGAGGTCGAAGCGGAAGCTCGCGTATGGTTCGTGGGAATGACGAGAGCCCGGAAGGGGTTACTTATTATCAACACGGACAAGCCGTTCACTCTTTGATCTTTTCTCTCGCGTTTTGTCCCGATTCTCCCACCCCTATGGGGATTGCGTGTAAAGGCAAACGTTTACACGTGTACTGGCACGGTTCGTGTCAATCGATTGGTTTACACGCAGGAGTGTTATTTTCTCTCCCCCAGGAGCACCATCGGATGGCATCGTTTTTCTGTGCATTGTCCGGAGGCTCGTGTAAAGGCACTGGTTGACACGATCGCCTCTCCCTGCACCCTCTCCAGTGGAATTAAAGGTTTTGGTGGCTGAGAATTAACCGTAAATTTTTTAAACGTAAATTTTCATAATATTTAATGCCCGCAACATACGCGGGTGTGTTCGAAAAGGGGAAAAGAGAAGAGGAGAAAGAACGCGTCACTTTACGAACCGACTGATGTCGGGCATCTCCTCGTGGACGGCCCTCTGCATGTAACCCCTCCGCACAGGACCAGCAGCTCCGGTCCTCACGCGGACGTGCGCCGTCCTGAGGGGCATCTCCTCTGGGGCGAGAAGCCCCATTGCAAACTCGGAGAGTTTGGTTGCACGGTCTCGTAGCCACCTCATCTTGTCCGACCTCCTTTTTTATTTGCTTCTTCTTCAAAAGAGCCACTTGTTCTGCAAGTCATCGCAAGGGAGTTAAAGGTTTCGATGTGAGGGCCCTCGTGTAAAGCAATTGGTTTACACGAGTGGGTGTTTACTCGGGCCCGCCGGGAGCTCCCGCCCGATATGCTCGGCAGCTCTTAAGTGTCGAAAATAACTTTAACCGTAAATTGTTTGACGAAAAACACTCACAATTTTTGACGGGTCTCACGAAAAGCAGGGGGACTCATGAAAACCCCTTGTCAAAATGACGAATGGTTTGCCTTTTTTGCCCTTTGAGTTATATTTTATTACCCTACCCACTTGTTCCCACTGGAAAAAACGAACGTGGGGGGTGCTGTTGCATGCAGGTAGTCAGGATCGGGGACCTTACTCAAATGTCCAAGGATGTCGGCAGGATAATGACCCTCAAGTTTATGGACAATTCCGGGAAGAAGTACGAGGCTGTGGTCTTGCTCGCTGATGAGGAGACAAAGGGCGTTCTCTTGAAGAACGTGGACGAGGGCACTCTCGGTGGGCCTCGTCCTCTCAGGGTATTGTTCGGAAGAAGAAAAAAGAACTCGATGGAAGTTATATTTCCCTGGCGGTTTTCCCGATGAGGGCCAGGGTTTTCTCCAGCATCACTGTCAGCTTTCGAGTAAATTCGTCGCTGAGGATGAACGAGCCTTCTTTCCCACGTCCGAGAATACCGAGGGCAAGGAGCTTCTTCAAGGTCCGGTAGTAGTTCTTCTTCTCAGCGGGGCTTTTGTTTGGGCAGAAGAGAACCCAATCGCTGGGCCAGAGCCGGCCGTTCTCCTTGATATGGGCAATGATTTGCTCGGCAATCTCGGCCTCTTTTGGAGTGAGTAGAACCTCAAGGATTGGTTTCTCGTAGAGTTCCACGATGTCTTTGGGGATTTGAATGTTTACGTGGTCCGGGAGCTTTGCCCTTCGGCCCATTGGGACCACCTTTTCAGGTTTGTTACCTCTTTGGGTGTATTATATACCTGTGTGAGTATATAAGTGTTGCTGAGTGGTTGGTTTTGGGTGAGGTGTAGGTACCTGTGTGGGTAGATATTGGGGGGTGTATGCGGTTTGGGGTAGCTCATTGACCAAAGCCAATCCAAAAAGAATTTTTTCCACCCCAACAGGTATATAACACACCAAACCACAACAAAATGGAGAAGAACGAAAAATGAACCTTTCACTTCCCAAGGTAGTCCTGAAGCTCTTGTGCTTTGATCGAGATTGCTGCCCCGTACTCGTCAAAGTTCACAGACTTCACGACTGTGAAGGTAATTTCCCCCTTTTCGAGTTTGATGTCAAAGACCCTGCTCGCAATCTCCCTCAGCTCTTGAACACACTCTTCACTGATGACACGAGTATTAACGAAAATAATCCCCCAACTCTTCTCATGCCCAATCATGGGACGAGAAACAGTGCCGAGTAAGACTTCAAGGTCCCAAGGGCTCTTGGCCATTCTCAAAAGCTTGTCCATCCCCAATCCAACCCTGACAAAGTACTCGTGCTCATTCGCAAGTTGTTCGAGAGTTTTGTGGTACTTGGTTCTCATAACGGCAGGATCTTCAGTAAGATCGATCTTCCCAAGAACGTTTCTGTCACTTATGATGCCGCCAATTTTTATCACTCTCGCCTCATCGATCAGATCGGTTGGAACTCCCGCGAACTTCAAGTGGTTCCTGAACATGTGAAGATGGTCCAGCACATCCAAGATAACTACTGGGATGTTCTCTCTCTTTAAGTACCTCAAGATCATATGTAAGATTAAGTGAATTGGCTCGTCCGAAGTGTACTCAACGAGAACTACCTCGCCCCGCTGGATTGTCTTGAGGTACTCGCCAAGACTCAACTCGAACTTCTCTGACATGGCTCTCCCCTCATTGTAGACCTTGCAAGAGGTGTTAAAAAATTTATGTCTTTTTACCAATCATTTTACAAAATTACCGATAAAAACAGGACGATCTTTAGGGATTTCTGAAAAATATTCTAGCATCGCTGGAAGTTTTAAAACCTTTTTTATTCCCAGCAGTAAACCCACAGTCTAAAACGCAAACTCCTCCACCGAGAACTCCCCCATAACCCTCTCGAAGTCGTTCTCCGGGGCGTAGGTGAAGCTGCACTTGGGGCACTTCAAGATTCCCTTCTCCTCGTGGAGTGGCGAGAAGCAGACGGGACAGCGATACTCCTCACGGTGGAGCTTATCATAAACCTCATCGCGCATCACAACCAGGTTGAGCTCGCTCTCCCAGTCCTCATGGAGCATGCCCCAGTAAGGGGTCTCGACTGGATAGAAGTCCTCCAAGATGAGAGCATTTATCCCTATTCCCTTCACTCCAGGTGGGAGCTTTTCAGCCGGTTCAATCGAAACGACGTACTGGTCGTAGAACTCGATGTGTTCAGCTCTGATTGTTAATCCTCTTGAGAGCTTCGAGCGGAGCGGGATGAGCTGGAGGAAAAGGGCTTCCCTCTCAACGTCCCAGCTCGCGCTTATTGAAACGCTCCCCTTCGTGAAGAACTGGGTTATGAAGCGGTCGTCCTTCTCCTCGCCAGCTAAATGAAAGCCCAGCTTGGCCATCGCCCTGCCTAAAAAGTTAGGCCTCGGGAGCTTCTGGTAGTTTATCAGATACTCTCCTATCCAGCCAGCTAAGGGCATGGAATAGCCTATGAAGGCCTGCTTCTGAACGCGCAGGTAGGCAACGCTGGGGAGGAGCTTGAACTGATTGAACATCAATGGATAAACGGCGTTGTCATATATATGCTTAACGGAAACCTAACCCAAGAAAAGGAAGAACTAAGAAGATATTACGAGCCGAAGAACTCGTCCAGGCTTATGCCCCTCTTTTTCTTCTTTTTGGGCTTCTTATCTTCAGCCTTCTTAGCGCTCTCGGCCGTTTCTCTTATCTGCCCCTTCTTAGCGGCCGCTTCGAAACTGGTAAGAGCCTTGACCTTCCCTGAGCGCTTTAGCTTTTCTTCCTCTTTCTTTTTCGCGGGTTCTTTGTCTTTTCCAGAGGGTTTTGAGGCCAAACTCCTAGACTTTTTGCCAGCTTTTCCGTTCTTTCCGTTGAACTCGTCGAGGTAGCCGTTCCTCCCGTTGGAATGGCCGGTTCTCTCCTTGATCATCCTCTCGCAGATGTCAGCCGAAAAGCCCATGAGGGTCCTCTGCCTCTCCGGAAAGATGTTCTCGAAGAGCGTTTTTATGTCCTTCTCGGTTATGCATATCCTCTGCCTCGTGTAGTCCTTGACGTTATACTTCGTAACGAGCATCTTGGCCGTGGGCAGGTACTTCTCTATGGCTCCTTTGCTGACGGTGAGGACTATCTTTCCGCCGCACTTGGGGCACTTACCGGCTAAGGGCGGCCTCCGGTATTTGGTGTTGCACTTTACACATCTGAACTCCTGCCTCGTGAAGCTCCTCAGGTTGCCTCTAAGGTCTGGAACGAGGTGGGAGTTGATAATGGTCTCAGCCACGTGGTGCTCATCAACGGCCCTTATGCGCTCCGCCAGAGCGAGCTGTCTGGCGACCTTCTCCTCCATGTCGCCGAGCTGTTTGTACAGGCTCATCTTCGGGCCGAGACCGATATCATCTGTGTCGTGGGTGAACTTTATCCCCTCGTACATCTCGGGCTTTCCTAAGCGGTCCTCAACCCTTTCGATGACCTTCACTTCTTTTGGAGACTTCAGCTCGTATGTGGCCTTGTAAAACTCGAGAGGATAGTACCTCACAACGTCCATGTTGTGGACCTCGCTGTCGACTTCCCTCGGGTCAAGACGGGTGGTAACGACCAGAGGGGCATCCATCTTTCCGCCGCGCTTTTCTGGGAGATAGTACTTGCTGAAATTGAGGAGGGCGTCGAGGAGGAGCATAACGGCGTCTTCGTCGCCGTCACAATTGCGTCTTTTTGCGGCGTGGTAATACGGGTGTGCATAGCCAACGAGAACGTCTGAAAAGCCGATTATCCTCCCAATGATTCCAGCCGAGGTGTGTGGAGCAAGACCTATGACGAGGTGACCCACAAGGTCTTCCATCTTCTCGGCGTTGTAGAACCTCGGCAGGCCGTAGAACTTCTCGAGGAGGTCATCAATGAAGCGAGCAACCTTGAGTAAGTATCTCCCAGCCTCGTAGGGTAGAATAACGTCCTGGACCTTCAGCTCGAGTATCTGGTCGTCCCTCTCGAGGGGCTTGCCCTCGAAGTCGTGAGTGTAGCCGAGCCCCTTCAGTTTCTCAACGCTAGTTCCTATCTCCTTCGGCTTGAAGTGGGTTATCGGAGCGTCGGTCGCGTCGAAACGGATTGTACCGTCCTTAAACACGTAGACGTCGTTTTTCACCCTGAGGAGACCCTTCTCTAGCGGCTCAGCCATCTTGTAGCCGGAGGTCATACCCTTGACGCCCTTGAGCCTGTCTATACCATAGACCTTGACGTTCTCCATTGCCTGCCTTAAAAGATCGGCCGGCTTTATCTCCCGCTCCGCGTAGGGCTTGAGCTCAACGTCGCACTTCGGACAGCGGTAGTTAAAGTCCTTTGCGTCGCTTTCAGGATAATCCGCTCCACACTTCGAACAGTGCCAGAGAAGCTCCTTTCTCGTCCCGCAGACGGGGCAGAGGTGCTCCGGCCCGACGTGGCCGCACTTGGGACACTTGAAGAAGGCTATCTCGACTTTAGCAGTTTTTCCTTCCTCCGCCGCCTTCTTGATGTCCCTGCTCTGGCCACCTGCGAGGCCTATTGGGAAGAGAACCTGAACCGGCGGCTTCATTTTCCTCTCCTTCGCCTTCTCAGGCCTCCCCATCCTCGCGCCGATCCAGCTTATTCCCCTATCGCGGAGCTTTATCCTGTTGTTCTCGTTGATGATGTCTATGACCGTGTAGAAGGGCTTGGCCTTGAACTCCCACTCGAGGTTGCCGAGCGGTGTCAGGAGGGCCGCGCTCCACGGGTACTCAACGACAATGACCTTCTTCTTCTCAACCCTCTCAAGCCTGTGGGGCAGGCCGAGGAGCTCGAGGTAGCGCTTTATCTTAGGATCGTTCTCAAGGACGACCTTCTTCGCGAAGCGGTTCTTTCTGAATTCACCCCACTCAATTTGGGCATTGAGCAGGGCCCTCTGAAGTTCCTCAACTCCCTCCGGCTTGAGGGTGTTCCAGTAGAGGGTATAGTAAGGATGAAGCGGGATGTCGAGAACCGTTGAAAGATGAATTGCAGTCTCAACATTCGGTTTAACCCTGAGGGGATCTCTCAAGAGGTTCCACAGGAAATCTGAGTCTACCTCAAGGTATTCCGCCGCTTCCCCAACGGCGTCCCTATCGTTCTCGGCGAAGGGCTGAAGCTCAACCTCATAGAGGTCTTTGATAGCCTGGATAAGCTCCTGAACCCACCACTCCTCGACGTAGTTCGCCGGGAGAAGGGTTTGATTGTTCTCAACGAAGTCGCCGAAGTTTACGAGGGCATCGCCAACGTAGAGGATCTCGTCAATCTCGTTCCTGACCCTTAATGCAGTCTCGTAGTCATCTACCCTGATCACGCTCCCGTTTTTGAGCCTCACGATCGGACCTTCAACGGTAGTCGCTGGCGTCACGATACAGCCCTTACCGGGCCTCTCCGTCTTCATCTGGGTTCCAATTGCTATGAACTCGTCCAAAATGAGCATAGTGGCCGGATTGACGCTCCAAGTCGCAAAGCCAGAAACCCTAGAGCGGCCGTACCTAAGCCTGAAGCCACCGTTCGCCGAAGGTTCAGCGAAGAGGGGCCTCCCGCCGATTATCTCCTTGGTGTACTTCTTGTTGGGGGCGATGTTGGCTTTAAATTTTTCATAAAGCTCGTAGTAGAAGCCCCTCTTGACCTTCTCTTTCTTTTCAGCGACGCTCTCGGTTCCAGCGTCTTCGGCCTTCGATTCGTCTTTATTCTCTTCACTACTCTTGCCCTTCTCCTTGGCTTCCACGAACTCCTTTATCCAGTCCCAGCCCTCTATTCCCATCTTGTCTATGTACTTCACGAGCTTCTTCGCCTTCTGGAGGACACCCTCAGCGAGGACGAGAATAGCACCGCCGCGGAGGTGGTTCGTCTCAACACCGGGAACGTTTCTGTGAGAGACTTCGACCTTATCGGTCTCTTCACCGGTTATCTCGATCGGGATGTTCCTCATGGCGAGCCTTACCTCGTCTGCTTCCGGGTGATACTGCAACCTCGTAACGGCCCTGTGATATAGGTCAACTTCCTCGACCATCCTCTCAATGTGCTCATCGCTTGGCTTGAAGCGGTCGAGGCCGAGCTTCCTCCTCACGTAGTCGCCGACTAGAACGCTCAAAGCTTGGGCAGTCCCACCGGAACTCCTGATCGGGCCGGCGTAGTAGAGGGCAAGGTACTCGCTCCCATCTGTCCACTCGTTGCGCTTTATTTTGACGTCAGCGATACCTTCCAGTGGAGCGGAGACTATACCCTCGGTGAGAATAGCAAGAGCCGTCCTCACCGCCTGCTCGGCGTACTTCTCCTTGCTGCCAAGATCACCGAACTTGCCCTCGATTATCTCATCAACAACTTTAAGGGCCGCTATCTCCTTGCCGTACTCTTTGACAAGCTCCCTAATTCTCTTGGCCACACCGGGCGGCCCAACGAGACTCTCGACACGGCCAGCCATGTCAGTAGCTTGAGGAACCTCAACGTCAAGGCTCGGGTCTTTACCCTGTGCGCGGGCCTTTCTCGCTATCTCGTAGGCCCTGTCTATCTCGCGCTGGAGTGATTCAAAGTAAGCCTTCATTTCAGACGAGTAAATCTCTTCGCTCATTCAAACCCCCTCACAGAACTGGTCAAACCTGACAACGGCCCTTACACGGGAGGTTTCAACGTCTATTATCGGAACCCTCGCAGGAGTCGGGATTATGTTCACCATCTTCTGGAACTCGGTCTGGGCCTGCCATGTGCCGGTGTTTATGACGAAGACGCCGTTGTAGATTTTGTACTGCATGACGTGGACGTGGCCTGCCTGGAAGAGGTCGGGGACGCTCTCGATGACGAGCGTGTCCTCAGGGTCGGGAGCTATCGGAACCTTGTTCCCGAAGGTCGGAGCTATGTGCCTGAGCTTCAGAAGCTCTATCATTGCCTCCGCGGGCCTGTGGTGGCTCCTGTTGGGGACGAAATCAACGACGTCCTCTATTCCCCTGCCATGGGCTATGAGGAAGTCCCTGCCGTGAAGTCGTATGACAGCAGGGTTGCTGATTATCACAGCGTTCTTGAGCTTGTAGAGAGGCTTGGCATATTCCTCATAGAAGCCAGGCTGTGGAAGGGCCGTTCTAGCCGCGTCGTGGTTCCCAGGGCCAATGAACATCGTTATGTGGTCTGGAACCTGCTTCAGCAGGTTCGCCAGGGCCTCGTACTGGTCGAAAATATCTGGAATCGCCAGCTCGTTGTACTGGCCAGGATAGATGCCGACGCCGTCAACGACGTCGCCGCCGATGATGATGTATTTGATTCTGCTCACCAGCTCTTCCTCGGTTCTGCTGTTGACTTCACCGTTGAGCCACTCGAGGAACTTGATAAAAGCTTCCTCGCAGAACTTGTTGCTGCCGACGTGGATGTCGCTGAGCAGGATGGCGTAGACCTTCTCCTCAAGCGGTGGTTTTGACCTCTTGAACTTCGGAACGTCCGGCAGGAACACCCTGTTTGCAAAAAATATTCCTTTCCCGGGGGTGCCTCTGAAAGCAACGACCGAATCGGGCATTATCGTGTTGTAGGCTTCCTTAGCCCCCTCTTTATCGGAGCTTATGAAGACCTTGATCCTTCCCGTGGCGTCCTCGATCTCGAAGAGGTAGCCCTTCTTTGTCTCGCGCTTTTCATTGACGAGCCCGATTATCGTGACATCCTTCTCACGGACGTAGCTTAACTTAGCGATGTCCACGATCGTGCCGATTTCAGGGTTTTCGCGGAAGATTCTCCGCATCTTCTTGAGCCGGGACTTGAAGTAGCTGGAATATACCTGAATTATAACCTCACCCTCCTTGCTCTGGGCGTTCTTGACCTTTGGAACCTCGAACTTCACGTTCTTGACGTCAAAGGCGAGCTCCCACTCGTCGGGAATCTCCTTTGCCCGGTAATTGAAGCCTTCCTTCGGGGTTATTACTAAGTCGGAATATGTCGAATAGGCTTTCTCCTCCTCGGGAGTCTCATCGGCCACATATGCCATTGGAACGCCGTAGTCACCGTAGACTATCTTCGGCTTGACGCCGTTGTCGCCGTTCTCATAGTACTCTTCGGAGTCCCCGTACCCATTCTCACTCCCGTTTTCCAGTGTAAGGGACTCATCAGGGAAGCCGTTTTCAGCGGAAAATTCCTCCTCAGGAGGCTCTTCTATAAGAGTATCACCTTCAGAAGTTCCAGTGGAAATGAAACTCTCCCCCCCTAAGAAAGGCCCGTTTAAAGTCTCTAATTCAGAAACAGAGCCACTATAGTCCCCAAATTTCAAGGCATTTCCAGTGGAAATAGAGGTCTCTTCACCTTCGGAAGGCTGAACAACTTCAGCATTATCTTCCACGGAAGTGAGCAGATCCGGTTCAGTACTGATTTCATCCTCCACCGAAAAACTTTCCTCAGCAACGACAATATCTTCAGCAGGCGCTATACTGGACGCAACTGAGGATTCACCATCGTCCTCAATGCCCTCATCGAGAGGAGCTTCAAGAGATTCAGACCCCTCAGACTCCAGAGCAACCTCTGGACTGGGTTCAGGGTGAGATTCAGAAACGCTGATCTCAGATAGTGCCGAACCTTCGAGGGCACCATTTCCACTGGAAATTATGCCCTTCTCAGCTAAAAACTCTCTGGCAAGGTTGGAATCTATAACGAACGTCCCCTGGTTTTTGGCGAACTTTATCAGCTCGGCCAGGGTAAAGGCCTTTTTATAGTGGTCTGCGAGCAGGTAATACGCGGACGGTGTGATAAGGTAGTTGTTCTTAAGGAGGTCCTCTACTAGCATCAAAACAACCTCCTCTGGCGGGAGAGGCTCAGGGTGAGCAGCGGGCGAACCTGCTCATCGTGGCGGTAAATGTTCTTCACCATATACGGAGTCACGTTAAGCCTTATCTCCTTTGTTCTCCCGTAGCGGCCCTTGCTGACGACCTTGGCGTTGATAATGCCGAGCATGTCAAGTTCGTTGATCAAGTCACTTACGCGCCTTTGAGTGAGCGGTTCGATGTCGAGGCTGTCACAGAGCATCTTATAAATTGAGTAGACCTCACCAGTATTAGCGGGAAGGTCCCCGTTCTCGTCGAGCATGACTATCGCGTAGAGGAGAACCTTTGAGTGAAGCGGAAGGGTTTTTATGACCTCTTCCATTGTGTCCTGTTCAATCTTTTCCTGGGCTTTCCATACGTGCCTCTCAGTAACTTTGCTCGCTCCTTCGCGCTCCGCTATCTCACCAGCAACGCGAAGTAGATCAAGTGCCCTCCGTGCATCACCGTGCTCTCTGGCCGCCAAAGCGGCACAGAGGGGGACGACGGCATCATCCAGAACGCCTTCATAAAACGCTTCTTTGGCACGCTGCATGAGGATGTCCCTGAGCTGGTTCGCGTCGTATGGAGGAAAGACCACCTCCTCTTCGCTCAGGCTGGAAAGGACGCGCGCATCCAGGTACTCCTTGAACTTGAGGTCGTTGGAAATTCCAATGATGCTTACTTTCGCCCGGGTAAGTTCGCTGTTGATCCTCGTCAGAGAATACAGGATGTCGTCTCCACTCTTCTTGATGAGCTTGTCTATCTCGTCGAGGACTATTATAACGAAGCGCTCCTTGGCATCTATGACTTCCTTGAGCTTTGCATAGACCTCATCAGTAGGCCAGCCGACCAGGGGAACCTCAATCCCGCTCTCCTCTTTGAAGTGGTTTACAATCCTTGCGAGAACGCGGTAGTGAGTATCAATTATTTCACAGTTGATATATATGACCTCAACGGGGATATTGTACTTCTGGGAGATCTTCTTCAGTTCTTCAGTAACGAACTTGACCGTTACGGTCTTGCCAGTTCCAGTTTTTCCATACACAAAAACATTTGATGGGGTCTCACCGCGGAGAACAGGAACGAGGATGTGGGCGAGGTCATCTATCTGCTTGTGTCTGTGCGGGAGCTCCTTTGGAGTATAACTGTGCCTAAGCACCTCTTTGTTCTTGAATATCTTCCTGGCGTGGAGGTACTTCTCGAATATCGAGCTGAGGTAATCGTCGTCCATCATCTCACTCTCCACTTGAAACCATACTCGACGGGAGTCATTGCGTCAACTTAATACCCCCTCCCATATCCTAATGACCAAAGTCATTGCTACATCCCAACATTTTGACATCGAATAACTGGAAATACTGAACATTCACGAGGGATTCCACCGGAACCAGCGGATACACAGGAAGGCATACCTATGTGTAGGCCACCGGTTTATATGGGTTGTTGAACATAGAACTGTTAAAGACTTCCACTTGAAGTTCCAGTTCTAACCTGCGTGGGAGAACTTCTCCAGTGGAAGAGCGAAACGAGTAATGATCAGGTATGTACACGTAAGTTTACATTAGGCAAACAAAACATCGATAGGTGCGGCTATTTCCACTGAAATAGGAATGGACAAAAATAGACATGAAAATGCGAACAGTAATGAACAGAAAAGACCATTTTGGGAAAATTCTTATGCTTTCATGTTATCAAAAGGTAAACAGTTTTGTAGTCCCCCAGAGTTCTGTTTCCAGTGGAAACGGCTTTTGTAGTTACACCCATTTACTTATCGATTTTTGGTGTAAACACTCCCATTTTTTATTTTTCATCTGATATTTATAGTTTTCTATAAACAATGTTCAATATTAGTCTTTGATAAGACGAGAAAATTGGGAAAAAAGCAGATTGTATATAAATCCGCCTGAACAAAATCACATTTACATTGTCACTAACGCTTTAAAAATACCTCTTTCGCTGTTTAAAGTCATCAAATCCATCCATCCTCCGAAAGTTGGTTCCAGTGGAAATGAAACTCTGGGGGATCTTTTCGATGAGTATCGAAAAAGAGTTCTGTTTCCACTGGAAAACTTGCGCCTAGTGGTATTTTTATGTTCATTAAAGTTCAATTGGTCGCGTCCCAATGTTTTTAACTTCCTATGATTCTAGCACAGATGATGATACCGATAACAGTAATCCGCAGGCTTGTCAAGATTCGATATCGGGTTAGACGGAGTAAGCTCCTTCAGATAGGTGCCGCTGTGGTGCTCCTCTCCTTAGTCTTCGCAGGGCTGTTTGCATACTTTGAAGGGCTGGGCTTCTTCACTGCCTTCTACTGGGCCGTAATAACCATGGCGACGATAGGTTACGGTGATATAACGCCGCAGACGGAGGCAGGTAGGGTAGTTGCCATGGTTGCTGCCGTCGCAGGCATCTCAACTTTTACGGCCCTAGTTTCCCTTCTGGCGGAGTTCCTCATTTCTTCATCTCTCAGGAGGATGATGGGTATGCACCGTGTTGGGTATTCTGGACACTATGTTGTGATCGGGCAGGGGAGTAGCGTGGCCAGCTTTGTGAGAGAGATGCTCTCCGCGATGGATCGGGGCGAGGTTCCTCACAGGCCCGTTGTTGTAGTATTTCCGAACGAAGAAGAGCGCAGGAAGGTTGAGCTTCCGGAGGAAGTCGAGATTCTGATAGGGGACCCAATAAACAGAGAAACACTTGAAAGAGCCCGGGTTGAAAGTGCTTCCCATGTTGTTCTAGCGCTCGACGATGACTCAAGGTCAGTCTTCGTAACCCTCCGCGTCAAGAGCATTTCCAGTGCAAAGGTACTTGTGGAGGCTCTGAGCGGGGACAGCATAGACCTTCTGAAGCAGGCCGGGGCCGACAGGGTCATCCTCAGCAGGGGTCTGGCGGGGAGACTGCTCGCCAGCGCCGTCATAGAGCCTGAAGTCGTGGACGTCATTGATGACATAACAAGCTCTCTTGGCGGCTATGACATCACTGTGGTCAAACTTCCAGAAGTTTGGGGTATGATGTACTCAGAGGCACTTGAGCTGGTTCAGAAGAAGTATGGGCTGTACTTGATGGGTTACTACACTGACCGTCCTGTGCTCGTTCCGCGGCTTGACTCTCCAGTTCCAGAGGGCTCAAAGCTCATAGTCCTTAGGGAAGTTAAAAATAATGGTGGTTAATGCTTTTATTTCTAGTTTAAAGCGTTTTTCTGTCTTTTATTGTAAGATATAGGCTTTTTATTGCTTGTTTCTCGAATTGGGCGAAACTCTTAAAAGTTTCATTGCAAAGTTGCTGGGGGACATAAAGTATATAACCTCTTCAGGTTTTACCCACATCAAAGGTATTGGGTGATGCTGATGGGCCGCAAGAAGAAAGTTGAGGATGAAGTCAAAGAGCTTGATGAGTTTGAGGAGCTTGATGTTGAAGAGTCACTTTCATCATCTGCTGAGCAATCAAAGCCTGGTAAAAAACTCACGACTCTCGAGGACCTTCCTGGGGTTGGTCCAGCCACCGCCGAAAAGCTGCGTGAGGCCGGTTACGACACGATAGAGGCAATAGCGGTTGCTTCTCCTCTGGAGCTTAAGGAGATAGCGGGGATAAGTGAGGGTGCCGCGCTCAAGATCATCCAGGCGGCGAGGGAAGCCGCCAACATTGGAACCTTCATGCGCGCCGACGAGTACATGAAGAGAAGAACTACGATAGGCAAGATTTCCACTGGAAGCAAAGCCCTTGACAAGCTCCTGGGCGGCGGTATTGAGACGCAGGCCATCACGGAAGTATTCGGTGAGTTTGGAAGTGGAAAGACCCAGCTCGCCCACACACTAGCTGTGATGGTTCAGAAGCCGCCTGAAGAAGGGGGTCTCGGCGGTTCCGTCATCTGGATAGACACAGAAAACACCTTCAGGCCTGAGAGGATAAAGCAGATCGCCGAAAACCGCGGCCTCGACCCAGAGGAGGCCCTTAAGAACATCTACGTCGCGAGGGCATTCAACAGCAACCATCAGATGCTCCTCGTCGAGAAGGCCGAGGAAATCATCAAAGAGAAGGCAGAGAGTGACAGGCCTGTAAAGCTCCTCGTCGTGGACTCCCTCATGGCGCACTTCAGGAGTGAGTACGTCGGCAGGGGAACCCTGGCTGAGAGGCAACAGAAGCTGGCCAAGCACCTCGCTGACCTCCACAGGTTGGCTGACCTCTACGACATAGCGGTCTTCGTGACCAACCAGGTTCAGGCGAAGCCCGATGCCTTCTTCGGCGACCCGACGAGACCTGTTGGAGGTCACATCCTTGCCCACAGCGCCACTCTTAGAGTCTACCTCAGGAAGGGCAAAGCTGGAAAGAGGGTCGCAAGGCTCATAGATAGCCCGCACCTCCCTGAGGGTGAGGCGGTCTTCAGGATAACCGAGAAGGGCGTCGAGGACTGAAGGCTTTAAATACCCTCTTCTTTTACCCATTTCCATGTCCAAGGACAAGGTAACGGTCGTCATATCACCTTCAATTGAAGAGCTCGTTTCGCTTGTCAATTCCGCCCTCTTAGAGGAGGCCATGCTGACTATTTTTGCCCGCTGTAAGGTTCACTACGATGGAAGGGCAAAGAGCGAGCTCGGTTCCGGCGACAGGGTTATCATAGTCAAGCCCGACGGCTCTTTTCTCATACACCAGAGCAAGAAGCGCGAGCCTGTGAACTGGCAGCCACCGGGTAGCAGGGTGAGGTTGGAGCTGAGGGAGAACCCTGTTCTCGTTTCGATAAGGAGAAAGCCCAAGGAAACCCTTGAGGTCGAGCTCGAAGAGGTCTACATGGTCTCCGTCTTCCGGGCTGAGGACTACGAGGAACTCACCCTTACCGGAAGCGAGGCCGAAATGGCAGAGCTTATCTTTGAAAATCCAGAGGTCATAGAGCCCGGCTTCAAGCCGCTTTTCCGCGAGAAGACAATCAAGTCCGGGATTGTTGATATCCTTGGAAGGGACAGTAACGGGAATATCGTCGTCCTTGAGCTTAAGCGCAGGAGGGCGGAACTCCATGCCGTCAGACAGCTCAAGAGCTACGTAGAGATCCTGAAGGAAGAGTACGGCGATAAAGTTCGTGGTATCCTCGTTGCCCCGTCGCTCACTTCCGGAGCAAAGAGGCTCTTGGAGAAGGAGGGCCTCGAGTTCAGAAAGCTTGAACCGCCGAAAAAGAAGGGCAAGACAAAAGGCAAACAGAAGACGCTGTTTTAGCCAATCTGCATCTCCTGCGGGAGCATTTCTCTAACCTTCACAACTACTATCGAGTCTCTCCTCTCAATCTTTACAACCCTTCCAAGGCCGAGGAGCTTTATCCTCGCCCTGCAGACGGTCACTTCCCGCTCGTCGCTTTCCTCCCACGGAACTCTCATGTTAAGTTCTCTGGCCTCTATTAACTCGGTTATCAGCCCCTCTGTTCCGCTTCTAACGTCCTCAAAGGGTTCATACGTCAGAAATAATTTTTTTAGGTCTTCCATAGCCTTCTCGACTGCGAGGACGTTTCTGGCACTCCTGAGCTCAACCGTCCTGTAAGGGTTCCTCAAAAGCTCGTCAAGGAGCCTCCGCGCGATTCCAGCTATCAGTATAGCCTCCATGGTCATCACCTCACAGGTACAGGCTCTCGTACTGCTTCTCGGCCCTCTGTCTGGCCTGCTCCATCTGCTCGTGCATCTTCCTGAGCTGCTCCTCAATCATCCTGGCCTCCTGGAGGAGCGGCTCCGTGCTGAGGTCAATGCTGGTGAGCTTCTTGACGACTTCAAGGACGTTTGCTGCTGCCCTCGGGTCGGGCCTGTCGCCGAAGGTCTCGCCCATCAGCGCGTAAGCGTTCAGGCCCTTTCTGCTCGCTTCCCAGAGGAGCTTTCCGCTCATGCCCATTATCGAGCCGTACTGGAGTATCTTAACCCCCTTCTCCTCAAGCTCCTTGTTGAGCTCCTCGCTTGAACCGACGCCCCAGACGTCGAGCTGTTCCTTGAAGAAGCCTATCCCTATGCCGCCCATTGAAATTACCTTCTCGGCCTTCATCTCGCTCAGGTAGTTCACGAGCTCCTTGGCTATCTCGTTGACGAGCGTGGGAGGGACGTAGATGTCAGCTACCGCCACTATGACGTTGTCCTTTCCGTAGAACCTCAGCGGTGGGTTTGGCTTCCCCTCAAGGATCAGTGCCATCGGCGGCAGGAACGGACTTTCCACGTAGCCTATCATGTCCATCTTCAGCTCCTTCGCCAGGAAGTTCGCCGCTATGTGGCCCACGAGGCCTATTCCGGGGTAGCCTTCGATGAGGATCGGGTTCTTAATCTCTGGCAGGACGAGCTTGACCGGCTTCCCGTTCTCCATTCTCCCACCCCCAGAGAACTTTAGTTTCCAAAGGTTATTAAACTTTCGGAGTTTGGTTTCCACTGGAAAGGCAACCCTTATATTGTCCAGGTGTTAGATTAACATGGTGATGACCATGCCGAAGATAGGTATCATCGGCGGTTCTGGAGTTTACGGCGTCTTCGAGCCGAAGGAGACCGTTAAGGTGCACACTCCCTATGGAAGGCCTTCAGCTCCAGTGGAAATAGGGGAGATTGAGGGCGTTGAGGTTGCTTTCATCCCGCGCCACGGCAAGCACCACGAGTTCCCGCCACACGAGGTTCCCTACAGGGCCAACATTTGGGCTTTCAAGGAGTTGGGCGTTGAGAGGGTTATTGGAATCACTGCAGTTGGTTCTCTTCGTGAGGAATACAAGCCCGGCGATATAGTCATAACCGACCAGTTCATAGACTTCACTAAAAAGAGAGACTATACCTTCTACAACGGGCCGCGCGTTGCCCACGTTTCAATGGCAGATCCATTCTGTCCAGAGCTAAGGAAGATATTCTACGAGACCGCCAAGGAGCTCGGCTTCCCGGTTCACGAGAAGGGCACCTACGTCTGCATTGAAGGGCCGAGGTTCTCCACGAGGGCGGAGAGTTTCATGTTCAGGCAGTTCGCCCACATCATCGGAATGACCCTCGTCCCGGAGGTCAACCTTGCCAGGGAGCTCGGCATGTGCTACGTCAACATAGCGACCGTTACCGACTACGATGTCTGGGCAGACAAGCCAGTGGATGCCCAGGAAGTCCTTAAGGTCATGGCCGAGAACAACTACAAGGTTCAGGAGCTCCTCAAGAAGGGCATTCCGAAGATTCCCGAAGAGAGGCACTGCGGCTGTGCCGATGTTCTGAAGACGATGTTCGTGTGATTTAGTTGTCTTTTTCTTTTTCGATGATTTGTTTTGATGTTGACATTCTTGGCATAAAACACTTAAGCAACATCTTTAATCTTCATTGGTGATCTTAAATGAGGCGTGCTGGAATTATGCTGGTTTCGTTAGTCGTTTTTATTCTTCTAAGTTTGGGCTTCGTCTCGGCCTATGAGTTCCAGGCTTATGGAAAGGTTACCCGGGTCGTTGACGGAGACACACTTTGGTTCTACTCCTACTATGGCTACCGTGCCGGTGAGAGCTTCAAAGTCCGCTTTGCCGACATAAATGCCCCTGAGATTTATACTCCAGAAGGGCAGGAGTCAAAGGCAGCTCTGGAGTGGCTCTTCGACAACTATGGGCACTACGTTTACCTCGACGTTGACGACGTCTACGAGACCGACCATTATGGGAGGGTTGTTGCCGTCGTTTATCTCCCGTTCTGGTACTACGGCTACGCACTGAACGTCAACGAATGGCTCGTTGAGAGCGGCTACGCTTCCATTTGGGATCACTACAACGAGTTCAACCCCTACACCTGGAGCCTCTGGGTGCCCATCTGAGCTTATTCCTTCTATCCTTTTATTCCATTAGACTCTTTCTGGCCTAAGAACTTGGCAAATCTTTTTAACTTCCACTGGAAACAGAGCTTTTCAAAGGGGTCAAAGGTGGTAACCATGAGCATTCTCATCAAGAATGGATACGTTATCTACGGCGAGAACCTCAACGTTGTGAAGGCTGACGTCCTCATCGAGGGCAACAGGGTCGTGAGCGTCGAGAGGAACATAAACGAGGCCGCTGACACCGTTATAGACGCCACCGGAAGGGTAGTTTCTCCCGGCTTCATAAACCTGCACACCCACTCGCCTATGGGCCTCCTTAGAGGCTTGGCGGATGATCTCCCCCTAATGGACTGGCTCCAGAACCACATCTGGCCGAGGGAGGCAAAACTCACCCCCGAGTACATCAAGGTCGGTGCCTACCTTGGAGCGCTTGAGATGATAAGGAGCGGGACTACTACTTTCCTCGATATGTACTTCCATATGGACAAGGTGGCAGAGGCCGTTCTCGATGCTGGCTTAAGGGGATATCTTTCCTACGGCATGATAGACCTCGGCGACCCGGACAGGACGGAGAGGGAAATAAAGGAGGCTCTCCGCGAGATGGAGGCGATAGAGAAACTAAACTCTGATAGAGTCCACTTCGTCTTCGGGCCGCATGCGCCGTACACATGTTCGATAGCCCTCTTGAAAGAGGTTAGGAAGCTTGCGAGTGAGCATAGAAAACTCATAACGATTCACGTGAGCGAGACGATGGCGGAGATAGGTCAGATAACCGAGCGCTACGGAAAGAGCCCTGTAGTTCTCCTCGACGACATCGGCTTCCTTGGAAACGACGTCATAATAGCCCACGGCGTCTGGCTGGACAGCAGGGACATCCAGATTCTGGCCAGGCACGGCGTTACTGTTGCCCACAACCCGGGAAGCAACATGAAGCTCGCGAGCGGCGTCATGCCCCTCGAAAAGCTCCTCAACGCCGGCGTTAACGTTGGCTTAGGAACGGACGGAAGCGCGAGCAACAACAACCTCGACATGCTCGAGGAGATGAAGTTAGCGGCCCTCCTCCACAAGGTCCACAATCTCGATCCCACCGTAGCGGACGCCAGGACGGTCTTCAGGATGGCCACACAGAACGGAGCAAAGGCATTAAGACTCAACGCGGGCGTCATTAAGGAGGGCTACCTGGCTGATATCATCATAATCAACTTCAACAGGCCGCACCTCAGGCCCATTAACGACGTGATAAGCCATCTCGTCTATTCTGCCAATGGAAACGACGTTGAGACGACGATAGTCGGCGGAAAAATCCTGATGCTCGACGGAGAAGTCCTGACCCTCGACGAGGAGAAGGTTATCAGCGAGGCCGAGAAAGTCTCAGAAAAGCTCGCCTGAGTTAGCGTTAAATCCTCTTCTTCCCTATTTCCTTGGTGGTGGTCGTGGTCGAGTTTGAGATCGTTAAGGGAGACATAACCCGCTTTCCGGCCGAGGCGATAGTCAACGCAGCCAACAGGTACCTTGAGCACGGCGGCGGTGTTGCCTACGCAATAGCAAAGGCAGCCGCAGGCGATCCGAGGGAATACATCAGGATAAGTAAGGAAGCCATGCGTGAACAGATAGGAAGGGGTTACATCGAGCACGGGGAAGTCGTTGTAACGCCGGCCATGCGGCTCGAAAAACACGGCATCCGCTACGTCATTCACACCGTTGGCCCATACTGCGGTGGGATCTGGGACGGGGACAAGAAGGAGAAGCTGAGGAAGGCCATCCTCGGGGCGCTGAGAAAGGCGGAGGAGCTTGGGGTCAAAACGATAGCCTTTCCGGCGGTAAGCGCTGGCATCTACGGCTGTCCGCTTGAGGAAGTCGTGAAGACCTTCAAAGAAGCTGTTGAAGAGTTCAGAAAGGAAGCGAGGGGCGTCGAGAGGGTTTATCTTGTGCTGTACTCAGAGGGGGACTACGAGAGGGCTCTGAGAGTTGTTTGAATTCAGACCCGGAAACATGTGTGGAATGCTATCTGGTAGTCCCGTGGTGTTCGAGGTGAACGCTGTGAAAGAGTACGTCAGGCTTCTCTTTCTTCTCAGGCTCTTTCTGAGAGTATTTGCCTTTGTTTATCCCCTATTTATCACTGTGATGTATGACTTCTGGATTTTCGAGAAATTTCCTTCATGGGCGCTAGTGGTTTACATCGTCGTAATGGGTATGGTTGAGCTTATCATTGCCATCTCCATGAGAAGATCATGGATGGTTGCTTTATCTCAGGTTTACCTGGCGCTTGCGATCGTCTTTGAGTTCCCATCTGCGGTGGTGGAGCTTCTGGTTAGGGGACAGACTTCTGGATACCTGCCATTTTTTGGATGGGCGTTCGTATGGTATTTTCCGGTGTTATTGATAGCCCTTAGCCTGGCGAAGGAATGAATAACACGCGCCAACGGTTTTTATGTTTCATAGATCTGTACCCATAAACTTTAAAAATAAACTTCTTGCGATTGGGAGTGGTGATACTATAATGAGGAAGATGAGTAGTATCTTGGGCTTAGTGCTGGGACTCCTGTTAATTATTCCGTATGTGGGAGCTTTTGAAGTTAAAATGGTTTCATCAGGCCCGTCTCTGGACGGGGGCTATTCAGGTGAATACTTCACGAACGGTTTTTGGATTGTCTATAAGGTGAATTCCAAGACTCACTCGTACTTTACGAAGATAGTAAACGCCTCGAATAATGAGACCGTCCTGACAATAAATGAGAGAGTTGGTCCCGTCGTGCCTGTAGAAGGGGGTAAATACTTCCTGCTGACTACAATTGGGAATGAGTACTCGCTGCGCCTGTATCGCCTGGAAGACGGTGAGTATTCCCTCGTCTGGAAGTTTGATACAAGCAGGTACGGCTGGGTCAGCTCCGTTCTCCCCGTGAAAGACAAGGATCTAATACTAGCTGGTACCGTCGATGTGTCTCAGAACAACTTCGGCGGGCATTATGTAATTGGTCTTGACTTCAGTGGCACCCTCAAGTTTGCCACAAACCTTCATGTGAAGAGAAATACTGTCTCGGATATACTTCCCGCGGGGAACGGGATGTACCTGGTAATAATCCCCGGTTTAGGTCATGGCCTTCCTTATCTTGGCCTCATAGACGAGTCGGGTAATATCGTTAAGTCAGTTAGGGTCAACTATCCCTGGGCTTCTCAGTATGTCTACGTCCAGGGACGTGATTTTGTTATGGTATCCTGGCATGAAAAAGATGAGGGGTACGTAAAGGATCTAAAAACCTACTATGGAATCTGGACTCTTAATTTAACCCACGTGGCTACTGTTGAGCTTCCACATAGATTTCTGGGTGCAACACCAGTTTTTGACAACAACATGCTCTATCTCTTTACCGTGGAGAAATCAAACTCGACTTATAATCTCATAGAGTCAAAATACCATCTGAACGGTACCCTCGTATGGCGCAGAAAAGTTGGAAAGCTAAAATTTGAAGAGCTTCCGGAGCCTTCGAACAATTGTGTGATTTCAGGGGAAAACGTTCTTCCGATAATACTCCCGTATTCTAACGTCTACGTTGGCGTTTACCTAGTGGGAAAAGCCGTTAATGTCGTGGCCGTGGACTTCAAGGACGCCATTCCCCTGGCGAATGCATCAATTACGCTGCCGGTAACCTATAATGAATGGGGTTGTTCCGTTGGGTTTATGTATGACAACAAGTACATAGAGGCAGGATCTGAGGTTTACTCCATAAACACCACGGCCATTCCCTCGGCGGTCATCGTAGACTCTAACCTTCCAGCGAACGTCACTGTTGATGGGAAGTGGTCTGGAAAAACTCCGTTTTATCTCAATGTGGAGCCTGGACGTCATAGAGTAGAGATTGTCCGGAGAAATTACTCCCCAATAGAGCGCGTTGTGAGGGTTGGTTCTCACGAGGGAGTCAGGGTTTTTGCTACTCTAACTCCACTAAACGCCACCGTTGTCCTCACATCAACTCCGACCGCTGAAGTTGACATCTTGCCTGCGGGCATCACGGTGAACACTCCCTCAAACGTCTCCCTCCGCAACGGAACGTACACGCTCATCTTCAAGTCCAAGGAGTATCCCGGACAGTACGAACGGATTAGAAAAACTGTGACTCTCCTCCCCAATGAAACCAGAACTATAAACGTTGAGCTATCCCTCATACGCTCTGAACTCAATATAAATTCAACTGTTGAGAACGCCACAGTATACATTGATGGGAAGATGGTGGGGAATTCCCCACTGCAGGTCTTTGTGGTTCCAGGTTCTCATAACGTTACCTTAAAGGCTCAGGGCTACCTCCCGGAGTCCGTTGAAATAAACGCGACAAGACCGGTTCTCAATGTTTCTGTGGCTTTAACTCCCGTCACCGACTCAAATAGAGACGAAACGTTTTCCAGCCCGACTACAGCAACCCCTAGCATTACCCACTCCAGTACTTCATTGAAACCCACTGAAACTGAGTCAAAAAAGGATACGCATTCAACATGCGGTCCAGGATTCATGGTTTTCCTTTCCATAACGGCTGTTTTTGCATTGAGAAGGCGGAATGGTTCTAAGTGATTGCATATTTCTTTTTCTTTCCCTTTGGGAAAGTTAGGTGTCAAAGCCCTCTTCCCAACTGAAAATGATTTAACACATAGCGGCCAATTACTCTTGGTGATCTCGATGAGAATCGAGGACGTCTACATCTGGGACATCAACGCTAAGTGGCTCGGCATCTCCCCTTACCAACTAATGGAGAACGCTGGTGCTGGTGTCGCAAGAACTATCGAGGAGCGCTTCGGGAAGGGACTCAGGATAGCGGTCTTCTCTGGAACCGGAAACAACGGGGGAGACGGCTTCGTTGCAGCGAGGCACCTAAGCTTTGAAAACGACGTTACCCTCTTCCTGGTCGGCAACGAGGAAAAGATCAGGAGCGAGGAGGCAAAGCACAACTGGGGGATTCTCAAAAAGCTCGACTTCGTGAAGATCAAAGTTCTCAAGGACTCTTCTTACATCAAGTCCCTCGACCTTTCTGGCTTTGATGTGATAGTTGATGCTCTCCTTGGTGCGGGAACGAAAGGAGAACCGAGGGAGCCAATAAGGAGTGCCATCGAGAAGATAAACGAATATGCAGGAAAGGCGAAGATAGTGAGCGTTGACCTTCCGAGCGGCTATCCGAGCAGTGTTAGAGTAAAGGCTGACGTTGCTGTCACCTTCCAGTGGGACAAGGAAGAATACGAAGGCTTTGAGCACGTTATAGTGAAAATAGGCTACCCGAAGGAGCTCTACCACCTAGTGGGCCCGGGCGATGCCAAGTTCGCACTGAGGAAGAGAGGGGGGCACAAAGGTCAGAACGGGAAGCTCCTAGTGATCGGTGGAAGCGAGGACTACTTCGGAGCGCCTTATCTTGCCTCAAAAGCGGCTTCCTACCTCGTTGATCTGGTCTATCTTGCGATGCCCGAGTACTCAGCGAGAAGAATAAACGATCCCAACTTAATCCTGCGCCCCTTTGGGGGCAGGAACTTCACAAAGGAAGATGTGGAGGACGTTTTGGCAATAGCTGATGGGGTTGATGCAGTCGTTATCGGGCCTGGAATTGGACAGAGGGCCGAGACAAAGGAGTTCATCCTTGAGTTCCTCCGCTGGTCCGAGAAGCCTGTAGTTATAGACGCCGACGCCCTAAAGGCCGTCGCCGAGGATTTGGACGTTCTCAAGGGGAAGAAGTTCATTCTAACACCCCACGCCGGCGAGTTCAGGATACTGTTTGGTGAGAAGCCTGATGGAAGCCTTGAGGAGAAGCCGAAGCTCGTGGTGGAGAAAGCAAAGGCCGTTGGGGGAACGATCCTGCTCAAAGGGGCCTACGACATCATAAGCGACGGAAAGGTCTGGAAGTACAACAAGACCGGCAACAGGGGCATGACGACCGGCGGAACCGGCGACGTTTTGGCGGGTTTAGTTGGAGCACTCCTCGCGCTCGGGAACTCTCCATTGAAGGCTGCCTCTGCCGGAGCCTTCCTCAATGGTTTGGCAGGCGACATGGTGAAAGAAGAGGTGGGAGAGAACTTCACGGCTTTGGACGTTGCCGGAAAGGTGCCGCAGGCAGTAAAGTGGGTACTTGAGTTTTGAGGTGGTCTCATGAAGCGGGTCGTTGGACTCTTTCTCTTTTTGGTTCTCACCTCAGTTGTGGTTTTCACCATTCTCTTGAACTCATCCGAGAAGTATCCAGCCAAGCTCCACGCGGGGTTTCAGAGGCCGGTAGAGTTTAATGGGGTCGAGTTGCTCAAGGGCTATCCAAACGCCGTCACCCACGTTGTTGTCTTCCGCTTTAAAGAGTCACCAGTCGGAAAGAACGTTTGGGAACTTGAGGAAGTCTTTGATGTTGCTCCGGACTACCTCATCATTGAGATCCAGAACGGCTCAACGCTCTTCTGTCGGGCGAAGAGCGAGAATGGCACCTTTGTTTTCAGGGGAGAAACCTGCTATGGAACCCTTGATGAGGCCTTAACAAGGCGTATAACCCTAACGGGCTGTCTCGACGCCACATACATCGGCCACCGCCTCGAAAGGAATTCGATATTAATCTTTGAGTTCAGGGCCGCGAAGGAGACAACCTGCGTGAACAAGACCGTCGAAGTTAGGGGGAGACTCTACGATGTGCTGGTAAGGATTGAGACGGGAAATGGGACGGTTGAGTTTCCTGTCAAGAGGGTTGAAGGAAATTATCTAACGGATGAGGTCTATGAAATCCAAAAGTAATGAAAAACGAAAGAACTCTCACCCAACCCCGCAGTAGCTCCAGACGGTGTATCCGTACTGTCCGTTGGCTGGGTCGTAGGCAGGAGCTTCGAGATAGACCCAGCCGCTCGACTCAACGTACTTGTCAACCCAGTCGCCGAGGTTGCCCGTGTACTCGTGGATGCACGCGCCCGCGAACTTCGGTACGTACACCCACCTTCCGGCCCTGCTCGAGCCGAGGTTGATGTACGTTATCAGTCCTGGCCTCTTTGAATCCCCTGTTCTCTCAAAGATGAGCTCGTCGCTGTCATAGTAGACTATGCTCGTGCTCCCTCCAGCGAGGTGATCGTGTATCCAGATAAGGTTTATCAGCTTATCTTTGTTCAGCCATTCCTCAAAATCGCGGTAGAATATGACGGGCTGACCCTCATAGGTGAGAATGAAGGCGTAAGCCGGGTACTTGTTCCAGATTATGTCCGTGTCGTGGTTTGCTACAAACGTAACGGCCTTGAACGGATCGCGGGAAACAACAGTCTGGCCGTTCTGGAGGGCATCAACTAGGGCCGGGATGTTGGTGTTGTCGAAGGCCTCGTCCATCTTGTAGTAGAGCGGGAAGTCGAAGACTTTGGCGCCGCTGTCGTAGGCCCAGCTGAGGATGACATCAACGTTGGTGTCCCAGTACTCTCCAACGGCCCAGCCGCCCCACCAGTTGAGCCAGTCATTAACGACCCATGCACCGTAGCCCTTCACGTAATCGAAGCGCCAGGCATCAACACCGATGCTTCTGAGGTAAGCGGCGTAGCTCTCGTCGCTCGCCCAGAGCCAGTACTGATCCCACTCCTTCTCGTGGGCTATGTCTGGATAACCGCCGAAAGTTCCTTCGTCACAGCATTTAACCTCGTTGGGGTGGAAGTCGAGGTAGTTGGCCGTGTATTTGCCAGAAGCCACCTTCGAGAAGTCCGTCCATGTGTAGTCCCCAACGAACGGGTTCCACTCGAGGTCTCCGCCTGAGCGGTGGTTTATGACGATGTCGGCTATGACCTTTATCCCATAGGCGTGGGCGGTGTTTATCATATTGATAAGCTCCTGCTTCGAGCCGAAACGTGTCTCAACGGTTCCCTTCTGGTAGTACTCACCGAGGTCAAAGAAGTCGTAGGGGTCGTAACCCATCGAGTAACCGCCGCTTGCTCCCTTGCTCGCGGGGGGAATCCAGATGGCGGATATTCCTGCCTCGTACCACTCTGGTATCTTGCTCCTGATTGTATCCCACCAGATTCCTCCGCCTGGGACGTCCCAGTAAAAGGCCTGCATTATAACGCCGCCTTCTTCGAGTTCGAGGTACTTTGCAGCGCTGACAGGCTGTGCAGTGGCTGCCATACTCACTACAAAAAACAGGGTTATGAACAGGGCAACAAACTTCTTCATGGAACCACCCCTATGTTCAGCGGTGCTTATATGTATCACCGCTGGTGAGATATTTAAATTTTGCCATTTAAGGACATTAAAGAACATTACTATACACAACGCTCGACATTGGTTTTGTGCCTTCATGTTCTGTTCGGGTGGTTAATAGTTTGAGGTCGAAAATAAGAATTAACTAGAATGGACGCATCAGAACGAAACGAGGTCTCTAACTTTCTTCGCATGTTCGCAAAGCTCACAGCTCTGAAGGAAGACGAGCATGTTGAGAAGATGGAACAGCTCTATTTCGCTCAGCTCGACATCTGCCTCTGAGATGCGCTTTATTATTGGCTGAGAGCGGATTTCAATGGTGTCAAGTACTTCTTTGATAAGAACCTTGAGGGTTCCTCTATCTTTTATCTTAAATCCGCTCTTTTCTAGTATCTGGACGAGCTTCTCAGCCTCAATCTGCAGGTAGGACTGTCTGAACTCCTCGATGCTCTCATCGGGTTCGGCCTTTATCAGGAACATCCTCGCCGCTCTCGCGTATATCCTCTCGTTTCCATTGGTGTCTATCTCTTCCACAAGTCCCTCGGATTCTAGGGCCTTTATGTGTCTGTAAACCGTTGTTCTGTCCTTTTCCAGGAAGTCGCTCAGTTCGTTGACGCTCATCGGTCTTTCTCTGAGCAGTTTGAGTATCTGAAATCTGGTTGGGTCTGAGAGCACCTTTACGGTCTTCGGGTTCGTGATTATCAAAACTTCTCTCATAGCCGGCCCTCAGTACTCCTCCAGTTTGTCCTGGGGAGTTTCCTCTTCTTCGATTATCCTCTTTCCGGCCGCCACCATGTCTATGCTGTGGACGACGCCGCCGAACTCCTCGATTGTCCTGACAATTTCTTCGTAGTCAAGGTTGTCACCCATTATGGTTATCTTTACGTTTTCCGTCTCCTTATCGATCTCAACTAGGGTTATGTTGACGCCGTCAACCCCCTCAAGCTCGCTCAGACCAAGCGCGAGGTCGGTCACCATCGGCTGGTGCGGCTTGAGCACGTCCAGTACGAGAAGCCTTATCCCCCTCGCCATTCATTATTCCTCCTTTTTGAGGATCTCCCCAAGCTTCCTGAGCAGGTTGAGAACCTCTTCGTCTCTGCCCATCCTGGCCATGGCAAGCCACTCTATTGCGTGGATTATGTCCTCGTCTGAGAAGTCCTTCAGCTTTTCTTCGTTGGCTTCAATTTCCTTTGAAATCTCCGTCTTGTACTCGTGCTCCTTCTTGAGGATTTCGTCCATGACGTTGAGAAGCTCCTCATCGTTGAACTCATAGCCCAAGGCCTTGAATATCTCGAGCTTCGTCTTGAGCCTTGAGCGGGCGAAGTAGCGGAGCTCTTCGTCGCCGAGATATAGGTTTATGTAGAACGCATCAGCCGTCCTTCCGTAGTACTTCTCCACGAGGTTGCCCTTCATCTCCGTCCGCTTGACCTCTACCAGCCCTGCTTCCTTGAGTTTCTCGATGTGGTGGTAGATGGTTTGGGGTGTCTTCCCGAGGATTTCGCTCAGCTGGGAGATCGTCATCTCCCTGTTCCTCAGGAGCTGGAGTATCTTCCTCCTTGTGTCTTCCAGCATCAGCTTTATGACCTCTGGGTCAGTGATCACTTTCACTTTTGCCATTTCGATCACCCAATTTAAACGTTCTAACGTCTCTTTTAACGTTCGGGCATTTAACTCTTTTGTTCGCCCTCAAAACTTCATCACCGGCAGGTTTATATATGTAAAGCCTGACCACCAGTGGATATAAAATCCATATCCAGGGAACGCTTAAAAACCCGTGCCCGAAAAAGCTTCGGAGGTGATTTCGGTGGAGAGCCCGAACCTGGACTTCCTGTTTTATCCCAAGAGCGTCGCAGTCATAGGTGCCTCAAACGTCCCCGGGAAGGTTGGAAACGCCATAATGCGCTCGATAACCCTCCGCTTCGACGGGAAGGTCTATCCCGTTAACATAAAGGGCGGGGAAATCGAGGTAAATGGGAAGAAGTTCAAGGTCTACAGGAGCGTTAAGGAGATTCCAGATGAGGTTGACGTCGCCGTTATAGCCGTCCCCGCGAAGTTCGTGCCCGATGTTATTGATGAGTGCGGTGAGAAGGGCGTTAAAGCGGCAGTTGTCATCTCCGCTGGTTTCAAGGAGGCGGGAAACGTTGAACTCGAAGAAGAGCTCGTAAAGAGGGCCAGGAAGTGGGGAATCCGCGTTGTCGGTCCGAACTGCCTTGGAGTTACCAACCTTGAGAACGGTTTCGACTGCAACTTCAACCCGCCCGAGAGGCAGGCTAGGCCCTCATTTGGAAAGGTCGCCTTCATGAGCCAGAGCGGGGCATTCGGCGCTGCAATCCTCGACTGGGCCGCCAGCCACAAGATAGGGATGAGTAAGTTCATCAGCCTCGGCAACATGGCTGACCTCGACGAGAGCGACTTCATGGCATACCTTGGCGACGACCCGAAGACGGGCGTCATAACCGGCTACATTGAGGGAGTCAAGGACGGGAGGAAGTTCTTCAACACGGCAAAGGAAGTGACTCTCAAGAAGCCCGTCGTTATCCTCAAGGCTGGAAGGACGGAGGCAGGGGCAAAGGCGGCCGCTTCCCACACTGGCTCTCTCGCCGGCTCTTACAGGATATACCAGGCTGCCTTTGAGCAGACCGGAGTTCTGGAAGCCAAGAGCATGCGCCAGCTCTTCAACTACGCGAAGGCATTGGCCATGCAGAGCCCCGCTAAGGGCAACCGCGTGGCCATCGTCACCAACGGCGGTGGAGCTGGAGTCATGATGAGCGACGGCTTGCTTGAGAAGGGCATAAAGCTCGCCGAGCTCAGCGAGGAGACCAACGAGAAGTTTGAGAGGGACATCAAGGAAGGAAAGCTCCCGCACCACATGAGCTACAAGAACCCAATCGACGTCATAGGCGACGCACCCTCAAGCCGCTACGAGATAGCCATGCGCTATGCCCTAGAAGACCCGAACGTTGACGTCCTCGTCGTCATAGCCCTCTTCCAGAGCCCCGCACTTGACGAGGGAATTGTTGAGGCTATGGAGAGAATGAAGGCCTACGGCAAGCCGATAGTCTTCGTTGCACCCGGGGGGGCCTATCCACACAAGATGGCAAGGAACATCGAGCTGAAGGGCATTCCGGTCTATGAGACAGTTGAGGACGGCGTCGATGCAGTCTATGCGCTCGTTAAGTACGGAGAGTGGCTCAGGGAGAACGGGAAGCTTTGAAAGCTAAACCTCAACCCAAGTAAAGTCTCTCGCAACTTCTCCCCTTATCCCCCTCTCCCTTACTTTCTTCTCAAGAACCTCGTGCGTGTAGTTGCTGTGACTTATATGGGCGAATATGGTGTATGAAGCGCCGGTAAGCTCGGCAAGCTTTATGGCGTCATTAACGCCGAGGTGAACTCTTGGAATTGACTCCCTGTGGGTCATCTCAGCTATTAGAAGGTCAGCGCCCTCGATGAGCTTAAGCGTCTCCCCGTCCTGAAGTATCTCCGGCCCGGTGTCCCCGGTTATGGCTATTCTCCTCCCGTTGATCTCGAAGACGAAGCCGCCGGAGTTCTCTATCGGCTGATGGACAGTTCTGAAGTGATAGACTCTCATTCCTTCAATCTTGTACCACTTCCCGAATTCAAGCTCGTGGTAGCGCCAGTCCCTGTTTTCCGGGGCCGCTCCGCCGAGGAAGATGGCTGAGAGGTGCCTCGCCATCTCGACCGCCTGCCTGTGGGAGTAGACGTCTATTTCCTTGAACACCTGAAGCTCCGGAAAGCCGGCTATGTGGTCGAAGTGGGCGTGGGTTATGAAGACCTTCTCAATCCTCTTGTTCAGCCGCTCGAGGTGGTAGTGTAAATCCGGACTCGGGTCAACGAGAATTCCATCCCCTATGTAGAGGGAAAAACGAGTCCTCCTCAGTGCTGGATTTATTCTAGCCCTTGAACAGTTCTCACAGGTACAGAGGGGCTTTGGAGTCCCGCTGTAGGAACCCGAGCCGAGGACAACTACCTTCATGACATCACCCCTCACCACTTCTAACGGGGAAATTTAAGCTTGAGCCTTGAGCATCATGCTCACGGATACCTCTGTCTTGAACTCTTCCTAGGGAAGGTGAGCATCGAAAGCCTTAATTATGATAACTGCTATTATGATAATGGTGATTATCAAGTGATGCCCTTCGTGGACAGGAAGGAGGAGCTGGAATCCCTCCGCGAGAGACTCCTGAGCGAGAACTTCGAGCTTGTAGTCATCTATGGCAGGAGAAGGGTCGGGAAGACGAGGCTCGTTCTTGAGGCGGTCAAAGGGATTCCCCACGTTTACTACCTCGCCGTCGAGGGGGACAACCTCAGGCACTTCCGCGAGACCGCCGAGAGGATTTTCCCGGAAGTCAGGTACTCGCGAGAGGACTGGGAGGGGACGCTCCACGCGCTCAAAGGAAAGGTCATCGTCATAGACGAGTTCCCGAACCTGATAAAGGAAGACCCAAAAGTGCTCTCGGTTTTTCAGAGGGCGATTGATATTGATCTCTCAAACTCGGGGACTAAGCTAATCCTCCTGGGCTCTTCAGTCGGAATGATGGCAGAAAAGGTTCTCAGCTACAAGAGCCCCCTCTACGGCAGGAGAACCGGCTCTATGAAGCTCAAGCCGATGAGTTTCTTTGCCCTCAAAGAGTTCTTCCCAGAGGCGAGCTGGGAGGAGCTGGTTGAAATTTATGGACTCACCGATGGGATTCCCTTTTACATCACCCGCGTTAAACTTCCCTTCTGGGAGTGGCTTGAGAAAGAACTGAAAGACCCCGTGAGCTTCTTCAGGGACGAGGTTGACTTCCTCCTCCGCTACGAGTTCAGCGAGATAAGCACGTACAAGAGGATCCTAGAGGCGATAGCCCTCGGAAGGACAACCCCGAAGGAGATAAGGGACTTCACGGGAATGAGGCACTCCGACATAACCCCCTACCTCAGGAACCTCATTTCCGTTGATCTTCTCATCCGTGAGGTTCCGGTGACGGAGAAGCCGACCTCAAAGAGGGGGCGCTACTATCTGGCTGATAACTTCCTAGCTTTCTGGTTCCGCTTCGTCTATCCGAACCTCTCCCGCATCGAAGAGGGGACTTTTGAGGTGGCTGAGATCAGGGAGACTTATCCACACTACCTCGGCCGGGTCTTCGAGAAGGTCGCCAGGCAGTTCCTCGTGGGGATGAACAAGGCAGGAAAGCTCCCCTTCAGACTCACCAAAATTGGTCGCTGGTGGTACAAAGGAGAAGAAATAGACCTCGTCGCTCTCAACGAGCGGGAGAGAAAAGCGCTCTTCGTCGAAGTCAAGTGGAAGGATTTGGGGAAAAGGGAAGCGAGAGGGATTTTGAAGGATTTAGAGAGGAAGGCGGAACTCGTCGGGCTAGAGGATTGGGAGAGAAGTTATGGATTGATAGCGAAGGGGATTGATGGGAAGGATGGACTTAGGGAAGAGAGCTTTTTGGTTTGGGACTTGAAGGAGTTTAATGGGAGTTCATAGGGCCACTTCAGCATCTTAGGGAAGAAGGAGCAAGCTGTGTTCCTTTGTAAAGGTCACAGAACGTCTGAGAGCATCTCCTTAAGGAGTGGAATGTCTTCTTTTATGGTCTTCCAGACAACGCGGAGGTCAACGCCGAAGTACGCGTGGATAAGCTTATCCCTCATCCGAGCCATCTCCCTCCAAGGGAGCCGGGAATGAGACCTCTTGAAGTCGTCGGGAATGGCTTTGGCGGCCTCACCAATGACTTCAAGCGCCCGGATTACTGCAAACTGGGTCTTTCTATCCGCCAGAAACTCTTCGAAGGTCATTCCTTCCGTGAACTCTTCTATTAACGAGATGGCCTCGGCTATGTCGTTGAGATAATCTTCATGGGTTCGCTTCATACGTAGATGACCTCCCTCTTCACGTGCTTACCTATCTTCGGCTTTAGCGCGGACTTCATGACGAGGTCAACCCTGACGCCGAGGAGGTCTTCGAGGTACTCCTCAAGCCGAATGAACTCCAGAAGGGAGGGGATTCTGTGGAAGTCCACGAGAATATCAACGTCGCTCGTTTCCCTTGCCTCTCCCCTAACGTAGGAGCCGAATATTCCTATCTCTTTGACTCCAAACTTCTCCTCAAGCTCGCGCTTGTGCATTCTAAGGATCTCTTCAATCTCATCAAGGCTCCTCATGGTTGGTAATTCGCCCGGGAAGTCAAAAGCTTTTCGAAAGGGTTTTATTGATTTGGGCGATAATAGGTAAATGTGATCGTTAATCAATAACATTGTTAGCTGAAGTGTCAGCAAGCGCAACAACAGGCCGATTACAGTAAGCATAGTTACGAAAAATATGTTGGCAACGTTGCTGTCTGGAAGGGTATGGAATATAAAACACGGATACGTAATAACCATAGGGTGATTACAAGATGGTAAGCAGATACCAGAAAAAAATATACGAAGCGAAGCTATCCGTACCAGAAGGATTTTTAGGGTTAGGAAAAAACAAAAAAAAGTCGTACTAACAGCAAGGGTAGCAAGAAACGAAACGCTTTTAGCCGAGATTAACCATTTACGTGAACTCTTTGAAAAAGAAGGTGTAGAATTCAACGAAACATTAGAGAAAGCAATGGAAGATGCGCTGACTCACTACGAGGTAGAACATCCCGAAAAAACCCATATGACAAATACAGGACAACGGTGCGTGCATTCGCAGAATCTAAAGAGGACGCATTAAAATATGCAACATTCCTTCAAATTCTACATCTATTGCTCACCGCAGCACATAAAGATAGACGAGATGCAACAATAACAATAGAAAAAACCCTATGGCCAGCAGTCAAACGGGGAGATATTCATATCGTAGCACTAAACGAAGAAGAAGAGAATAGATTGAAAAATCTGTCAGCCAGTTCCATGAGCAATTATGCCGGATACCCCCTGATTCCTTTTGAAGAATTTAAGACGAAACAAATTGATCGAGTAAGCAGATTAATTCTTGAAAATGTGAAGAGAAAGAACCCCAATGCGATCGCAAACCCACAGGAATTCATAAAAGCAATAAAACTCGCAGCAGAAGCTGCAGATAAGATCATCGAAGAAAAGAAGAAAAGATCTGGTGGACAAGGTCTCGCGCCGATAAATGGAGATATCAAAAAAATTCCCGAACTTGTAGAAGCTATAAAGATCATCGCGAAGATGCTTCCTGCAGAATACAGGAAAACAGCGGGCAAAACCCCAAAATACCCTCAGGTTCAGAAGCAGGACACCCCAAAATGGATCTTGGAGACAGTCCCGGAGGGAGTAAAGTTAGAAGTCCTCTCCCTCCTCAAGGCCGTTGAGCTTGTCGGTTCTCCAGAGGTTAGGAGCAAAGCCGCTGAAGAACTCAGGGAAAAGGTAAGGGAGATAGCCAACGGCGAGCTTAGTGAAGAGGCACTCCTCAAGGCTGGCCTCTACGCGGTTGCCGCTGAACTCATAGCCCCGGGAAAGGATGAAAAGCTCAAGGAACTCCTAGATACGGGCTGAGCGTTTCCTTGCCAATGTACAAGAGGAACACTTTGGAATATGCACGGTTACCTCTTCCCGCTTTCCTCAAAGGCTATCAGAAGCGTTCCGATTGTTACAAGAAGGAAGCCGAGTAAATGATAAACCCCAACCTTCTCACCGAGGAAGGCTATAGCTACCGCTATCGTGACGACCGGAGCTGGAGTGAGTATCGCGGTGGCCTTCGAGAGGTTTATTCTTGAAATCGAGGCGTACCATAGGGTTTGAGTTGTCGCTATTATGATTCCCTCCGCAACGGCGGGCTTGGTTAGCCGAATTCCGCTCAGGAGCGCAAGTGGGAGTAGGAGGAGAAAGCCAAAGGTGTTCCTGAGTGTAGCTATCGTCAGCGGCGAGTAGTCGGTGAACTTTGCAACAGTATGTCCCAGTTGCCAGAATAGCGGCGTTAGGAGGAGCAGGAGATCGCCCTTCCTTGGTGTTATCAACTTTCCCTGCGTGAGTACTAGAAAGACCCCGCCGAAGAGCAGGAGCGAAGAGGTCAGAGCCTTTCCGCTCACCCTCTCCCTGAGGAGAAGCCAACCGATGGCGAGGGAATAGAACACCTCAAGGCGCGTTATTATGGCTGAGTTCACGGCCGTGCTCATGCTTGTCCCGAGCGAGTAGAGGGAGTAGGCAATGGCGGTGGCAAAAAGGCCGGTTAGGAAGGTCTTCTTAAGCTCGGCAGGTTTCTCTCGAATCTCTCCGAACCTGCCAGTTGCCAGAAGAACCACCCACAGGATAAGGGCCGCGGAGAAGATGGACAGGGTTATGAAGCCGATTGGATTGGAGGGATTGGCCCTTATGATGGCTGGCTCAAGACCCAAAGCAAGGAGGACGAGAAAAGCGAGGAGCGTGCCTTCGACTTCCTTATTCACATTTACACCTCGTTCACACTTTGAATTATCCTGAGATGGGGCACTCTTTTGAAATCATCGTCAAAAGTAGCCAGTGTGGAAATTCCATAGAAGCTACATGTGGCGGCAATAAGGGCATCATTGGGCAGAAGGAGACTATCTTTGATGTAGTTTCTAGACTCTCTCACGATGTCAGAGTTCAAGTCGAGAATTTTGAAAAGTGAGAACAGCTCGAAAACCGGTTCCAGATCCAATTTAGAAAGATTCTCTGGACGTTTTTTCAGCTCATATGACTTCATTCCAGTATTGGCTTTTATGTAAAAGAAGAGAACTTCTGAGACCACAATTGGGTTTATAAAGCCTCTGATACTCCCGTTCTCTACAGATTGAATCAAAGCTTTTGCCTCTTGTATTCCACTTAGGTGGTAAATTAAAACGTTCGAATCAAAGAAGATGCTACCACTCATCCTCTATCTCCTCGATGATTTTGTCAACTTCCTCTTTACCAAGCTTCACGATTCCAAAGGTCTTCTCGGATATTTTCTTGGGGATGAGCTTAACACTGACCTCGGTACCATCGGGTAAGTTGAGCTTTTTCTTGAGCTTGAGGACGCCGTTCTCGTAAACAGCCTCAACTACCTCCATACTCCCACCAATTAGTTGTGCTACATTTCCCTAAAAACACTTTCGCACCCAAAAACTTTAAAATCTCCTCGCCCTTTCTTCTTCCATGTTCGGTGGTCGTTTTTGGCCTTGGTGAAGCCTATCTCTTCTGCACCGCCTTAGTCTGGAGTTTCCTTTCCACTGGAAACGGAGGTGTTTGAATGGACGACTTTAAGGTTACCCCCTGGGACGTTGAGGGAATGGTTGACTACGACAGGCTGATAAAGGAGTTCGGGACGACGCCGCTGACGGACGATCTCCTGGAGAGAACGGCGAAGCTGACTAAGAGCGAACTCCCGATATTCTTCAGGAGGAGGTTCTTCTTCTCCCACAGGGACTACGACAAAATCCTCGACGACTACGAAAGCGGGAGGGGCTTCTTCCTCTACACCGGCAGAGGCCCGAGTGGCCCGATGCACATCGGCCACATCATTCCTTTCTTCGCGACCAAGTGGCTTCAGGAGAAGTTTGGGGTGAACCTCTACATCCAGATAACCGACGACGAGAAGTTCCTCTTCAAGGAGAAGCTGAGCTTTGAGGATACCAAGAGGTGGGCCTACGAGAACATCCTCGACATAATTGCTGTGGGCTTCGACCCTGACAAGACTTTCATCTTCCAGAACAGCGAGTTCACCAAGATCTACGAAATGGCCCTCCCGATAGCCAAGAAGATAAACTTCTCGATGGCGAGGGCAGTCTTCGGCTTCAACGAGCAGAGCAAGATTGGAATGATATTCTACCCAGCAATACAAGCCGCTCCAACGTTCTTCGAGAAGAAGCGCTGTCTGATTCCTGCCGCCATAGACCAGGACCCCTACTGGAGGCTCCAGAGGGACTTCGCTGAAAGCTTAGGCTACTACAAGACTGCCGCCCTCCACTCCAAGTTCGTTCCGCCCTTAACGGGCCTCGAGGGCAAGATGAGCGCGAGCAAGCCCGAAACGGCCGTTTACCTCACCGACGATCCGGAAGAAGCTGGAAAGAAGATATGGAGGTTTGCCCTCACCGGCGGCCAGCCAACGCTCAAGGAGCAGCGGGAGAAGGGTGGAAACCCTGAGAAGTGTGTCGTCTTCAAGTGGCTTGAGATATTCTTCGAGGAGGACGACAAGAAGCTCATGGAGCGCTACCACGCCTGTAAGGCCGGAGAGCTGACCTGCGGCGAGTGCAAGCGCTACCTCATCAAGAAAGTCCAGGACTTCCTCAAGGAGCACCAGAAGAAGAGGAAAGAGGCCGAGAAGAAGGTCGAGAAGTTCAAGTACACCGGTGAGCTGGCCCAGGAGCAGTGGGATAAGGCTATTCCTGAGCCGTTGAAAAACTAATTTTACACTTTTTTCCCTTTTGTCTTTTTGTTAGTACTTTTTTGTTTTTTGTCAAATATACTAAAAAACTGAAGAAAAGAAACAATGAGCAATCAAAACCAGTTGCCTATATCAAAAACGTCATCTACATCATCTATCTCATCTTCTTGGGCTTCTGAAATTAAGTCAACAATGAAATCTTCAAAGTCCTCGTCGTCTTTTTTAAAATTCCTCGCGGCGGCGCTCATGGCCCTGCTCTTAAAGCCTCCGTCAGCTTTGACGGCCCTTCCGCTGTCCACCGCGCTCTGAATCCTCCTTGCGGCGTCCCATGTCATGGGCTTGGAACCCTTCTTCCCCATCGAGGTCACCTCCAAGTGGTTGTCAATAATAGTTCAACGTTTTACTTTATAATATAGTATTCTCAAAAGAAAGGCTTTTTTGTGAATATCCATGCAAAGATTATGGGTGGCATCATGGCCAATCCAAAAGACGATAAAGACAAAGTCAAATTCAAGATCGCCAAGAAAATAATCGAGCTTGGTGAGAAAGGGGAAGAGCTAACAGTTTACAACCTCACAAAAAGGCTCAGGGAGATTTCAAAAAAAGAGGGTGAGCCTAAACTGGACGTTGGGCCGGAACAGGTGCGCAGGGTTCTGAACGAGCTAGTTAAGTTAAAGGTTCTGGCTCCATTCCAAGGGATACTTGGAGAAAAACCAAACGGCAAGAAACCAAAAAAGCCCTACCAACTCCTGTGGCCCCCCGAAAAGGCCTATGGTATCGTTGAATGTTGGGAGGAGTCCCACTCCCTTCAGGGGTTTATCAATGCCCTGAGCCACTTGGAAAAGTCTACCAAAAAGAAAACACGTTTTCAAGACCTTGCATATACTCTTTGTCCCTACATGGTTCTCCTTGGGATCGACTGGATTGAAGGGTTGACCGGCTTCCTTGGGAAGTTTGACTGGGGAACGTTCTTAGATCGAGCGATCCCGCTGTACAATGCCGTGTTCTCCCTGAGACACGACGGGGAGCTTAAGGCGCTCAACGAAAACTACATAGGCGGCGATTTCTTCCTGGCCTCGGGTTCAAACTCATGCCGGTTCTTTGAAGAGGCCCGGTGGGTGAATTACGTTGCCAGAAGAAAGGCCAAAACCGAGATTGAGGACAAACTCTTGGAAATGTTTTATGAGGGAAACGAACTCAGGTGCGCGAGCCTTCACTACGGTAATGGTGTTTCTTCCCTTTCAAACTACATCATTGGCATTAGATATGCTCTCGTGGATTCGAAGATCGTTGTTTTTGATTTTTCACCGAATCCCTTTCTTAGAAGAGAAGACGATGGGAAGGTAACCAAGAGCTTCAAAAAGCTGTTGGAATATCTTGAGCAAACACACAAAGAAGCAGGATCAATTCAGGTTAGGACGTTATCTCCCGCCATGGAGGAACTGCTTAAAAAACACTTCGGATTTGAAGAGAGTGACAAGTTTTACTTATTCACAAGGACCGAAAAGATCAAAGATGGCTCTCGCTTCATCGTTGAATTTTCTAAGAACCCTCCTTCGGTTTATGAAAATGAATGGATAATTAAAGTACTTGAAAAGAAAATTGGCTTTAAAGAGTGAGGTAAAAGTTACGAGGGTGATACCATGATCCGCCTTACATTCCGCGACGGTTTTTATGAGCTCCGCCCGAGCAAGATAGTGGCATTAGCCAAAAACTACGCGGAGCACGCAAAGGAAATGGAGAGCGACGTCCCGGAGAAGCCGGTCTTCTTCCTCAAGCCGCCGAGCGCGCTCATCGGCCCGGGAGACCCGATAATTCTGCCCAGGGTGAGCAAGAGGGTTGACCACGAGGTTGAGCTGGCTGTCATCATCGGAAAGAAGGCAAAGCGCGTTCCGGCTGAGAAGGCGATGGACTACGTCATGGGCTACACGATAATGCTCGACATTACCGCCAGAGACCTTCAGGCCGAGGCAAGGAGAAAGGGCCTTCCCTGGACTATCTCCAAAGGCTTCGACACCTTCGCCCCCGTTGGGCCAAGGGTCGTTGATAAGCGCGAGTTAAAGGTTGAAGACCTCGAAATCGGTCTCAAGGTGAACGGAGAGCTCAGACAGCTTGGAAGGACGAGCGGGATGGTCTTCAAGGTTCCGGAGCTGATAGAGTATATAAGCTCGGTAATGACACTCGAGCCGGGGGACATAATAGCGACAGGAACGCCGGCAGGTGTGGGCCCGCTCAGGCACGGCGACCACATCGAGGCGTGGATAGAGGGGATAGGGAAGGCTGAGTTCGACGTTCTGAGCGAGGGCTCGATACTGTGCTGACTACTCTTTTTTGTTTATGACCTTCGCTGAAATCCACCTCATTCCTTCCCCTTCGTTCTTGACGACGAGGATGTACTCCCCGTCCGGTATCCTAATGCCATCGAACTCGACGCTCCGAACGTTCTCCCAGGCCTTGTAGTAGCTGAAGTTCTCGCCGCGTCTCATCCTCTCGAAGTCCTTTTTGGTGAGGATGTAGATGCTGACCTCCCCGTCTGCCTTGATGTAGCCGTTGAGAAGGGAGTTCCCGGTCAGCTGGTAGGTGTGGTAGTCCTTGAAGCTGGACTTCCACTCGTAGTTGAAGCTTCCGTAGTGGTTAATCGCGTAGTTCACGCCGAGCCCTATCGCGAGAACAAGTGCCAACGCTAAAACCACAGCACCAGCCTTCCTCATTGCTCATCCCCGAAAAACATATGAAATACAACTTAAAAAAGTTTGCGAAAGCTCACTCGATCACGTAAGTGTGAACCATGAGCCCGCCATGCCCTATGAGCCGATGATGTTTGATTTTGAATCCGTTCTCGGTTATGGCCTTCTCTATCGCCTTCTTTTCCGTCGTTATGAAGACACCGCGCTTTTCGAGAACCTTCGACAGCTCGCTGAAGAAGTCCATGTAAAGCCCCGGTATCATGCTCTTTCTTCCAATCTTCAGACCGTAGGGAAGGTTGCTAACCGCGAAGTCAACGCTCTCAATATATTGGGAAAGCTTTGTGGCATCACCGTGGATGAACTCGATCTTATCTAACACTCCAGCTGATAAGGCGTTCATCTTCGCACCCCTTAGGTGTTTCCTGTACTTTTCGACGCCGATTATCTTCCCATTATATCCTCTGAGGGCTAGCTCAATCAGTATCGTCCCGCTCCCGCAGAAGGGGTCTACGAAGAGCCCGCCGTCCGGTTCAGCCAGTTCTATGAGCGCATTTGCAATACTCGCCTTGAGGTGCGCCGGGTGGTCGTAAACGCGCCAGGGCCTCTTGTGGAGCGAGGAATCTCCGGTTGTGTCTATTCCTAAAAAGAAAACCTCGCCGATAAGCTCGGCGCGGAAGATGACGGCCGGATGGTCTAGGTTCACCTTTGGGCTTCCAAAGCGTGAGAGCCTCTCGAAGATGGCTTCTCCAACGGTTCTGGCGATATCAACGCTCGTTATCTTGTGCTCTCCCTTCCTGAAGGGCCTCACTGCAAAGCTCTCGCTTACCTTCACGAAGCGCTCAACCGGAAGGGAGGAGACAAACTCTTTTATCCTCTTGAGGGCAGTTTCTGGTTTGTCTTCACCAATTCCCTCAAACCTCTCGCTCGCTATTTCCAGAATAACTCGATGGAGGAGCCTTGAGTTCTCGTTGAGGTAGGTTGCTATGCTCAGCTCCCTCTTCCTCCCCTTCTTGTCGATATAGTAAGCTTCACCAACCTCAAGGAGCAGTCTCCCCTCAACGCCTAAGGGCTTCTCTTCCACTCGAAACGGAACTCCAAGCCTCTCCATCAGCGAGGCGACCTCTCTTCCGGCTATGTCTTCGATCCCCTGGGAGGTTGTTAGCAATAACCTCATCACTCTATCACCGCCACAACACCTTTCCACTTCTTCCCGAAGCACTCGCTTGCCAAGACATGCTTTCCGGTCAGCTCTTCGAGGAACTTAACGGCCGAATCGCACTTCTTAAACCCGGTCGCTATACCGACCGTTACGCCCTCAATCTCCCTCACCCCAGCCCTCTTCTGGCCGTCGAGCTTCTCCCTCAGCTCATCCCTGTACTTCCAGAGTATCCTCCTCGGGTCAAGGAGGAGATCTTCTTCAATCCCATTAAGGATCTCCTCGAAGTCCCAGATGAAATCTCTCTTCCCCCCTTCCTCGCTCCCGAAGAGGGTAAACCTTCCGGTCTGCCACTCGCGGAGGAACCATCTCGCCGTCTCCTCGAGGTCAACTTCACCGCCGGCCTTTATTAGGCCCCTTCTCTCACCGATTTTCCTCAGTATGTCCTCTTCGCTTTCAAACTCCGTGATTCCAAACTTCTCGGTTATAGCTTCTTTTCTAGTTTCGAGTATTCTCCCAATGAGCTTCACCGCGGGTTTTACTGGCTCCTCTATCTTGTCCGCCGGAAAGCCCCCCCTAATAACAAGCTCGTCAAAGTCGTCTATCGGAATAACTCCAGGACTGTCAAGGAGCCATATCTTCTTGCTCAGCCTTATGAGCTGCTTGCCCTTGGTGTATCCTGGGATCGGTGCAGTTCCCACAGCCCTCTTACCCTTCAGGGTGTTGATGATCGTGCTCTTGCCGACGTTGGGATAGCCTATGAGTGCAACCTTGACTCTCTCCTTTTCCTCCAAGAGTGGCTTTGCAAGCTTTTTGATTTTCCTCCTGAGTATCCCGGTTCCCTTTCTCTCCCTTGCGCTTATGAACACCACTGGGATCTCGCTCTTCCGCTTGTACTCCTCGGCCCACTCTTTCGGAACTAAATCCGCCTTGTTCATGACTATGAGCAGGGGCTTTCCTTCTTCCTGGATCAGCCTCTCAAGTTTTCTGTTTCTCGTCCCAATGGGATCGCGGGCATCGACTACCTCAACGACTATGTCAGCCTCATCCACTACCTCTCTCACGACTCTCCATGCCTTTCTCGCCTTCATCTCGCACCACCGTTATCTCAAAGATCACGGTTCCCCCGCCAGTGTATGGCGGACCAGGGTCAAGGCACTGGACGTAAGCCTTCTTCCCTCTGCCGAGGCCTAACTCACTGGGTTTAATACCCTTTCGAAGGGCAACTATGTAGGGGAGGATGGAAGCAAAGGCATGAGTGCATACTGCGTCGGTTTCCTTGAGGTTTATCTTTGGCCCTTCTATTACTATTTTGTCCCCCAACTTGAAAACGGGGCATTTTCCGCGAATTTCCACGACTCTAATTTCTAGCTTTTCCATCTCCGCCACCGAAAGCTAAATAAGGATTTAGAACTAAAAGCTATTTCGGGGGTTTACGATCATTATATCAATCCCTGTGGGTGGTGCTGAATATGGCTGAGGATATCGAAGCAAAAATTCGTCGCCTGAGGGAACTGGGAAGGATGGCAACTGAGAGCGAGGCTCCTTCACCAGCTGCTCCTCCCAAACCTTCTCCCTCTAAAAAACCGGCGCGCAGACCTAGGTCTTTGAGTAGCATTCGTCAGAAAGAGCGTAGAAAGAGAATTTTGATTGGGGCTTCCATTCTGATAATAATAATTCTGCTCATATCTGTTGGCGTTTATTCCTATATCCAAAGCTCTAAGGCATCAAAACTCGAAAATACTCGTGCCGAAAAAATCGGTGAACTAAACCGCTACTTCAGCTCGTACAATTTCTCGAACTCCAACTGCAGTCAAAAGGCATTTCAGTATAAGAGCCTCGCACTTTCTAGAATAACCTCGGCTAACAGTCTTGATGAACTAAACAGTATTGATGTGAGAACGTATTTTGACCAGGCTGTTACTGCCTATGAGAAGTGTGTCCAGGAGATAAACCAGCGTGAATATGAGAAGCAACTTAACCAGACAAAGCAGCAGAAGATTCAGGAGATAGAGTTAGCATTCCAGCCTCTGCTTTCCCTCAGCCTGCCTGATACTCTCAGAACAAAGGCAGTGGCCACTATGAAGAGCCTTGAGGAGCAGGTACAGAGCGCTACAACGATTGAGCAGGTCAAGTCAATAAAGCCAGACAGCTACCTGCTCTCCCTCTGGAAGGAGTACTACCTGCTGGAGATTGATAAGATACCGGGACAGGATGTCATTCTTGAGCGGAACGGTGAGAAGTCCCTTATTTCAAAGGATCAGGCAAAGACCCTCATATCTATAGTGGACAATTACCAGGACCTGATCGGGTACAAGATAGCTCCTGTTGAATGGGTTGAGATATCACTAGTACTTCAGAGAAAGGACATGAACGGGGCGTTGTTCGCTCCAGGCGACAGAATTAAGCTTTACATCAGGGGTGCTAACACAACCGTTGTTGACGGATACCTTGAGCTCATGCTCCTTCCGGTCAGTGAGGGTGGCTCAATATCCGTGAGTGAATCCCAGAGTCAGTCCAGTTCGACATCCACTTCCTCCTCAACTTCCTACAGTGAGAGCCACTCCACCTCTGAGTCTCCCGGAGGGGCTTCAATCTCAGACAGTAGCAGTGCGAGCGATTCCTACTCCAACAGTCAGTCTGGCAGTCAGAGTTCCTCGGCCAGCTACTCTTACAGTGTCAACCTCGCGGAAATCCTAAAGGCAATAGCGGCCGGAAAGATACAGGCTAGCGATGAAGTCAAAGCTCAGCTCCAGAACTACGGCTGGAGACTTCTGGACCTCGAAAAGAGCACCGGTCTTCAGTCAATGCCCGAAACCACCAGGATAATGGTGATCGTGAAAGTCCCATCAATCTTTGTGCCGGATATCCTTGAGAACGAAAACTCTATTACTATTGCAAAAGTCATTACCTGAGGTGGTTGGAAATGAGACGCCTTTTGGTTTTTTTAATGATTTTTAGCGTGATAACGACTTCTCTTTATTATCCCCCTGTGAAGGCCGCGAGTAGTGTGGATAGCGTCCTAACTCTCAACCTGAATGTGACCGTCGTTAATACGGCCCCGTTTCCGAAGTTCCTTGTTTTGAACCCCTCTTACGTTATTACCGTCTATCGCTTAAATGACAACGAGACAACTTCAGAATTAGTTTCAAACCCTAGGCTTCAGCTCAACGGCAATCCGGGGATATGGTTAATGCCCTATGAAAAAGTTGTCATAAACCTAGTGAGCGTCCGCACCCAGACGTATTCCCTTCCACAGGTATCCTGCGGTGGAGAGGGAGATGGAAGCAACTTGGCATGCGGTTCAGTAGTTCCGCCTCTGGTGAATTCCCCTTACTCACTCTCAGCGAGGTCAATCTTCCCGGTGCTCGATGGGTACATTAAGATACTAGGTTATGGGGGCAAAATTACTTTTGTTGTAACTCCTACCGATAACTCTCCGACCTTCTTTGCAGTCACGCTTCCCGTTGTGTTTTCCGATGGAGAGATCAGCGATATGGATCCGAGCCCAACGATGACGTATGATGAGTACAAGGACATGCTCTATGAGTACAGCGGCTTCCAGCGGAAGATTAGGGGGCCTGTTCAAGTCATGAACACCTCTTCGAATCTGTTCCAGCTTACTCCAAAGCTTTTGACTGGAGTTCAAATTAGCGTCCCAACGGTTGATTTTGAAACCAGTATGGACTACGAGCTTCCAGTGTGGATTGTTTATTCAACGGGTGGCAGTATTGAAATAAGCTATAACGTAAAATGGAGTGTGGGAGGGGGATAAGTCTTGTTTCCGGATGAGAAAAAGAAAAAGGAGTCCCTCTCATGGATAGATGAGATACTCTCCGGCGGGGAGGATCCCCTAGCGGGTATTCTAAAAAAAGAGGACAAAAAAGAACAGTCTGGCAAAAATAAGGTTTCCGAAGAGCATCCTGTTCCGCCCTCAGGTGCGAGTAGCTTGGAGGATATACTTTCGGGATCCGCTACAGAAAAACGGGACTCTACACTCGCCCCCGAGACTGGCGCTGATCTGTTGAGTCAGCTACTGGGAAAGGAAGAGAAGCCTCAGAAATTGGAAAAAGAGAAAACTACTAAAAAGGAAAAAAGGTTATCACCTTCCCAGAGCACGCCAGAACCAGCGCCCCCAGTGCCTCCATCCGCTGGGGCTACGGGAGCTGATTTCCTTGCGGAGCTTCTTGGTGGTTCCTCCGGGTCAACGGCATCACAACCGATCCCAACTTCACCAAGCAAGCCTGTGTCCAACGCCAGGTCAATTTTCTCGGAGTCATTGAAGGAGGAGTCCTCGTACGCTGGCAGGGCTCAAGTCCTGGATGCTTACGGAAACGTGAGAATACTGAAGGTCAAGGGGGAACCAGTTCCCATATACGAACTCAGACTCCCCAAACTTTCAAAGGAGGAAGAGCAGCTCTTCAGGCGCATTAAAGACAGGGCCATAACCGAAATCCAGATTGATCCCACTGCGATTCCAAATCCGGAGGAGCGCAGGAAGATCTTCATGAACGCTGTTAAAAAGATGATAAAAGAGGAGGCCCCACACTACTCGGAAGGCAGAATCGAGGTTCTCGCCGACATGATAGTTCAGCAGATGATCGGCTACGGAAAGCTTGACCCCCTTGTAAGGGACGACAACCTTGAAGAAGTAATGGTGATAGGAACTAACCGTCCGGTCTATGTATGGCACAGACGCTTCAACATGTGTAAGACTAATGTCCTCTTTGAGAATGAAAAGGAAATCCTGAACATAATAGAGCGTATAGCTAGGGAAGTGGGAAGGAGAATAGACCAGCAGAGTCCTCTCTTGGATGCCCGTCTTCCTGATGGGAGCCGTGTGAACGCGACAATACCTCCGATAAGTCTTGATGGACCAACAATAACAATCCGTAAGTTCAAGAGGGATCCGTTGACGATCATAGACCTTATCAAATACGGTACAATGAGCTCCGAAGTCGCTGCTTTCCTCTGGGTTCTCGTTGATGGACTTGGAGTTAAACCAGCCAACATACTCGTAGCTGGTGGTACGGGTTCAGGGAAGACCACTACCCTCAACTCCCTTGGAATGTTCATCCCTCCTAGTGAGCGCGTTATCAGCATAGAGGACACCGCCGAGCTCCAGCTTCCAGTGGAACACTGGGTCAGGCTGGAGACGAGGCCGCCCAACCTTGAGGGTAAGGGAGAAGTCACTATGGATGACCTGGTTAGAAACACCCTCCGTATGCGTCCTGATAGGATTATCGTCGGTGAGGTTCGTGGCCCAGAGGCCAGGACGATGTTTACAGCAATGAACACGGGGCATAATGGTGCCCTCTACGATTTCTCGGTCATACAGCTCTCCAATGGAAAGTTCGTTCTGATAGGCGATGTCGTTGAGGAACTCTTCAACAAGTACTCTGACAGGATAAAGACATACAAAGATCTTGAGTACATAGAGCTCGATCCTGAAGACCAGTTTGAGGTGGTTAGCGTAGGGCCGAATCTGAAGGCAGGAAAACACACTGTCACGGTAGTATGGCGCAGAAAAGTAAGGAAGGGAGAGAAGCTGATGAGGATAAGGACGAGAACGGGCAACGAGGTTATCCTGACGAAAACCCACCCGTTCTTTGTCTTCAGCGACGGCGACGTGGTTAGGAAGGAAGCGGAGAAGGTCAGGCCGGGCGATAGGGTTGCCGTGATGATGAGACCCCCCAAAGCTCCCCAGAGCCCGGCTGTAGTTTCCCTTGAGGTTTATGCCGGAATAAGTGATTACTACCTTGTTCCAAACGGAAGCGGAATGAAGAAAGTCCCGAACAGAGGTCTACCACCAGAAAACGCCGAGTACCTTCTATCAAGGAACTCAAAACCGGTTAAGCTCGTCCGTGAAGTTGAAACCAGCCTTGCCTACGTTGCAGGAGTAATACTGGGCGACGGATACCTCTCCTCAGACGGATACCGCCTTTCAGCAACCTTCGATGATCCTGACTATATGGAGGCTTTCACCTCAGCGATCTCGGAGTTCCTACCCGAGTCCTCACCGCGCATAAAGGACAATGGAACGAGCACAGTGGTAACCTACGGCTCTAGGATATTCAATGAGATGCTGTCCAGGATATTTGGGATTCCAAAGGGCAGGAAGTCCGCGGCGTGGGATGTCCCGGATATTATCCTTACAAACGATGATCTCGTGAGGTACTTCATAGCGGGTCTCTTTGATGCCGATGGCTCCGTGGATGAGAGCGGGCCTGCGGTGATTCTGACAACAAAGAGCGAAAGCGCCGCCAGAAAAATCTGGTACGCCCTTCAGAGGCTTGGAATAATAAGCACTGTCTCAAAGGTAAGGAACAGGGGCTTTAAAGAAGGCCACATATTCAGGGTAATCGTCAGCGGCGTTGAGGATCTGAAGAAGTTCGACTCGCTGATACCGCTCTCCCATTCGAGGAAACGGGAAAAGTTGGAGGTCATCCTCAAGGAAAAGCGGCCGTACCGCGGAAGGCACACTTACAGGGTTCCGATATCGCCTGAGATGATAAAGCCCCTGCGCACCCGGTTGAACCTGACGGTAGCCGAGCTTTCAAAGCTGGCCTCGAAATATGCGGGAGAAACCATTACCGAGAGCCTGATAAGGCACGTCGAGAAAGGCAGGACGTCCGAGATAAGGCGCTCAGCGCTTAGGGGAATAGCCCTCGCCCTTCAGAGAATTGCCGAAGACATTGGGGACGAGGATGCCTGGGTGATGGCTAAGAGGCTCGAATTGATCGCGGATGGGGACGTGTACTGGGACAGAGTAGTTGAAGTGGAGGAAGTGGATCCCGAGGAGGTTGGCATAGAGTATCTATACGACTTGACCGTTGATGAGGATCATAACTACGTTGCCAACGGTATACTCCTTTCAAACTGCATGGGTACAATCCACGCCAACAGCGCCCGTGAGACTATAGTCAGGCTTGAAAGTCCTCCAATGAACGTTCCAAGGATCATGATTCCAGCCCTTGACATAATCCTCATGCAGGTTCGCTACCACAGCAGAAAGAAGGGGACGATAAGACGTGTAACGGAGATAGCTGAGGTCTCTGGCCTTGAGGGCGAGAGCATACAGCTCAACACCCTTTACAAGTACGATCCGGCCAAAGATGAACTCGTTCCCACAGGTGTTCCAAGCAGAACGATCAACATTCTGGCCCAGCATACGGGAATGAGCGTTAGAGAAATAGAGCTTGAGATTGAAAAGCGCAGGTTGATACTTGAGTGGATGGTTGAGAAGGGCATTAGGGACATAGACAAAGTTGGATACTACATACGCCAGTTCTACATCGACGAAGAATGGCTCCTCAACAAGATCTCCGCGGAGAGCGACGTAGAAACCAGCAAGCAGATACAGGCTTTGATGTGAGGTGGTTCCTGTGGGGTTCATAGAGTTCCTTGAGAAACTCGGCGGTAAAACGCTCGAAGTGGCAGAAAGACCTAGAAGGCGCCTTCCAGAGGGTAAGACTGTTCAGGAAAGATTGAGGGCTCTTAAAGAGCTTCAAAAGGAGCTTGAGCAGGAAAAAGAACAGAAAGATGAGAGGGAGACATTTATAGAAGCAGTCCTTGAGCAGCGCAGGGAAGAGGTTCAACAGCCCTTTGCCGAGCGTCTTGCTAGTGCTATCCTCAAGTACTTTAGAGGGCCCGTTGAGGCGCTGACCACTTCTCTCTCTGGGCTTGATATTGACCTCTACCGTGCAAACATTACGATGTCCAGGGAGGCTTATGTGGCATACATGCTTGGAGTTGCCATGATAGCCGGGTTCTTCGGTTTTATATTTGCATATTTGATGTATCTTCCCATCGATATTTCACTTCTGGCAGGCCTCCTTGGTTTTCTTGGTGGGTTCTTTTACATGAGGTATTATCCTAAGATGGTCTGGAAGAGGCGGGTTAGGGAGGTTGAGAAGGCACTTCCATACGCTCTGAGACATATAGCTTCTCTCCTGAGTGCAGGGGTTGGCATCGCCGAGGCCATGCTCTCAGTGGCAAGGGCCGACTACGGCCCCCTATCGGAGGAGTTTGAGCTAGTCATCAGGGACATGAGAACGGGTTCTTCCTTTGAGGATGCAATGCTGAAATTTGAGGAGAAAATGGCATCAGAAAACGTGAGCAGGGTGGTCAAGCAGATCCTCCGTGCCGTTAAATTTGGTGGAAACCTCGCCGATATTTTATACAAGCTTGCCGAGGACTTCGCATTCGAGTACCGTATGAAGCTCGTCGAGTACGTTCAGAAAGTCAACGGTATTTCTTTCGTGTACATGTTCATGACGATAGTCATGCCGACAATGCTCGTTGTCGGCATCTTAGCAGGTTCTCTAATGGCAAGAAAGCTTATATTCAGCGTTCCTATGGTTGCGGTTATACTTTTGGTTGTATTCCCAATGATGTCATTCATAATCATAAACATGATAAAGAGTGCTGAGCCGAGGTGAAGCGGATGCCAAAGCTGAACATTTCAGGGCCTCTCGTTCAGCTCATTGAGAGACTCCTCCCAGGTCGGTACCTTAAGCGTTATGAACTGTTCCTGTACTCCGCTAACATTAACTTTCTGGCGGCGGAGTACCTGGTCATATCCTTCCTTATGGGCCTTATCTTGGGACTTGCCGTTTCAATATTCAGTTTTCTGTATGGGATAGTAGCTTTCATAGCCGGGTTCGTTGGAATGGCCTTTCTTTACCCCTACTGGCGTCTTACCAAGAAAATTGATGAGATTGAAAAAAATCTCCCGGACGCTTTCTTTTATCTGGCCAGTTCTCTGAGGGCAGGTATCTCTTTCTCTGAGGCTCTGGAGGAACTGACAACTGCAAAGTTTGGGGCGCTCACGGAGGAGTTCAAGAGAACAGTTGCCGAGATAAACAAAGGCCGTCCAACCGCAGACGCGTTAAGGGCATTTGCCCTCAGAAACAAAAGATCGCAGGTGCTTTACCGTTCAATGATGATAGTAATTGAGGCTCTTGAGAGGGGTGCCCCGATGAGTGATGTCCTTATCTACGTTGCCAACGACGTCAGGGAGATACTGAGAATACAGCAGGAGAGAAAGGCATCAACGGGCATGCAGATGATGTTCTTCACGATAACCAGCGGCTTTGTTGGTCCCCTTATTCTAGGAATAGTGGCCCAGGTTATGTCCTCCATGAGCAGCCCAGAGCTTGGAATCGTGTTCCCAATGAGCTCAATGACGACAATCCTGATGGCCTTTGTCGTGGTCCAGGCTGTTCTCTCAGGTTTGGGAATGGGAGTAATAAGAGAAGGAAAGTACAGCGCGGGGCTGAAGTATTCCATCATGCTAGCTGTAATGGGATTGGCCATATTTAAAGTGGCTACTATAATCAAACTAAACTTCTGAGTCTTCTTCTGCCTTTTTTACTTCTAGAACTTCAACCTCGAAGACGAGGGTTTTTCCGGCCAGTGGGTGGTTGAAATCGAGGGATACTTCATTCTCACCGACCGAGAGTATCTTGGCTATGCCGGAATCAGTCATAACGTAGAGGCCTTCCTGTGGTTCAAGACCGGCCTTCGTGAACTCTTCCCTCGGAACGGAAATCACAAGCTCAGGATTCGGCATTCCGTAAGCCTTCTCTGGAGGAACGGTCACGGTCCTCTTCTCCCCAGCTTCCATACCAATTATGGCCTCGTCGAGGCCCGGGATGATTTCACCGATGCCTATCCTGGCCCACATCGGGCCGTACTCCCTCTCATCGACTAGGATGCCGTTTTCCCTAGCTATCTCCTCGTAGCTCGTGTCAAAAACTTCTCCATCCTCGAACCTTCCAACGTAGTGGAACAGAACGTAATCACCAGCTTCAACTTTCATTTCCTTCAACTCCAAAAGTGTCTTCAGCGAAGATATGTTCTGTCCTTTATAAATCTTTGGGCATTCGGAAACATACTTGGGAAGTGGGGAAAACCTAATATAGCATGAAGTGCAACTTAGCATGGTGATTGAGATGGGAGTATTTTTCTAAGATGCTCCAAGAGGAGTACGGCGACCTTGATGTCCGAGAGGTGTACAAGACTAGACTTGGCACAACGGATGTTGAGATAGTCGAAGTGTCAAAATGAGAAAACAAGTTCATAGCGATGTTTCAGAGCAGTCTTGTAAAGGATGATATCTATTGGTCCCTGATAATAACAAGCCCCAACAACACCCGTACGCTGAAAGGAATGGACAAGGAAGATGGCATAAAGCTGGCAATAAGGTCGAGCATAGACGCCATGATGAAAGGCATGGAGTGACTACTCTTCTGGCAGGATGTAGTAGAGGTAGTGCGGCCTGTTCGTTATCTCGTCAATGAAGACTACTGTGCCCGTCTTAGGAGGCTTCAGGTAGTGGACTTCCCCTTTTCTTGTGGTTACTGCCGCGAACGCATCTCCAGTTCTGACTCTGTTGCCCACGTTGGCTATTAGGGTCTTTGTGAACCCCTCAACGGGCAGTATCATCAGCTCGTCCCCCTTCTTCAGGTAAATCCTCGTTCTTCCGTCCGGGAGAACTAGTATTGCATCGGTAGTCATCTTCTGCTCCGTCCTGTCAACGTAGAGGTAGAAGCGGTCGTAGACTTCCCTCTTCAGGAACTTCGCTTTCGAGGCATCCACGAACTCTGGAAGCTCCTCGTTCTCTTTCAGCCAGACCTCAACGTTCCCCATAATGACGACGCACTCGGTCAGCATTTTTCCTTCCTTTACGCACTCTTCCTGAGTGGCCTCAACGTAAAGCTTCGGCAGTTTTTCCATGTTCTCACCTGAGGTTTACTATCCCGTAAAACTTTTATATGTTTATTGGTACCTGCATCTGTGAGCATTCATGGGCGCTAAAGTAAGGTTCATTTCCCTGCTCATTGTTTTGATACTTCTAACCTCTCTGCTGATGAACAGTCACGAGTTCAGTTCTCCTCACAAAAGCAATCCTAAGGCCGGTGACATCATGGCCCTTATTATGTCAATATTGTACGTGGGAGGCCTCATACTGATCCTGCTGACCACGTACTACTATTATGACAGGTTCGCCCGGAAGAGGAGAAAGGAGTATCAGGCTTCTTCGGCCGACTTGATTCCAGTTCTTTTATACCTCATTGTCCTCCCCTTGCTGGCACTGTTCTTCGGGAAGAATACTATCCGGGTCTCCCCCTCAAGCAATGTCACGGCCTCTGGCCCTTTGATAGCGTCCAACAGGACTTTTCACGGTGTTGTAACCCCTTCTTCTCCTTTACGTACTCACCTCTACATCTTTGCGCTGATACCAATCGCCATAGGAGTTGGCTACATCTCATACTATTATGTCCGTCTCGCACTGAAAGAAGTCGAGAGAAAGAAGAAGGTGAAGATAGCGGTCAGCTTTGACAGGAAGCTTGATGAGCTTGGCCTTGACCAGTTCAATGACCCCAAAGAGGCAATCGTCCAGATATACAAAAACGCCGTGCTCTGGCTTGAGGGGCTGGGGGTTCCCTACCAAGAGAGCTGGACGCACTGGGAGCACGCGGAACACGTAAACTACATGAGAATCCTCTACCTTGACCTTGTTAAGCTCTTCGAGAAGGCAAAGTACGCCCCCGAGAGGGTTGAATGGAAGGACGCCGAAAAGGCCCTTGAAATATACTTGGAGCTCAGGGGGAAGGCTCGTGAAGTTGCTGGAATTGATTAAAACGTATCGGGCAAGGATTATAATAGGACTGCTCTTGACCCTTGGCTCCATACTTCCAGGGGAGTACTACGTCAGATGGGTCTTTGCAGTCGCCTTAGCGGCCTTTCTGGGCTGGGTTCTCATTGGATACGACGTGCTCATTCCATACAGGCCCAAGAGAGATGAGTACCAAATCGCAAGGAGGCCCGACTTTGAGAGGGCGCTTCTGCTGGTAAAAAGAGCTAAAAAAGGTGGTGGAAGGGAGGTTGCGGAGGAGTACCTCCTTGAGATACTTCACTCCATAACCGGCCGCTCCTTCTACGATCTGAGGACCGATCCTCCAAAAGCCCTTCAGGCGTTCTATTCATCTAGAGACCCCTACAGGGGCCTTAAAGAGGCGTTAAAAATCCTGGAGGCTGAGCTAAATGAAGATTGAGGAAGTGCATGAGAAGGCTGACCTCGTGCTTTCCGAGGTCGGGAAAGTCATCGTTGGAAAGGAGAACGTCCTGAAAATGATACTGGCCACGATCCTCGCCGACGGCCACGTCCTCATAGAAGACTTGCCCGGTCTTGCGAAGACTCTGATGGCGAAGAGCTTTGCAGGTGCACTCGGCCTTGACTTCAAGCGCGTTCAGTTCACCCCCGACTTGCTGCCCAGCGACATCATCGGTGTGAGCGTCTTCAACCAGAAGACTCTCGAGTTCGAGTTCAAAAAGGGCCCGGTGTTCACGAACATACTCCTCGCCGACGAGGTTAACAGGTCTCCGCCGAAGACTCAGTCTGCCCTCCTTGAGGCGATGCAGGAGAGGCAGGTTACCGTTGAGGGAAAGACATATTCCCTCCCAAGGCCATTCGTGGTCATAGCCACCCAGAACCCCATAGAGCAGGAGGGCACGTATCCACTCCCGGAGGCCCAGCTCGACAGGTTTCTGGTGAGGCTCCACGTTGGCTACCCCACGAAGAAGGAAGAGCTTGAGATACTGCGGAGAAGGATAGGGAGAAAGAGCGACGAGATCAGCGTTTCTCCGGTTGTCACGGCGGAAGAAGTCCTTGAGATGCAGCGTGCCGTTGAGGACGTTTACGTCAGCGACCCGGTACTCGAGTACATCGTCGATATCGTTGAGGCCACGAGAAAGAACAAAAAGGACGTTGAGGTAGGGGCTTCCCCGAGGGGAAGCCTTGCACTCCTCAAGCTCGCAAGGGCATACGCGGCCATAGAGGGAAGGGACTACGTAATCCCGGACGATGTCAAGACCGTTGCTATTCCTGCCCTGAGCCACAGACTGATCCTCAAGAGAGAGCTGTGGTACACTAAGGTCAGCCAGGAGAGCGTCATGGCGAAGATCTTGGATAGGGTGCCTGTTCCAAAGTTTGAGTGAAGGACGGGAATAGCATGATGCAGGGATTCAGCCCCGTAACTGGACTGGGTTCCCAGCCTTATCAGCCTTCAGCCATCCCCGCTGGGCAAAAGGAGGTCGAGCCACCTAGGGGTGTTTCCCCGACTGCAGAGCTCGGCCTCCTTGTGGCTTCAGCGTGGGTTATCCCCCTCGTTGCCTTCTTCCTCCTCAGGTGGGAGCTTGCATACCTTGTCCTGCCCTACGTTACACTTGTCTCCATCGAATACCTTCTTTTCAAGCCTCAGGGGGAGATCAAGGTCTGGCGCTCGGTGCCCCACCACCGCTTCCTCGAGGGCCAGGAGGTTGAGGTTGAGGTTCACGTTGTCCCCGAGTTCAGCGTCGAACACCTTGTGGTCAGGGATATAGTGCCTGAGGAACTTGAAATTGTCTCGGGCAGTCCGGAAAAGGCCTTTTCCCTCCGTGCTGGGGAAGAAGGCGTTTTGAAATACACGGTAAGGATTAAGAGGGGGGTTCATCACTTTGAGAGGGTGGAGGTTTCCTACAGAGATCCCCTGGGCTTCTTTTCGGCAGATGCCTTCGTTGAACTCTTCACTGAGGCTATTGGAGTTCCCCAGGTTTATGACGTCCCAACGCCGTACTCCACCAGGGGCACCAAGATAACCATTGGCCCCCTCCCATCGCCCCTTATTGGAGAGGGTCTTGAATTCCATGCCGTTAGGGAGTACCGTCCAGGTGATCCTTTGAAGATAATAAACTGGAAGGCCACAGCCAGGACTGGAAAGATAATGGCCAATGAATTCGAGAGCGAGAGAAAGGTAGATGTCGTTTTTATCGTCGATGCCTCCCGAAACAACCTGCCAGTCTTTGATTACCTGATAAGGGCGGCGGCTTCCCTTATGCTCAACGCCCTCAACGACGGTACAAGTTTTGGCCTTCTACTGGCAGAAGAGGTTCCACTTTGGGTCAGGGTGGACTACGGAAAGAGGCACTTCTTCAAGTGCATTGACTTCCTGAGCACGGCCAAGCCCGATTTAAACAACGTCATAGCCTACCAGGTCGAGCACCTTGCCAAGTCCGCCTTTCCCCCGCGGGCGCAGATAGTTTACTTCTCCCCCCTCCTGACCAAGGAAAGCCGGGAGGCCCTCAAAATACTTGGCGAGCTGGGTTACAAAGTCGTTGTGATAAGCCCGAACCCGAACAGTCTCTACATCCCATCTACCGAGGAGGAAGAGCTCGCGATGAAGCTCGTTGAACTCAGGAGAAAAGCTCTGTTGCGTGAACTTTCCGCCTACGGCCTGATTATAGACTGGGACGTCAAAAAGCCCCTGAAGGCCGCGATAGCGGAGGTGATTAAGTTATGATCAGAGAACTGTACCTGGGAATGCTCTTTGCAATCACGACGTACCTGACCTACATCGGCTTTGATGAGAAGGTTTTCCTCGTTCTAACTCTGGCTTCGGCACTCTCTTTCTTCTTCTGGGGGGCTGGCTACGCATACCTCACCGTTCTGGGGATTGTTCTCGTGTATTTCAATCGAGGAGGTCTTTACGGGCTGTCCCTCCTTTCCCTCGCCATAATATTCGTCGAGTCAGTCCATCTCACGCGCATCAGGTCCCCAATGAGGCACTATGGGATGCTCTTCGTGGCAGTCATGCTTGCAATTCCAATCTACTACATCGTTCAGATTATCTCCGCTTACCTCCCCAGCCTGAGCAACACCACGGTGGCGGCCTTCTTCATCGTCTCGCTCTATCTGACTTTCTATTTCGTGCTCAGACGGTGATGCTCCAGTTTCCCCATTTTTTCAGGACTTCCCTTGCCCTTTCCAGACCCAGCCTTACGCACTCCTTAAGGGGAAGACCCCTCGAATAGCCAGCGAGGAAACCGCCGGCAAAGGCGTCCCCGCCGCCCGTTGGATCAACGATCTCCTCGGGTTCTATCGGAAGGGCCTGGAATTCTCTGAACGAGCCATCGTATATGAGGACTCCCTTTTCACCGCGGGTTATTACGACCGTCTTTGCTCCCCACTCGTGAAGAACTCTCGCGGCCTCTTTGACATCATCCGCTCCAGTGATCATGATGGCCTCTCTCTCGTTAGGAAAGATTATTTCGGCCCTCGATACTATCTCCTGCAGGAGGTCTCTTCTCTTAACGTACTCTTCCTTGTACGTTGGGTTGAAATCAATGGTAACTATTTTCCCCTTTAAGCGGTTGAGGAGCTTCAGCTGTTCTTCCGGCGGAATCGGGGAAATGTGGAAGACTTTAGCATCGAGGTACTCCTTGGGGATTGAGATTTCGCCCATTTTCTGGGCGACCCCCATTTCAACCGGGGCATCAACGCTTCCGTCCTCGTGGTAAATCATGTAGATGTGGATTGTCTTTCCGGGCAGGATTTGAATCCCTCTAATGTCCACCACGGAAGAAAGTACTTGAAGCCACTCCTTTGGGAAGTCCTCTCCTATCTTCGTGACGAGTCCGACCTTTGCCCCGGCGAGCGCCGCTGAAGTGGCCACCCCTGCGGCGGCACCTCCAGGCATTGTTACGCGCCTTCCATTCGGGAATATAAGGGTGTCAATTGAAACGTGACCGATAACCACGAGATCCAGCATGGTACCACCCGAGACCCTTAGGAGTCCCCCTTAATACCGTTTCCCTCAATAGTAATTCCTTTACCTTCACTCGTTCAGATATCCATCGAAAAGATTAAAAGTTTGGCAATCCAAAAAGTAGCGGTGATAGGAATGGAGTCCGTTTTCCAGAACGAGACGATTAAGGCTATTCTTGAGAAGTACCGCAGGATATGGGCCATTGGGCACGCTCAGAGCGTTCTTGGCTGGGACATGGAGGTCAACATGCCCAAGGAGGGCATCCTTGAGAGGAGCGTTGCCCAGGGGGAGCTCAGTGTCCTTTCACAGGAGTTTCTGCTCAAGCCCGACTTCGTCGAGCTTGTCGAGAAGGCTAAGGGAATAGAGGGCCTTAACGAATATGAGAGGGGAGTCGTCCGCGTTCTTGACAGGCAGATACGGATAAGCAAGTCCTTCCCGCCGGAGTTTCTCAGAGAGATGAGCGAAGTCACGAGTCAGGCAACTAAAGCCTGGGAAGAAGCCAAGAGGAGCGACGACTTCTCCAAGTTCGAGCCGTGGCTCGACAGAATCATAGACCTTGCCAAGAGGGCCGCTGACTACCTCGGCTACGAGGAAGAGCCCTATGATGCCTTGCTCGACCTCTTCGAGGAAGGTCTCACCACGAAGGAAGTCGAGAGGATGTTCGAAAAGCTCGAGAAGGAGCTGAAGCCGCTCCTTGAGAAAATCATGGAAGAGGGCAAAGTGCCCAGGGAACACCCTCTCGAGAAGGAGCGCTATGAGAGAGAGCAGATGGAAAAGGTGAACATATGGATACTCCAGAAGTTCGGCTTTCCGCTCGGAGTCCGCTCAAGGCTCGATGTTTCGGCTCACCCCTTCACTACCGAGTTCGGGATAAGGGACGTGAGGATAACGACCAGATACGAGGGTTACGACTTCAGGAGAACCATCCTCAGCACCGTCCACGAGTTTGGGCATGCGCTCTACGAGCTCCAGCAGGACGAGAGGTTCATGTTCAGCCCGATTGCCGGCGGTGTCTCCCTTGGAATCCACGAAAGTCAGAGCAGGTTCTGGGAGAACATAATCGGCCGCTCGAGGGAGTTCGCTGGACTCATATACCCGGTACTCAAGGAGAACCTCCCGTTCATGGCGAGCTATACCCCTGAAGACGTTTACCTATACTTCAACATAGTCAGACCAGACTTCATAAGGACTGAAGCAGATGTCGTTACCTACAACTTCCACATACTCCTCCGCTTCAAGCTCGAGAGGATGATGCTCAACGAGGGCGTTAAGGCGAAAGACTTACCTGAGCTCTGGAACGAGGAGATGGAGAGACTCCTCGGAATCAGACCGAAGACCTACGCCGAGGGAATCCTCCAGGACATCCACTGGGCGCACGGAACAATCGGCTACTTCCCGACCTACAGCATAGGAACGCTCCTCGCGAGCCAGATATACTACCACATCAAGCGCGACATCCCGGACTTCGAGGAGAAGGTTGCAAGGGCCGAGTTCGAGCCAATAAAGGCCTGGCTCAGGGAAAGGATACATCGCTGGGGAAGCATCTACTCGCCGAAGGAGCTCCTCCAGAAGGCCCTCGGCGAGGAGCTGAACCCAGACTACTTCATCCGCTGGGTGAAGGAGAAGTATCTGTGATTGCTCTCCTTTTTCTTTCCAGCTTGTTTTTCGGTGTTCTTAGTGATGCTGTTGATACCAAGAAATGTATTTAAGCTCTTTTAATCAATATGGTGAGAAGGTGAAGTCTTGTGATGAAGAAGTTGGTAAGCTCTGGACTAGTCCTTTTGTTTTTGGCAAGTTTGGGTGCAGTTCCAGTCTTCTATGAGAACTACGCAGAAGCGTTAGGCATACTTCAATAAAGAATCCACACCTTGGGCTCGGAGCTATGGGGAAAGTAATTATGATGAAGCTAAGGCTGTTGCCCTCGCTCCAAACGGGGATATCATTGTAGTCGGGTACTATGGGGGAACCGATTGGAGAGGTTCTGAAGCTGATGTTTGGGTTCTCAGGCTTGATGAGAATGGTAATGTGATATGGCAGAAAACCTACGGTGGAAACAACGACGATGAGGCTGATGCAGTCGCTATAGCTGAAAATGGGGACATTGTCGTAGCAGGCACATATGGAGGCTATGCCTGGGTTCTCGAGCTTGATGGAAACGGCAATATTGTATGGCAAAAAGCTTACAGATTTTACGCTGTTATCAACGCCGTTGCTATTGATCCGAATGGGAATATTATAGTAGCTGGTACTAATTCTGATTTTTTTGTTCTCAAGCTTAATGGGAACGGTGATTTTGAGTGGGGTAAATCCTGGGGTACTAGTAGGAGTGCAGATGAGGCTACTTCAGTTGCCATTGATAACGGGGACATCGTTGTAGCCGGATACACTTGGGGCTTTGGTATTAATGGTGATTTTTGGGTTTTTAGGCTTGATGGGGACGGTAATGTCATATGGCAGAAGACCTACGGTGGAAACAGCGAAGACGAGGCCAACGCGGTCGCCGTAACTAACAGCGGGGATATTATCGTGGCAGGTTACACGTACAGCTTCGGCGCTGGCAGGTCTGATGTTTGGGTTCTCAGGCTCGATGGAAATGGGAATATTGTATGGCAGAAAACTTACGGAGGGAACCTTAGAGATAGGGCTAATGTAGTTGCCATGGCCCCAAATGGGGATATTATCGTAGCAGGTTATACTGAAAGCTTCGGCGCGGGTAACTATGATGTTTGGGCTCTTCGCATTCCTCCCGATGGGTACCTCCCTCCTGAGGGTATTAGGGATCTGGACTTCCATACGGGGGATAGCAATGCGATGGTAAATGTTACGAATGCTGCCGCTTTAAGCACTATTCCATCTCCCTACGATTCAAACGTTTTAGTTAAACTTGCCTCCGCAGTTCCGCAGGAAACAAACGCTACAACTGAGGCTCAGTACTACTACGCCGGACCCACCAAGTTATCGTTCACTCCACCAACTCCAGAGAACAGTAGCGTGCTAACATCGGACTACGTTTTTGTCAACGTGACCTCCAACAACCTTTTGGAGAGTGCAAAGCTGGAGTGGAATGGTAAGAACATTACGATGAATAAAGCCTCGGACACGAACTGGTACTTGAACGTGACAGGTTTGACTAACGGGGAGTACACTTTCAAAGTCTGGGGTAAGGATTTATCTGAGAAGTGGGTTGCCAGCGAGGTCAGAACTGTTACCGTGAATTCAACAGTCGTTCTGTCCTTCGTCCCGCCAACTCCGGCTGATGGTGCAGTGATAGACACTGATTATATTTTCGTCAACGTAACTTCTAGCCAGCCTCTACAGATTGCAAAGCTGGAGTGGAATGGTGAGAACATTACGATGCAGAAGGCCTCCGATGCTAATTGGTATTTGAATGTGACTGGTCTGACTAACGGTCATTACACCCTTAGAGTTTGGGGTAATGATTCCCTTGGAAACTGGTTTACCAGTGAAGTTAGGGCAATAACTGTAAACGCTACTATCCATCTTTCATTTGTCTCTCCGACTCCTGATGATGGTGCAGTGGTGAGCACTGATTACGTTTTCATTAATGTGACTTCTGACCAACCATTGATGACTGCCCTACTGGAGTGGAACGGTGAGAACTTCACTATGAGCAACACTTCAAGCATGAAGTGGTATTTGAACGTGACCAATCTAACTAATGGACATTACAATTTCAAAGTGTGGGGTCGGGACGTCCTTGGGAACTGGTTTACCAGTGAGATTAGAACAGTTACTGTGAATGGAACAATCATCCTCTCATTCGTCTCACCGACTCCAAATGATGGAGCAGTGGTGGACGTTGATAGCGTCGTGATAAACGTCACTTCAAGCCAGCCCCTTGAGTCTGCCGTACTGGAGTGGAATAACCAGAACTTCACGATGCACAGAGGGTCTGGCGGGAGTTGGTATCTGAGCATGACGGGTCTTACAAATGGACACTACACCTTTAAGGTTTGGGGCAATGACTCCCTCGGAAACCGGTTTAACAGTGAGACAAGGACAATCACAGTGAATTCAACAGTCGTTCTCTCCTTTGTCCCTCCGACTCCTGAGAACGGCGCTATTATGGACACCGATAGAGTTCTAATAAACGTAAGCTCAGGTCAGCCTCTAAAGATTGCCCTGCTGGAATGGAACGGACTGAACCTCACCATGCAGAGTGCATCCAATACAAACTGGTATCTTGAGGTACTCACCTTAACGAATGGATACTACACGTTTAGAGCATGGGGAGAGGATCAGCTGGGAAACTGGTTTGGCAGCGAGGTTAGGAGCATTGCTATAAACAGGACGATTTTGCTATCCTTTGTCCCACCAACCCCCCAGAATAACAGTGCAGTAAACTCCGACTACGTTTTCGTAAACGTTACCGCAGATCAACCTCTTGAGGTTGCTTTACTGGAATGGAACGGACACAACCTTACCATGCACAATACGTCAAGCACCAATTGGTATTTGAATATAACCGGACTAATAAACGGCCACTACGAGTTCAGGGCTTGGGGTAGGGATCCCCTAGGAAACCTGTTTAGCACTGAGGTTAGAACCGTTGCCGTGAATTCAACGGTCGTGCTGTCCTTTGCTCCTCCGACTCCTGAAAACGGTGCGGTGGTTAACACTGACTATGTTCTAGTGAACGCTACCTCCAGTCAGCCTTTACAGGTTGCGTTGCTGGAATGGAACGGCCAGAATCTCACCATGGAAATGCTATCGAACACGAGCTGGTATCTAAAAGTGACCAATTTGACAAACGGTCGTTATACGTTTAGGGCATGGGGCAGGGATTCCTTAGGGAACTGGTTCGCCAGTGGTATTATAACGATTGCCGTCAACAGGACGATAACCTTTTCCTTCATTCCCCCGACTCCAGAGGATGGTGACGTATTGAACTCCGACAGCGTTTTCATCAACGTAACCTCTAGCCAGCCTCTAGAGTCTGCTCTACTGGAGTGGGATGGCAAGAACTTCACTATGAGCAACGCTTCAGGCACTAATTGGTACTTGAACATGACGGGATTAAGGAACGGTCACTACACCCTTAGGGTATGGGGTAGGGATTCCCTTGGAAACTGGTTTAGCACAGAGGTTAGGGGAATAACGATAAAGGTCAACACCCAGTCCACGTACGATATCTGGATTAAGCTGTCGTGCCTGTGGACCACCTGGTTCTTCAATCACCGTACCGAGTTCTTTGAGCTCTATGAGAACGCAACGGTCTTGGGGGTTGATAACGAAACCATACAATTGGCATTGGAACTCAATGACAATGCGACGGCTTTGATGTTGGGTGCGTGGGAGGCGGACAACTTAGAGGACATCAGGGCGAACCTATGGAACTTCGAGTCGCCCACAAGGCAGATTCCACGTCTCTGGGACATAAGAAAGGCGTTCCTGATGGAGAAGGAAGCCGTGGAAATCCTGAAAAAAGCCCTAGGCAGCCTGTGACTTCTTTTTTGTCCTTTCAATTTTAATTCCAACGAACGCCCCTATCAGAAGTCCAAGGATGAAAACCGCCAGCAGTTTCAGTGGGAGCTGGTGTTGGGAGCTCTGCTCTTCTCCAACCGTTGCCTGTTCGTTCTTCCATTCTTCACTGTAGAGGCTCAGCGCTATCAAGGCGTAGGCATCGCCGTCGAAGCTCATATCGTCCCTGGGACTTGCAAGCTCCAGGAACCGAAGCGCCTCTTCGACGTTGTCCTCTTCTTCACCAGCAAGGTACAGCCATATCAGGGCTACAGCAGTTGAATAAACGTTGTGGTTCCAGGAGCCATCGAGGGCTGGAACTTCAAGTATCGCGTAGTTCTTTCCGTTTTCGAACTGGAACTCGGCGTAAAAATCCCCCACAAACTCGATATAGTTCTCTGGAAGACGGGGGTACAGCCTTTAACTCCCCTTAAAAAAGCCCGACTCGTTTAGAAGAAGAGGCTCTCCGGAGGTTACAACAAACCTGCTTTTTCTGTCGTAGAAGTCGGGGGTTGAGTTGGATATTGGCTTCTTTCCCATTACCTTTCCATTCCCCACTGACTTCCCAGCCGTTTATGATGTAATCCAGCTCTTTCACAGTGTAGTTGGTAACGCCCTTAAAGCTCAGCCTCAAAGTCGCGTTTCCGGTGTACTGCGTCTCTTCAAGTAGTGAAGCCATAAACTCAAGCGTATCGTTCGGCGGCGTCATGTTCTCCTCTCTGAGAAATAGGAGGGGCAAAACTATGCTCTCGTAGGGCGCCCTCATGTCTCTGTACGGCATCGGGAAGAGGAAACCCGTGAAGAAGTTGTCGAGATACGGGGTTATGAGCCTCTCCCGTGTTAGTCTTTCCCTCAGCCATTCTATTCCCGGGAAACGTTGTAGCCGAGCCTCGATAGCGCCGCCACGGCGTAGGCGGTGGCAACGATGCTGGGCGACTCGTTCACCTCGTGGAGTCCAGTTTTCTCCCAGTATATGTATACGGTGCTCGTCCAGTGGTCTTTACTCTCGTTCTTCAGGAGGAACTGGGCGGCTTTTCTTATCTCTCCGGAGTTGTGCTTTCCCCCGCTTCGAGGAGGGTTAAAATAGCGAGCCCCGTTCCGGCCGCCTTTGAGAGCTCCCAGTAGAACCACTCAGAGTCAGATTCAGGGTAGTCGTCCGTTATTACCGCGGGAAACGAACCATCTTCTCCCTGCTGGGATTTTATCCACTCAACAAGCTTCCGAAACTTGGAAGAGTTCCGCGGGTAGCCGCTCCGCGCAAGGGCTATAACCTTCAGGCAGGTCAAGTAAAAGCTCTCGTTCTCCCTGAAGGCATTCCATCCTGAGAGACCTTCCGTGCTGTCCCATGGATAGGAGTAGAGGGTTCTTGGCTGGTATTTTTCTATGGGGTGTCTTACCCATCCCGTTTGCAGCCAGCCGTCAGCGAGAACCAGTGGGGATAAAGCTGAAGTGACAAAGATGATGAAAACCAAGGCGGTTAATTTTTGCTTTGTGCCTTTAGGACTCTGTGTGGACACCATTGTACTCATCGTTTGTATTTAAATACTTTAAATTCAGAAGTTTTTCTGTTCTTATAAATTTTCAAGTAATAACCCCTGGGTACTCTCATATCCACGCAACGGGCTCGACCTCTATCGCCGCAACCCCGTACTTCTTCTCCTTTTCCTCCGAGTAGAACCTCCTGTAAACCTTCACGCCCTCCTCGATGCTCTTAACTCCAGGAAGAACGTTCTCAAGGCCCTCCTTCTCCAGCATCTCCCTGAACGAAGAGTAAACCCTGATGTCCTTGACGACGCACACGAGCTTGTTCTCGAAGACTATCTCGTCGCCGGGCTTGATTTTCTGCCTCTTCTCGTCGTACAGCCTGCCCTCAATTTTCTTCTTTCCCTCGGCTATCGCCATCAGGTACTCCTCCTGGAGGCCCATCCTCCACCTCGCCATAATCCCACCTCACAGCAGTGCCCTGATTATGGACGGGCTGACCTTTATAAGCCTCGCCAGAAGGCTCGGCTTTCTCAGTATGGCCTTGGCCGTCTTCCAGTGGTCGTCGAAGTCCGCCTGGCTCTCGATGACCTCCTTCGCCTCCTCGCTCTTCAGGACTTCAAAGATTTTTTCAATAACCTCCTGGTCGAGTCCGAGGAACAGCTTCCTGAACTTCAGGCCGAAGCTTATCTGCTTTCTCACCCAGGAACAGTAGTTCCAGTACCTCTCGGGTGCTCCCTCGATAAGGGCTTTCCTGAGAGCGTGAGCGCAGAGCATTCCGTAGGCGATTCCGCCGGCGGTCGTCGGCTTTATCTGGAGCGCGGCGTCTCCAATAAGGGCAACGTTACCCCTGACCCAGGGCTTCCTCCAGCCGAGACCGACACTGCCAGCTTTGAACTCGACGGCGGAAGTCGGCTCCAGCATTCTAACCCTTAGAAACCTGTTCAAGTCTTCGAGGTTTCCAAACGTCCCCACTCTCGCCAAGTCATCTTCAACTGGAGTTACCCACGCGAAAAACTTGGGGGTTATCTCCTTGTTCACCCATACTTCCGTAAAGTCCGTTCTTTCAAACTTCCCTATGACCTCTACTTCATATCCCGTTAAGAATTCCGCCTTTGTTGAGGCTCCAATGCTCTTCGCTACCGTGCTCGCAACACCATCGGCACCTACGTAAAAGGATGCCTCCATCTCAAGCCTTTCGTTCATGTGGCCTAGTATCGCTTTCCCGTTCTTGAAGCCCTGGAAGGTCGTCCCCATGAAGTAGTCGGCTCCCCTCTTCACTGCACTTTTGGCGAGCTCTTTTTCAAGGATTTTCCTGTCCACTACGTAGGCCTGTGGGGGCTTTCTCTGGATTTCGAAACTCTGTATCTTTGAATAAAAAACCGCCCCTCTGAGCCTGTTTAGAACGGCCTTTTCCGGAAGACCCAGCCTTTCGTAGTTCTCTGCCCCTATTATTCCCGTGCAGGCCTTTCCACCGAAGGACGTTTTTCTCTCAACGACGGCAACGTTAAAGTCTCTCGCGAGAAGAGACGCTAGGTAGTTGCCAACAGGTCCCCCTCCGATTATAAGGATATCGTATCTCATTCTCACCCCTCGAATGCAGTGGTTTTTAAACCCTAAAAACCTAACCTTTTTGGTGGTCCCAATGAAGGTTCTTGTTACAGGCTTCGAGCCTTTTGGTGGTGAAGAAATTAATCCGTCATGGGAGGCCGTAAAAGTGCTCCCAGACGAGATTGACGGGGCAGATGTCGTTAAGTTCCAGCTGCCGGTAACTTTCAACGGTGTGAGGGAGATGCTCCCGAGACTGATTGTCAAGGAACATCCCGACGCGGTCGTTCTAACAGGGCAAGCGGGCGGAAGGCCGAACATAACCGTGGAGAGAGTCGCGATCAACGTTATGGACTCAACAATGCCGGACAACGAGGGCTACAAGCCGGAAGACGAGCCCGTTTTTGAGGGTGCTCCAGCCGCGTACTTTGCCACGGTTCCCGTGAAGGCAATCGTCAAAGCCCTCAGGGAGGCTAAGATCCCTGCGGCGGTTTCGAACACTGCAGGGACCTACGTCTGCAACACTGCCATGTTCACTGCCCTTCACACCATAGAAGTTTCGGGAATGACGACAAAGGCAGGCTTCATCCACGTTCCTTTCAGCCACGAACAGGCCCTCGACAAGCCGAGGCCTTCCATGGCACTCGAAACCATCAGAAAAGGTCTGGAAATTGCGATTAAAACTGTCGTTGAAGATTTGATAGAAGGAACATGATTAAAGCTCGTTGAAGTCTATCTCGTAGGATACTGAGCCGTTGAAGCTCTGGGCTTCCTTAAACCTTGCTATTATCCCGCTGAGGGCTTCCACCAGTGCTCCCCTTATCTCCCCCATCAACCTCTCCGCTGCGTCCTTGCTTGGAAGCTCAAAGACCCTTCCTTTTAGCTCCGATATCGGGAGGTCTTCCTCGCCTATTCTGACTGTGGGTGTGATGCCTTTCAGTATCTCCTGGAGTTCTTCGTCGAACTCGAGTTCTCGGACTTTTACCTTGTAAGTTCCCTTCATTATGTCATATTCTTTGTCAAAGACTATCCTCAACTTCATTGGACTCCCCCCGAGTGGTCCTATGCATCCAACCTTAAATACCCTATTGGTTTGATATTCAAACCCCCTAAACTTTTAAAGTCACGTCCGAACTTCCCAGTGAAGGTGGTGGCTCATTCTAGTAATCGGACTTGACGTCGTTGGAGAGAATCCCAAGAGGTTTGCGGTGGTGAGCTGGTTCAACGGGAAGCTTGAGAGAAAGGGTGAGTTTACACTCTATCGGTTAGTCCGCTTCATTCGGACAAAAAGGCCCGATATAGTTGCCATTGACAGCGTTACAGAACTCGGTGACGACCTGAGGAGGTTTTTGCGTGCCCTCCCGCCTGGAACAAAGCTCGTCCAGGTCACTGGAAAACCCGGCGAGCAGAGGACCCTTCAGAGCCTCGCTAAGGAACATGGAATAAGGACTGGTGACCGCTTCGATCCTTACGAGGAGGCAAAGCTGGCGGCCCTTCTCGCGAGTAAAGGAGTCGGCTACGAAGTCCTCGCATTTGAGGACGAGGTTATTGTGAAGGTAACCCGCGGCAGGAGCCACGGGAAGGGGGGCTGGAGTCAGGACAGGTACAGGAAACGCGTTCACAACCTCGTAAGGGACAAGGTGAGAGAGATAGAGGACCGGCTTAGGAGGGCGGATATACCATTCGACCTTGAGACCGAAGAGAAGGACTACGGACTGGCCAGGGGCGAGTTCCGGGTCTACGCCAGCAGGGAGGAGCTTGCTGGTCTGATACGGCCGATGAGAGGTGGAGACGTCGAGGTCAGAATTCAGCCCGTTGAGAGGGCGGAGCTAGGCTTCGCTCCGCTGAAGAAGGAGGAGGCGATAAGAGAAAGGAAGAGCCTCATAGTTGGCATAGACCCTGGGATAACCGTTGGAATAGCGGCGATAGACCTCGACGGCAGGATAGTTGCCCTCCACAGCGAGAGGAACATGCCGGTTGGTGAAGTCTTCCGCTTCATCAGCGAGCTCGGGCATCCGGTTATAATAGCGACGGACGTTTCTCCTGCTCCGGGCTTCGTTGAGAAGATAGCCCGCTCCTTCAAGGCCCAGCTCTTCGTGCCGAGGGAGAGCCTCCGTGTGGGGGAGAAGAACGAGCTCCTCAGGGATCTGGGGATAACAGTTGACGACGACCACCAGAGGGACGCTTTAGCGGCTGCGTACAAGGCGTACCTCAGGATAAAGCCGAAGCTTGAGAGAATAGACGCCCGTCTGAGAGAAGCCGGTCTGAGCAAGAAGTCCGACGAGGTCAAGGCTCTCGTCATAGCAGGCTACAACCTCGGCGAGGCCATGCAGAAGGTAACCTTACGGGAGAGAAGGAGGGAGGAAGAGAAGGAAGAGCCCGAGACCGAGAAAAGCTTCGATGCTGAACTCTACCTCAAGAGGATACGGGAACTTGAAAGGAGAATAGAGTTCCTTGAGAGGGAGAACGAGGAGCTGAGGGAGATTATAAAGGAGCAGAGGAAGACGATAGGAAAGCTTGAGCGGAAGATAGCCGACTACGACGAGGAGGTAAGGAGAAAGGTTCTACGCGAGCGAGAGCTGGAGGCTAAGGTCAAGCGCATTGAAATCCTTGAAAAACAGCTGAGGGAAGCGAAGGCCGTCATTGAGAGGCTGAGCAGGGATTTAGTCCAGGTCAAGAGGATGAACGTCATAGAAGTCAGGGGTTCGGCCGTTCCGCTTAAGGTTCTCAAGGTTCTCAGCTGGGATGAGCTGGAGAGGATAGAGCGGGAAGTCGGCTTGAGGAGGGGCGACGTCCTCTTCGTTATAAACCCTGCTGGAGCGGGGAAGGCGATAGCGGAGGAGCTCGTTGAGAAGGGAATAAGGGCGATAATAACCGAAAAGCCTCTGCCCGAAGTTGTGAGGGAGGTTCTCCGCGAGGCTCACGTACCGTTCTTCACGAGCGAGGAGCTTGACGTCAAGAGGATAGATGAGTTCGCCGTTGTTGAGAGGGAGACGCTTGAAAGGGCCATTGGGGAGCTCCTCACAAGATGGGAGGAGGAAGACCGTGAGAGGGAAGCTGAAAAACTTCTCCGCCTCGTTGAAGAATACAGAATCGAGAGGGCCAGAGAACTGAAGAGAAAGGCCAGGGAGGAGCTTGAGGAAGAGAGGAGAAACAAGCGTTAGTATGTTAATATAGCTCCTTAAGCACAGATTTGAGCTTTTGGAGATAGTCTCTGGTCTCACTCGCACCTTTTTCAGTTATCCTCACGGCTGTCCTCGGCCTGTCGGCTATGACCTTGAAGACCTCAACGTAGCCTTCCCTCTCAAGGGCCTTAAGGTGCGAGTCCAAGTTGCCAGGCGTTACCTCAATCACTTCCAGGAGGTCTCTGAAGAGTGCCCTTTCCCTCGGCAGGAGGTAGAGCATGATGGCGAGCCTTATCGGGTTTCCGAGTGTGTGGTTGCCACTCAGCTCCTTTAGGGCTTCCATTTTATCACCGCTCAACGGCTTTAAAAGCTGAGTGGAGGTATAGGAGTATAGTCGTGGCAAAGCCGAGTGAGACTACGTAGCCGGACCAGAGCATCGCCCCACTTCCCATTCTCCACGCTAGAGGTATGGCCAGTGCCGGAGTCAGAAACGCAGGAACCATCTCGTTCTCGGCCCCACAGCACTTTTTCAAAACCTCCCACTGGCCGAGGAGCGAAACGCTGATAAAGCTCAGGAAGCCCACGGCCAGGCTTGCCTCCTCGTTTATCCCAGGGTTCAGTGAGGGGATCAAAACCCAACCAAGCGCGGCACCGATTACCCATGCACCCGCTATTTTCAGGCCAACTTTTTTTCCGGAGCCCCTTTTGATTCCAGAGACGGTCACTATTCTCTTCCAAACCTTTGAGGTGAAAGTAATCATAACGATCGTGGCTACTGTCCAGTACGAAACGCTGAAAGCTGATCCGCCGTTGAAGAACCGGAGTACCACGTAGAACAGGGTCATTACCGCCAGAAATCCCGTGAAGTTCATCGCGGCGTACATTTTCCCAGCGGCTATTAGCCTACCCTCAACCTTCTCGAGCACGTCTTTAAGTTCCCTAACTTCTTCCATACTCATCACCTCGGTTTAAAATTAGGACGTTCTCCTATTTATAGCGTGGAGTTTCTCTGAATTTCAGAACTTCCCTCCGAGGACACAATACAGTTAAACATTTTATGCGCACTAAATACCTTGGTGGACGATCATGGAACGGAACTTCTAAGTCGGGCATCTCTATACTTGATGATACCCTGGGAGGAGGACTACTGGAAGACAGCAACCCTCTCATAGCTTATGATTCGTACTCAAACGGTTGGACTTAGCCCTTGAGATACTGAGAAACCGTATAAAGAAGGCGATTTCGGTGTTATTCTGGACTCAGTGCTGCCTTTTACTCCCTTAACTTAAAAATGGAGCTTGGGCCTATTCGATTTGACATTGAGAAATTTGGCAAAAGAATACTCTCGCAATCGTGGGTTTATTCTCGTCAATTTATGGTGTTGATTTGTGCCCAAATACAACTACCTCTATCAGTGCATCCTTGAGGAGAAGATAACCGAAAAGAGGAAGCGCCCGATAAACATCTTTCTCTTGAACAAGGGTAGGGCATTGGATATGTTGACTGCAATAATGGTAAATAAGAAAATCGCCTTTGCTGGACTTTAAGCCCAAAGAATGTGGATATAACTTCTGGGTAGAAGAAGGGCAAGTCCACATCGAGTAGCTATCCACCGGCCCTTGCCCTCATTAGAGACCCCATGAACCTTTTTACCTCCCCCTCTTCACCTTCGATGAGCACCCTGTTGAGGGGGATTCTGTTTCGTCTGGTAACTTCAAGAAGCCTCAGGCTTACCTCTGCTCCGCTCCGCCGGCGGAGTTCTTCAAGCTCTTCGAGCGGGATCGGGGTTAAGATTTCCAGCTTCATTTTTCGAACCTCTGGAAATTCTTGGGACTCACTCGAGCCTGAAATTCGGACCCTTTTCTCTGGCCTTCTTCTCCACCTGGAGTCTGAACTGGCAGGCCTTGCATATATCTCCCGTCGTTGGCTGCCCGCATATTTTGCAGCGGTTCAGCTCGCTTGTCTTCTTCGTGTAGGTCTTCGCTATCAGCGGGAAGAGCTTGTCGTAGCTCCTCAATATCTGGTATTTCGTTCCGGGATGCTTTTCCTCCATCTCGTTTATCCAGTCCCTTATCTCGGCCCTGAAGGCCTCGACGGCGTATGGACACTCGCTTAAGTCCACCTCAATGTTATTCAGAACGGCGTAGAGTACTATCTCCTTCTCCGGAATCTCGCGGAGGGGCTTTATCCTCGGGACGAGCTCTGGGTGAATCTCCTCGTAGTACGGCCCGGTCCTTCCGAGCCTTGCTATGTCTCCCCTCAGGATGTTCATCAGGAACATCTGCACTTCATCGTCGAGGTTGTGGCCGACAGCTAATTTGTCGGCTCCAACGTCTTTAGCCGCGTAGTTGAGGAGCCAGCGCCTCCACACTCCGCAGTAGGAGCAGGCACCTACCCTTTCCCCCTTCTCGAAGCTACCCATTATCTCAACGGTTTCGTCCAGCGTGAAGCCTATATATTCCTTAAACGAATAGATGCGGTGCTCAATCCCGAGCTTCTTCGCGTTCCTCCTCGCTATTTCGACGCTTGGAGGCCTGTAGCCAGCTATCCCCTCGTCTATGGTTATCGCAACCAGCTCGAAGGGGAACTTCTCGCGTAGCTTTGCCAAAAGGTGCATTAGGACAACGCTGTCCTTACCGCCGCTCACGCCGACGGCTATCCTCTCACCCTTCTCTATGAGCCGGTACTTCTTCACTGTCTCCTTGAACTTCTTCTCCACCATCTCATTGAAGTGCTTCTTACAGTAGTACCTTCCTGTGTAGCGCGCGTGGTATACTGCGGGTCTTCCGCACTTGGAGCACTTCATTTCCTCACCGGGTCTGGATTCTTTGATAGGCTTAAAACTGTTAATGCGGATGCTGGATATTGGGTACTTGGTGGTGGCTATGGAGAATATCGTAAAGACTGGCATCCCTGAACTTGATAGGATGCTTGGTGGAGGACTGCTAGACGACAGTACGCTTCTTAATCATCTACGAGACTTATTCATTCGGGTGGGTTCTGGCTGTTGAATTTTCAGAAGACTTGTTGATAAGGGAGGATTTGGCGTAGTCACAAACTACTCGTTTCCGACCCTTCTCTTGGAGAGGTACGGGCTTGCCGTTCGCTACGATGTTTTCAAAGAAGGTCTCCAGGAGAAACTGACGATCATAGACATCTTTGGCAGTTTTAATGATTCAAGGCTGATTATCCGTTTGTACATTACATCCCGGGTGTTGATCCCACGACATTTCTGGCGAAGACCGTTGCAGTGTACCGCAGAATTCTCCAAGTTTCAGGAAACAGAAAACCGATTGGAATATACCCTGACAATAGACGGCATGGTGGATCTCTTTGGGGAAGAAGCTACAATCAAAATTCTCCGCAGGAACATAGCACTCAAAATTAAAGCCAGAGAAAGCGAAAACAAACCGGGGCCGTTAAACATATTCCTGATGAATAGGGACAGGGTTTCTCCGAAGTTCATGGCATGGCTTTTGCAGTACGCGGAGCACATAGTGGACTTTAATACTACGGAGATACCTGGAGTAGAACGCATGGTGGTTAGGAAGTCCCTTCTCCCAGAATTCACCCCTGCAGAGGCAGAGTTCAGGTTTTCAAAGGGCAGATTTGAGATAAGGCCGAGTATGTTAAAGTAAAAAGAAAAACGCTTTCAACCGGCGAGGTTCATTAAGGCCGGCCACAGGTTTAGGGCAAGGAGGAGCAGTCCAACACCTATGGTCGTGTACCTCACCGGCCTCGCTATTTTCTCTGGGAGGTACTCCTTGAGGACGTCGTCCAGCATTCTCCCTCCATCAAGGGGCACGAGCGGGAAGAGGTTCATGAGGCCTATTCCGACGTTGAGCAGGTATATCCAGTAGAGGGCGAAGAAAATCGGGAGGACTACCTTCGCAGACCCCACCTTTGATTCAACGTGCTGTGCTGGCTGTATTCCTACGAAGCCCTTTCCTGGCCTGTCTGGGTGCTCTGCGAGGGTCAGTTTAACGCTGGTTTTTTCACCATCTCTAAGGACTTCAAGTTCTAGGGTCTCTCCAGGCTTGGTTTTGTCCATGAACTCCATGAAATCTTCCATGGTCTTTATTTCCTGCCCGTTTATGCCGATTATAACGTCACCCTTCTGGAGGACTTTCTCAGCGGGCGAGCCGGGTATTATCCCCTTCACCTCCACCCCCGAGGGGATAAGAAGCGGGTTTATCGCGTAGGTTATTAAAAGGGCCGTTATTATTGCCGTTGTTATGTTGGCCATTGATCCCGCTCCATACACCCTAAGGCGCGAGCGGAGAGGTGCCTTTGCCAGTTCCTCTTCATCAGGCTCAACAAAAGCCCCTGGAATCACGGCCAGGAGAACCAGCCCGACGGACTTCAGAGGGAGCTTATCCGCCCTGGCGACTATTCCGTGGCTTAGCTCATGGACTACCATCACAACCACAAGACCTATCAATCCGTACCACAGGGGGATTGTCACTCCCGGGATCACGAGCTGGACTCCTGCCTGCTGGCCCTTAGTCTGAAGAGTTTGAACGGCGGTTTTTGCGAGGGCGTAGAAGACGTAGACCATGCCCATATAACCGAGGATTATCCCAACGTCGGCATAGACCTTCCAGAAGCGTGGATTGATGCGTGATACCCTGTCTATGAATCCTAAAAGGCGCTTTGTCCTCCACATTGCAATGAACATGTTAACGCTGAGACCTTCTTCCTTCTCTATGGGCTCTCCCGTTTCCGGGTCTATCTCCTTCTTTCCGAAGAGGGCGTACAAAACTATCCAGAAGCCCACGATTCCCGCGAGGATCACTGCGAGAGTTGAGACCATAACCCATCTCCTCTTTTTGTTTCTCGTGTGCGTATTAAATTGGCAGGCTTATAAATTTGCCGAGGTGTTGGGACTTCTACTCGCAAAAGCCTTTTTGCCTCATTCATCCTTTGAAAGCCTTTCTATAATCCTAATGAGCCATTCCAGATTCAAACCAACTTTCTCTGCGAATTTTTCCAGATTTTTAGCTTCCTCTTTCTCTATGCACCCACTTAGAAGGACTAAGAGGAAATAACCGCCGTAGAGAGCGGCAGTCTTTAAGATCGCTCCAGGGATCGAGCCTGAATCTCCCAGGAAAACTCCGAAGACGAGCGTTACAGCGCCTATTATGAGGGCCTTAGTGTAAGCTTTTCCAAATGGCTGGACTCCCGTCGTCCTGTAGAGGACGGACACCCTGTACAGGTTCGCCGCTATATATGAGGAAGCCGTTGCCAAAGCTGCCCCATTTATCCCGTACACTGGAATGAGTGCCGCATTGAGGGCTATGTTAAGTACGGCGGCAAGGAGGTTGCCGATGAGGTTGTCTGAAGTTCTTCCGACGGCTACCAGACTCATCGCGTTGAGCCCCATTACCACATGGAACATGAAACCTAGGGACAGTATTCTTAGGGCGGTCACCGCTTCAGTGTATTTTGGTCCGAAGAACAGGTTTATTGTCCCCCCTGGAAATGCAAAGAGCAGCAGGAAGGCCGGAAAAGTCAGGATAAAGCCCCACTTCGTAGTGCTCTGATAGAGCCTTTTCAATCCTTTAAGATCCCTGCCTGTGAAGAGCACCGTCGCCATCGGCATAAAAACGAATCCAAGCGAGTTTAGAACCACGGGCAACGCTCTGGCTATTGGCGCCGCCCCGTTGTAGAGGCCAACCTTATCCGGTCCAAAATAGTAGCCCAGCATCAGGGAGTCTGTCCAGCCGAGAACATAGTCCAATATGCCCGTCAGCATGAGGGGGAATGAAAACGCTAAAAGCTCTTTTGCGAGATCCCAATCGAACTCTGGCCTTCTCGGCAACAGTCCGAACTTCCTGCCGTCTCGGAAGCCTAAAAACGCTGGGATTGTCCAAGCGGCGACATACGCAATGAACACCCAGTTGAAGCTAAGATTTAGGATGAGCACAATGAGTAAGAGAATCAGAAAAAGGAGCTGTGGGAGGACGTTCCTGTAGTAGAAGTTTTCCCGGACTCTTCCGTGCCCCCGGGATATTGCCACGATTATCATAGTTAAAACCATCGGGAGAAGCGCTGGAGAGGCTATTCTGAGAACCAAGTTGAGGTGAGGGTCGTTTAGGACATTCCCAAGATTGGGGGCCAAGGTAAATACGAGTACCGTAAGAGCCAGGGATGAGCTAGACCCTATCAAAACTCCCGTTGATGCAAGTTTTAGTGCAACGTTTCTATCTCTCTGGAGGTGGCGGGCTATCTCCCTGGAGAGGCCGTTCTGAAGTCCGAGGAGTGCAATGGTCATTGCAATGCTCAGAACTGTTACAGTGAGCGTGAACGACCCGTACTGGCTTCTCTCGTAGTATCTCGCTAGAACCGCCTTTGTGAGAAAGTTGAGGAGCATTCCCAGCACGGTCCCGGCGAGGACTATGCCCGCCCCCTTTGCGACCTTCCCCAGAGTCTCTTCGCCTCTCTCCAAGGGTTTCACCGTGGTACTGTCTTCCAAGGAATACCTTTAAACAGTTTTGGGTCTGTTAATTGGATATTCTCTCTGTTCTATTTTTATGGCTTAGTAGAATATGTTACGCTGGCAATTTTTACAACTTGGCTTCCGAAAAACTTATATATTGCTACTCGTTTTTCACTTGAAAACTATAGTTGGTGGTAGTGATGAAACAAATGTTGATCGTCATGCTGGCGGCTCTGTTGGTCTTCCTCGTCGGCCTTAGATTCGGTCTCTCGTACTTCAGCGATGTGGCGAAGTCCACGGGCAACGAGTTTTCAACGGGCGAGTTCGATATCGGGATAAGCAAGAATGGCGAGAGGTACTACGATGCCTACAAGGTCTTTGAGTTTGGAAGTCTCCTGCCGGGAGAGGAAAGGACGATCCGCTTCTACATCAAGAACCGCGGCGATTACCCTGTTTCTAGAATCTCAATGATTCTCAACGTGACCGATCGTGAAGATGGAACTCCATCCAAAGCCGAGGTGCTCGTGGACAGCACGCCCGACGTTGGAGAGCTCAGCGAGTACCTGATAGTTAAGGACATCCGTGTCTCGTTTAACGGGACAGTCATGGAACTTGACCGCTATGCTGGAAAATCCCTTCGGGAGCTTAACGGCACACTAATACACCTCTTTGACGGCAAACTGGCTGAGAACAAGGCCATAGAAGTTACCATGCGTATAGAACTCTCTCCCGATGCCGGAAACGAGTGCCAGACCGATACCTCCGAGGTGGCTATGCTCATAACTGCTTCACAATGAGCGGAAGCCACTTAAACCCCCTCTCCAATTTTTTCCTGCGATGATGAGTGATGGGCGAACCGACCGATGAGGAAGGAAAGGTGATCGCTGAGCAACCCTTTTAAGCCCCATCCTTTACCTTTTCTGGGATGATGAGTTCAGCCTTGTCCGAGCTGTGACGAGGGAGTGACGGACTGACCGCCCAAGTTGCCCATGGGGGATGGAGTTTGGAGGGACTTTACCGACCGATATGGGTTTCGATAGTCGGAAACGTTCTCCTCGGTGTGCTCAAGCTGGTAGTTGGCTTTCTATACTCCAGCATAGCCCTCATCTCGGATGGAATCCACTCTCTGAGCGACTTAATCACGAGCGTCATCGGCTACTTTGGAATGAAGGTATCATCAAAGCCCCCGGACAGAAGTCACCCCTTCGGACACTCCCGCTTTGAACCTCTGGTGGCCTTTCTCATAGGCGAGGCGCTTCTCTTGGTCGCCTATGAAATCGGAAGGGATTCAGTCTTCAGGCTTCTCAAGGGGGAGACCATTGAGGTAAACTCCCTAATGCTTGGAGTCACGGTTCTATCAATCCTTGCTAAAGAGGCTATGTTCAGGTACTCCCTACACGTCGGCAGGAAGCTCAACAGCCAGATCCTCGTTGCCGACGCCTACCACCACAGGAGCGACTCGCTGAGCAGTGTGGCTGTTCTCGTGGGTCTTAGCCTCCAGAGGCTCGGGTTCAGGTATGGGGATGGTCTCGCAGGCCTCCTGGTATCTCTCTTTCTCGTGAAGGTGGCCTTTGATGTCCTCCTTGAGAACCTCGGCTACCTGACGGGCCAAGCTCCGCCCTTTGAGGTTTGCAGGGAGATTGAAAAGCGTGCTATGAGCGTCCCAAACGTTCTCGGAGTCCATGACCTCAGGGCGCACTACGTCGGGAACAAGCTCCACGTCGAGCTCCACATTGAGGTTCCACCGGAAATCACACTCAAGGAGGCCCATGACATCAGCGAGGAAGTCAGGAAGAAGATTGAGGGTATGCCCCAAGTTGAGAGGGCCTTTGTCCACGTGGACATAAAGGGCGTTACTGAGTGAGAATAGCCATAATGCTTCTTAAATCCACCAAAAACGCCTCCAGATGTTCCTTTCTCACGTGTGGCATAACGACGATCCTTATGTAGCCGCGGTGGGCACTTATTCCCCAGCCCCGTGCTTTAAGTTCCTCTTCGAGATCTTCCAGCTTTTCAGAGCCGAAGGAGACGATGTTCAGCACTGGCTCCCTGATGAGGTAAATCCCTGGAATCTTCTTCAGCTCCGATGCGAACCATCTAGCGAGCTCCATCTTCTCTCTTACAACTTCCTTGTACCCTTCAAAGCCGAGATGCTTTATCATTGCCCATACTGCCAGAGCGTTGGCTCCTGGTCTAGTCCCCGTTATCGTCGCCTGCCGGATTTTGCCTCCAGCCAAATACGGAGCTAAAACACTTATGCTGTCCAGAAACTTCTTCTCGCGGAAGATTATTCCCCCCGCTGGGATCGGTACCATGCCCATCTTGTGTGGGTCTATGGTTATGCTCTTCACGCCCTTAAGGTGGAAGTCGAAGTCCGGGAGGTCGTAACCGAGGGCCTTTGCGAAGGGTATCACGAAGCCGCCGAAGGCGGCATCAACGTGGAGAGGAAGACCGTAGTCAAGTGCTAAGTCGCTCAGGGCCGGGATGTCGTCAACCACGCCGAGACCAGTTGACCCTGCTATCCCTACTATTCCTATCGTCCTGTCCGTTATCTTTTCCTCAACGTCCTTCACGTTGACTGTGTAGTCATCGTTCAGTTCCGCCCAGACGAGCTTCACCCCTAGCATCTCGGCGGCCTTTATGAATGAGAAGTGAGCGCTCTCTGGAAGGATCAGTTCGGGCTTTTCTATTCCAGCGAGGTTCCTCATTGCCCTCACTGCCAGGATGTTGGCCTCCGTCCCGCCGGAGACTATGTGGCCGTAGCCCTTCTCAAGTCCGAGGAGGTTGGCCAGCATGTCAACGGCTTCTTTCTCGATTTTCTGGCTCCCAACGTGGAGACCAGGATCGCCGAGGTTCCTGTCTATGTACCTCATAACGACCTTCACTGCTAAGGGATGTGGGTAAGTGCACATGGAACCGAGTATCTTGCCCGAGTCAAAGGTCAAGTCTTCTCTCGTTTTCTCTTCAAGCTCCCGCAGGACTTCTTTCTCGCTCGCCCCCATTTCTGGAAACATTATTTCACCGCCTTGCGGTACTAACTCTCCCCGGCTTTAAGCCTTTGCCTCTTCAGGTACGCCTTGAAGAATATCGGCGTTGTTAAGGCCGTCATCATTGACACTATTATAACGCTCGCGAAGATGCTCTGGTCTATGAGTCCCGTGCTGAGGCCGAACGTGAGGATAGCCAGTTCCAGGCTTCCCCTTCCACCCATCCCAATTCCCACTGCTATCGAATCTTCCCAGGAGAGGCCAACCAGCTTTGAACCAAGACCGCAGCCGATCAGCTTGCCAAGGACTGCCGAGGCGTAGAGTGCCAGAATGAGGAGAACGTTGATGTCTCTGATGGGGGGGTTGAACATCAGGCCGACGTAGATAAAGAACAGCGGCATGAAAAACTCCGTGAGAACAACCTGAAGGTCGCCTATGAGCTCGTTGAGCTTTATCCTGGTAACGACGAGGGGGTCTTTTCTCTCGCGGAGCCTGCTTATGGTCAAACCTGCCAAGTATGCCCCGATTATCTGGTTCAGCCCGACCCACTCCGATATTATGGCGAGTGCAAACGTGAGGATGAGGGTGAAGGTAAAGAAGACGTTCAGGTTTCTGACCACGCTGTAGAACCACCTGGAGCGCTTGAAGATGTACTCCGAAATCAGGAGCGTCGCGACTATGAAGGCAAAGATTTTCCCCGTCAGGATAAGGAGGGACTGGGCGTTGAAGTTCCCGCTCGCCATGCCGGTTATGATGCCTATTAGGTAAACGGCCAGTATGTCGTCCGCGAACGCCGCTCCCATGAGTATGGCAGAGACCCTTCTGTTCACCCTCTCCTTAACAAGGACGCCGCTTGTGACCTCGATTGCCGTGTTCCCGAGGGTTACGCCAACGAACACCGCCGCGGAGAACCCCTTTCCAAAGAGGTACACAGTGGCAAAGCCCAGTATGAATGAGAAAGCAACCCCGAGAACGGCCACGAACGTGGCTTTCTTCGTGTTCTGGGCTATTGCAGAGAAGTTGCTGGTCAGTCCCATGTAGAGCATCATCATTATAAGTCCGAACTGGGCCAGTACCTCAATTTCTTCTCCCTGTTTTACGATTCCAAGTGCAAACGGCCCGAGGAGAATGCCCGTTATAACGTGGGCGATGATCGGGTGTATCTCCGCCCTCTCAAAGACCCATTCTATGCTCTTTGCCACAACTAGAAGGATTGCAAGGTAGCCGAGGAACTCCACGTCATCCCCTCCTTGCGAGAAGAGTACCTATTATCCACAGAACCATCAGGAGCACCGCCAGAATCATGGCCAGGGTGACGCCTCTCCCAGTCCCAAAGACTATTGGAATGGGGCCTATCATTATGACCCCACCGCCCTCAACGTCCGTCTCACCGCTGAAGGCGGATAGCAGAGTCCCGATGAACACTAGGATGAACCCCAGAAATATCAGGGCTATCCCCGCCAGTACGAGTTCTTCGCCTCTCATCAATCCAGAACTCGTTTGTCGTCTTTAAAAGCTTTGCATTATCCTTTAAAAGCCCCAGAGGAATAATATCAATATGCTGGTAATCACCGACCTCGATGATACCCTCTGCAACACGTGGGCGGCGGGAAAAAAGGCCCTCCTTAGGACGCTTCTGTTCCTGTTCAGGAGAAGAAAGCTCCGGGCCATAGCGTACTTCCTGCTAAAAAAGTACCGTCGTTTTGAAAGCTCTGAGGCAGTCCACCTGATGGATTTGGATGAGCTTGTTGAAACCGTCTTTAGGGACGTTTACCCAGATGCTTCTGACGATGAAATCGGGGAAGTTGTGTCCTTTGTTGAGCGCACATTCTTTGACCATCTCAGTCTTTTCCCCGATGCCCTGCCGTTTCTCTCCGGTCTGAAGGAACTCGGAGCAAAAATCGTCCTCGTGACAGACTCATCAACTGAGTGGCAGAGGAAAAAACTTGAACTCCTCGGTATCTCCAAGTACTTTGATGGAATCATAATAAGCGGTGAAACCGGCCACAGCAAGCTCGAGGACTACAACTTCAGGCTTGCCCTTCAAAAGTTTCCCTCCAGCGAGGTCTACGTTGTTGGTGACCGTGACGAGACTGACATGCGCGGAGGTAGGGCGATTGGGGCCACTACCATACTGGTTCGCAGGGGCTACTTTAAGTCCCGAAAAGTCAGGTTCGCTGATTACGTTGTGAACAGCCTTCTTGAGGCCCTGGAGGTGATAGAGCGTGAGCATAAGAAGCGAGCTGAAGCGTAAGGCGCTCCATCTCACTGGACTTACGGTGCCTGCCATTTATCTCTGCTGTGGCAAGACCACAACGCTTGTTTTCATAGGTTTTGCTTTTGTTCTCTTCGTCGTGCTTGAGCCATTCAGGATAATTGAAGAATGGAGGGATAGGATAAAGTACCGCCTTCTGAATATGTATCCTTCCCCCGAGCTGGGCAGGGGAATTGAGCTTATAGAAAACCATATTGAGGCTATAACGAGACCCCATGAGCGTGAGAGGGTTGCGGCTCACATTTACTTTGCGGCCGCTTCGTTCATAGTTGTGTATTTCTTCCCGATGAAGGTGGCGGTGGGCGCCATAACCGTTGCAACTCTGGGGGATGCCCTGGCCGCTATAATCGGTAAAAGCCTCGGGAGGCACCGCTTCTCAAATGGTAAGAGCCTTGAGGGGAGCTTGGCATACTTCGTTACAGCCCTGCTGGTTTTAATCCCTCTTGTGGGGTTTGCTCCCGCTTTAATTGGTGCGGCCGTCGGCACTATTGTGGAGTTCTACAACGTTCCACCCGATGATAACTTTTCAAACCAGCTGGCCGTTGCAGTTGCAGTGTATTTGGCATCGGTGGTAGTTTGATTCACCGGGAGAAAAGCGAAAAGGAAGAAAAGGAAGGCTTCAGGTTATGGAGACCGAGGCGAACTCGGTAAACGTGTCCTCGTCGCCCCACTCGTCTCCTGGCTGCTTGTCCCTGACTGCATCTTGGAGCGGCAGTGAATCAACGGCGGAGTCTCCGACACCCTGTCCAGTGACATAGGCAACGATGTTGATTTCCTTGGGCTTTCCACCAAGCTCCTCCCATGGGATGGCTATTTCAAGGGTCTGCAGGCCGTTTTCTGCTCCTCCGGTGTAGTTGTAGAATCCAACCCACTGGAGGTTCTTGTAGTCCCATCCGCTTCCGTTCCAGATCACCAGCTGAGCGCTGGTTATCGTGCTCGTTCCGGGGTCTCCGAAGAACTCACCGTTCCAGAAGAAGTAGAGCTGTGCATCTATTCCCCTAGTGAAGCTGAGCTTCTTGCCCCAGCTGTCCTGTCCGGTGGTGTAGCCGCCGTCCTTGTAGTCGAGGGAGATTCCATAGACAACCCTCCAGGAAGCTTTGTTGTCCGTGGTGAGGGCTATGTACAGGAAGTTGTCGTCGTAGTCCACGTAAAGAGCCTTAAGGTTGGCACCATCTTGGCCGTATCCTTCTGTGTCAACTGCGACCGGCTGGACTTTCCAGTCGTCAAGGTTGCCGTCTATGGTCTTCGTGAGCTTCTTGGAGAGCTCCTCGATGTGCGCCTGCCTCTCCGCGATTCCCATCTCAATGAGCTCTTTCATCTCCTGCATTTCTTTAACGATCTTGATGAGTCCAGTGTACGCCCTGAATACCTTTATGGCCCCGATGAACACGGCAGACTCCTTGTTTATCATGTCCATTCCTTCGTTGTACATGCTGAGGAGTTCGGCAACTTCGTTTTCGTACTCCGAGAGCTTTTCGGCCATTTCTGATGTAAGCGTCTGGTTTCTCAAGTACTGGTCTAGGTAGGTGTAGTTCATGTAGTACTCTCTGAACTTGGTTGCGCCGTAGTACTTGTTCAGGTTGATAAAGTGGTTCCACCTTTCCCTTCTCTTTCTCTCCTCCTCTTTTCTCTGTATCTCCCTTCTGATCTGTTCGTAGTCGATGCTCTTAGCGTTTTCGACGATTCCGTTGGTTTCCAGCTGTATTGCATAGTCAAGGTAGCCATCCGCGACTTCGTCCTCAGTAGATTTAATGCTCAGCACATCGACCGCATCGCTTTTGGTGTCGTCTTCGAAGTCATTTCCAAAGTTCCAGACGCCCTCTCCGTAGCTCAGTCCCGTTGCCACAGTAAAATTGAACTTGGTCGTGTTCTCGAACAGCTCGACTGGAACCCTAACCTCAATGGTGTTCTTAGACAGGTCAACGCCAACAACGGCCCCGTTGACAGTTAGGATGTTCCCATCGGGGTCTACGAAGTAAAGCATTGAGGTAAGCGAGTTTCCAGCTCCTTCGATGGCGCTGGTCTTCCCAACGTCCTGGTTGCACTTGAGGTTGACCGCCATCTGGACGTCCCAGAGGAAGCTCGTCCTGGTGTCCATTCTTCCCGCTACCCAGTCGGCTCCCCCATCTTTGTAGTCTATCGGAACCGCGACGAACGTTGCACCGTTGTCTCCTATCTTTATGTTGCTCATGTTTGCGAAGCGGAACATGAAGTAAACGTAGCGGTCGTCCTTTGTTACGGCGATCTCAGTCAGGTCGGCGTGGGAGGATGTTTTTCCAGGCAGGTACTCATCTTTGTCTTTTCTGTTGTCCCCAATTTTGTCCGCCCATATGAACGTGCCGTTGACAACTGTGTAGTTGTTCTCACTTATTTCTGCAGTGGGCCAGTCACTCGGGTCGCCGTCAACGTCGATCTTGCCGACCCAGATTACCTCAACGTTCATTGTCGCAACGTTGTTGTCCTCGTTGGCCTCGGGTATCTTGTTCTCCTCATCAACAGTGGTCTTTATTGTATAAACGCCCGTCTCGTTGGGCTTCCATGTGAGTGTAAACCACTTCTTCTCTCCAGCTCCCAGGTCGGTCGTCCAGTTGGTGTAGAGGGTGTCGTTTACGTAAACCCTGACGTTTACGTTGTTCGCCGGAAGGGAGCCTCCGTTTTCGACTGTGACGTTGTAAGTGGTTGTTCTGTTGAGGCCGGCTACACCTGGGCCGCTGAGGCTCACTTTGAGGTCGGGCATAAGGAACATCTCGAACTCCGCCATCTGGGAGATAGCGTCGATGTCATTCCACTCATCTGCGCTGTCTACGGCGACGCTTTCCTGAGGGAGGATGTCAACTGCACTTCCGCTTCCCCCAGTTATCCATGCTGAAACCGCAAAGTGGCTGTGCATCCCACCTATGGCCGACCATGGTATCGCCACTTCAAGGGTCTTGAGGCCCGTTGAGGAGTCTCCAGTGTAGTTATACTTGCCTCCAACGTCCACGAGGTTCGGCCAGTCCCAGTTGCCGTTGTACGGGTTGAGCTGGGCGGCCGTTATCTTGGCCTGTCCGTCGTCCCACCAGAAGTAGACCTCATAGTCAATCGCATAGCCGTTTGTGAAGTTTATCTGCCTGCCCCAGGCGTCTCCACCACCGGTGTAGCCGTTTCCTGTCCCTGGGTCAACGTCTATCCCAAAGCCGTAGGCCATCCCCCAGTTGGCGGTGTTGTTGGTGACTATTGCAAGGTAGAGGTAGTCCTTGTCCCAGGAGACGTAGAGCTTGCTGAGGTTGCCGCCTGGGACTCCAACACCCATCTTGTCAACGGCCGCTATCTCGTTAGAGCTCCAGTCATTCAAATTACCGTCGATGGTCTTGCTTTCGACGTAGAGGACTGCAAGGTTGGTGAAGGTGTCGGTGTCTCCCCATTCGCCTCCAATGTTGGAGTAGTCTATGGCAGGGTCAACCGGAAGACTGTCCACAGCCGATGATCCGTCACCACCGGCCACCCATGCTATGATTGCGATCTCGTCGGGTCTTCCGCCGAGGGCACTCCATGGTATCTTTATCTCAAGGGTCTGGAGACCGATTGAGGTGTTTCCGATGTATGAAAACTCTCCACCAACCTCGGCTATGCCCTTGTAGTCCCATCCGCTCCCGGTCCAAGTGTTGAAGTTGTCGGTTCCCATTCCTGAACCGCCACTCCACCAGAAGTATATCTCGTAGTCAACCGCAAAGCCATTGGAGAACTCAATCTTTCTTCCCCAGGAGTCGCTTGTTCCGTTGTAGCCGTTTCCTGTCCCTGGGTCAACGTCTATCCCAAAGCCGTAGGCCACGTCCCAACTCTGGGTGTTGTTTGTCTTTATTGCTATGTACAGGTACTGGTCGTCCCAGGCAACGTAGAGCTTGTCTAGGTTGGCCCCCGCTTGGCCGTTGTCCTTCCCAACAGTCACAAGGTCTGAAATCGTCCAGTCGTTGAGGTTGCCATCTATTATTTTAGTGCCGTACATCGCGGAGGCAAAGTGCGACGCTGGCACTAAGCTAAACATCAAAACAAAAACTATCAGGAGTGTAGCTGTTCTCCCCATAGTGCTCACCTCTATTCCATTCCCCTGTGGGGGTTCAGTAGTCACCTTCAGTGAGTATTGAGAAGAAAAGGTTTATATGCCTTTCTTCTCATATCACCGCTAGTGATAACAAGGTTTGTTGGTGATGGGGATGGTGAACTTCATATTTGGTATCCACAACCATCAGCCACTCGGAAATTTTGGATGGGTGATGGAGAGCGCCTACGAGAAGTCTTACAGGCCTTTCATGGAGACCCTTGAGGAGTATCCAAACATGAAGGTCGCGGCCCACTACTCCGGCCCGCTCCTCGAGTGGATACAGAACAACAAACCAGAACACCTCGATTTGCTCCGCTCGCTCGTCAAGAGGGGACAGCTTGAGATAGTGGTTGCTGGCTTCTACGAGCCTGTTCTTGCCTCGATTCCGAAGGAAGACAGAATAGTCCAGATAGAGAAGCTCAAGGAGTTTGCCAAGGAGCTCGGGTACGAGGCAAAGGGGGTCTGGCTCACCGAGAGGGTCTGGCAGCCAGAACTGGTTAAGAGCCTCCGCGCGGCTGGAATAGACTACGTCATCGTTGACGACTACCACTTCATGAGTGCGGGCCTCTCGAAGGAGGAACTGTTCTGGCCCTACTACACAGAGGACGGCGGAGAGGTTATATCCGTCTTTCCGATAGATGAGAAGCTCCGCTATCTAATCCCCTTCCGCCCGGTTGATAAGACCATTGAGTACCTCCACTCGCTCGATGACGGCGATGAAAGCAAGGTTGCTGTCTTCCACGACGACGGCGAGAAGTTCGGCGTCTGGCCTGGAACCTACGAGTGGGTCTACGAGAAGGGCTGGCTCAGGGAGTTCTTTGACAATGTTTCAAGCGACGAGAGGATAAACCTCATACTCTACTCCGAGTACCTTCAGAGGTTCAGGCCGCGTGGCCTAGTTTATCTCCCGATAGCCTCCTACTTTGAGATGAGCGAGTGGAGCCTTCCGGCAAAGCAGGCCAAGCTCTTTGTAGAGTTCGTCGAGGAGCTGAAGAAAGAGAACAAGTTTGACCGCTACCGCGTCTTCGTCCGCGGCGGAATCTGGAAGAACTTCTTCTTCAAGTATCCTGAGAGCAACTACATGCACAAGAGAATGCTGATGGTGAGCAAGGCAGTCAGGGACAACCTAGAGGCGAGGGAATTCATCCTCAGGGCCCAGTGCAATGACGCCTACTGGCACGGCGTCTTCGGCGGTGTTTACCTCCCGCACCTCCGCAGGGCCGTCTGGGAGAACATCATAAAGGCCAACAGCTACGTTAAAACCGGAAACTTCGTCAGGGACATCGACTTCGACGGCAGGGACGAGGTCTTCATCGAGAACGAGAACTTTTACGCCGTCTTCAAACCAGCTTACGGTGGGGCCCTCTTCGAGCTCTCCTCCAAGAGGAAAGCAGTCAACTACAACGACGTTCTCGCGAGGCGCTGGGAGCACTACCACGAGGTTCCTGAGGCGGCAACCCCAGAGGAAGAAGGCGGGGAGGGTGTTGCCAGCATCCACGAGCTTGGAAAGCAGATTCCCGACGAGATAAGGCGCGAGCTCGCCTACGACAGCCACCTGAGGGCCATCCTGCAGGACCACTTCCTCGACCCAGAGACGACGCTCGACGAGTACAGGCTGAGCCGCTACATCGAGCTTGGGGACTTCCTCACCGGTGCTTACAACTTCAGCCTTATTGAGAACGGAATAACCCTTGAGCGCGACGGGAGCGTTACAAAGAAGCAGGCCAGGGTAGAAAAGTCGGTCAGGCTCACCGATGATGGTTTCATAGTGGACTACACCGTCAGAAGCGATACCAGAGCCCTCTTCGGCGTCGAGCTCAACCTGGCAGTCCACAGCGTTATGGAGGAGCCGGCCGAGTTCGAGGCGGAGAAGTTCGAGGTGAACGACCCCTACGGCATCGGAAGGGTTGAGATAGAGCTCGACAGAAGGGCAAAAGTCTGGAAGTACCCTATAAAGACCCTCAGCCAGAGTGAGAGTGGATGGGACTTCATCCAGCAGGGCGTTAGCTACACCGTTCTCTTCCCTGTCGAGGGAGAACTCAGGTTCAGACTCCGCTTCAGGGAGCTCTGAACTTTATTCTCTCCTTTGCCTTTTCCGCCTTCTGCTTCCCTTTCAGTGCTATCATAAATGTTAGAGCCTCAACACTGTCTTCAAGGAGCAGACCCCTGTTGTCCTTCGCTATCAAGTATCCAAATACCAGCCCGAAAATCGCTCCGGCGACCCAAAGCTCCAGGAGGAACTTTCCCACGCTCCCGTGCGAAATCGTTACAGCACTTAGAGTCTTGTACGCCAGCAACATGGCAAATGGGAACGCCGCTTCGAGTATTAGAGAAATCCTGACGGCTTTTTCAAGGATGCCCAAAACCCTTCCCTCTGCCATCTCCTTGAGAATCTTTCCATCGTGGCTGGAGTAAACTAGGAGCCTCGCTATGTTCGCCCCGCTCCGGAAGGCTAAAAGACCGAAGACCGCGCCGAGCAGACTTGCATCTTTCAGCTTGAAAAAGGCCCCGAGGCCAATGAGGACCCACACTGGGGTGTATAACCTCTCCAAACTTTTCTTTTGGTTTTCAGGAACCTGGATGCGTAGGAGCTTCTTCAGAACTTTGCCAGCCATCCGCTTTGCAAAAAGGATTGGCTTGATGAAGAGGTTTGCGAGGGAGAGGAGTATCAGGATGTAAACCGCCACCAGCGTCCAGACGTTCATGGGGGGGTCACCACGTAGTCATATGGGTTGAAAAAAATAAAACTTTGGCTAGACTTTCATAAACTCGTCCTCTATCCACGTGGCTATCAGAGTGAAGGAAACCGAAAGCACCGCTATCGAAACGGCCACCGGTAGAACCTGCCACCAATTGAGGTTGTAGGAGTAGAGGCTCGTCCTGCCCATCACGACAGTCTGGCTCATTATGGAGCCCCAGTTAAAGCCCGGCACTATGGAGAAGAACCCGAGGAGCGTTATCAGAGCGAGGATTTTCGGGATGGTTATCGAGAACTGGTGAAGGGAGTATGGAATGAGGACCCTAGGCATGTGTTTCTTCAATATCCACGACCAGTTGCCCCCGAGTGCTATTGCGGATTCTACGTATCCCTTCCTAAGCTCTTCCTTCACTATCGCCCTGACGCTTCTTGATGCTTCACCGGCAACTATAAGGCCGAGGATGAATGCCACCACTATAGGTCTTGCAGTGGCCATCTGTTTTGAGGCGTTGAACGTTCCGAGGTCTATTGCCACCGCTCCAACAAAGGGCAGAAGTGGAATTATCGTGAGAAGCCTTGAGATCAGGTTTGAGAGCCTGCCAACTTTTCCCCGGACAGCCCCGCTCATGCCGAGGAGGAAGGAGAGGCCGACGGCAATGAATGCCCCTTCAATCGTTACCAGTATCGTGTCCCTTGTGCTCCCGATGAAGCCAGCCCACACGTCCCTTCCGAATGGGTCGGTTCCAAGAACCCCGTAGCTCTCGCCTTGAACTAGGATTCTAGCACTTTCTTTTGGGCTGAACTTTTCATCGGGAAAATAAAACGGCTCCAAGATTATTTTGTACTTCCCTTTTACCAATTTGGGATTGTTGAAACAGTCTTGAGTGTCGGGTTCTGTAAACAGTATCGAGAACGGAGGTCTGAGCATGACCTTCTTGTCAAGGTTGGGGCACTTTTCAGTCTTCATCCTCTCCCAGTCGGGGGCGAAGAGCAGGTTCCTGCCGATATAGATGCCATCTGGGAAGGGGTCTCCTTCGTAGAGGGTGTAGCTCTCGTTGAGAGGGGTTATGATTGTTATTCGTATTTTTCTAGTTGAATTTGCGAGAACGAGTATATCTCTAGGCACTTTGGAGTACTTGAAGTCGTAAGTGAAAATCACCCTTCCGTCCACGTACTCGCCGGGGAGCCACTCCGTCTTTGGAAGTCCCCTCAGCTCTCCGTAGAATGCGGGCGGAGCGTTTGGAGGGTTGTTTTTCCACAGATCTAGGTCGTCCCATTTCTCGGCTATATTCGGATAAAAGTGAGGTCCGATAATTGCCATTATGATGTATGAGGTGACTATTGTTATGGACAGGATGATCCTGAGGGGTACTCTAATCCTCGCCATACACTTCCCTCCTGGGGTCCAGGCGAAGGTACAGAGCTTCCATTATCGTGGAGTTCAGGAAGTAGAGGATTGCCATGATGAAGGCCACAAAGAAAACGAGGTAGGGGTTGAAGTAGAACATTGGCGCCCACCCATCGCCAGTAAAGACGTAGAACCTGTCTATGGCCTTTGTCAGGACGAATCCAATGCCAGGAACGTCGAAGAGCTTTTCGAGAGCCATTCCGTTTATCATAAGGTTCAGGAAGTTGTAGCTCGTGTAGGTTAAGAAGGAAGGTGTGACTGTTCTCAAAAGCTTTCGGAGGATCCTCCTCTCGGGAAGTCCCTTCATGACATCGGCGAAAAAGTAGTCCTCCTTAACTTCTTTCTTCACGAAGTTCCTCACGTGGAACGCGTAGACCGCTATGTTGCCGATTGTTAGGGCGAGGAGCGGGATTAGAAGGGCTGTAAAATAGTCGCTTATCCCGGGGCCTCCATTGGCCATTTCGCGGTGTATGTAATTAAGATAGCTGATCGTACCTATGTCGAACTTCCACCACAGCGTCCACAGGAGGAATAAACCCCAGAACCAGGCGGGGATTCCAGAGAAAACCGGCGCGAGGATGAGCAGGATTTTATCCGATAATCCGCCCCTATATCCCGCGTGGAGCCCCCAGTAGAGGCCGAGGGGCAGAACTATGAGCATTACAATCGTCAGCAACGAGAGTGTAGTAAGAACAGTGGTCTCGGGGGTTATACCAGTTACGTATTGGAAAAGCTCCCTTGGTGTCGTCTTATAGTCCCTAAACACTCCGAAGAAGATGCCCCTCCACCCTATCTCCCCTTTCCCTTTCGTGAAAACACTTATTGAAAACTGGAAATACTCCCAGGTTCTGTAGAGGGCTTCTTTTAGGGTTAGGTCCCTGGGTGGCTCCTCTCCAATCATAACTGCTTTCTCATCGGCGTATGCTATGGCGATCCCCGTTATGAGAAGCGCAATAACGACGAGGAGAAGGTTTTCCATTAGTTGCCTAATGGGCTTCACCCTTGAGCGAGTTTAGTTCCGAAGTTTTTAACTTTTACTTTTGTGGAAATTAATAGAATTCAAAATAGTTGCATATGGGAACGTCCAAAGCAGATAATTCTCTGGAGTAATAGGACGAATGATGTCATAATGTCATGCAATAGTACTAAAGGAGCCTCTCCCTCTTAACTGCAGGTGCCACTTCTCTAGCGACCCTTTTCGCGCTGAAGAGCGTCAGCGGATCCATTGTCCTGTATATCGCAAGCTGACAGCCGCTTATCCTCACGTCTATGTACTTCTTGGCTTCCATAGCCGCCTTGAGAAACTCCCTTATGCTCTCTGCTCTCTCGAAGTCCAGACCGGCTTTCTTCAGTCTCTCAACGTTAAGCTCGTGAATGGTTAGCGGCTGGAGCATCATCTCGTCTATTCCGAGGGAAGCGGCGAGCTCGGCTATCTTCGGTATGTCCTCGTCGTTTATGCCCGGCATGAAGATGGTCCTCACAACCGAGTGGACGGACTTGTCTGAACCAACGATTTTGAGGGCGTTGACGACGGCCTCAAAAGTGTCCGCGTTTGTAATCTTGAGGTGCTTCTCTCTGCTCGCGGCGTCGAGGCTTATCATTACGAGATCGAAGTCAAGCTTTGCCCACAGCTCCTCGGTCAGGAGGGAACCGTTGGTCTGCAGATCAAGTCTTGCATTCGGAAACCTCTCGCGGAGCATCCTGTTGACCTCGACTATGCGCGGGCTTATCAGCGGCTCTCCGTACTGGGAAACTGTTATTGCGTACGGGTTTTCCCAGCCGTAGTAGCCGGGCTTCGGTGCCTTTCCGAGTTTCACCGCGACGTTTGAGTAGCAGAAGATACAGTCGTGGTTGCACGCCGGAGTCAGCTCGTAGCTTGGATGGTGAACAGGATTCGGGTTGCTTAAATCAAGTCCCTGGCAGCCTTGGCAGTGAGTGGGAAACTTCAAATCCATCACGAACTGCTTTAAAAGCCTGGCCTCTTTGTTCTCGAGTATCTGGGGTTCGACGCCCATGCTCCTCGCAAAGTCTTCCCACTTCATCTTTATACCCATCTTCTCACCGGAGAGAGCAGAAAAGGTGGGTTTAAAAAGGTGATTGGTCATAGAAGTCCAACGAGCTTTTCTCCCTCAAAGACGGGTCCATCTCTGCAGACGAGATATTTCCCAAGGTTGCAGGATCCGCAGACACCTATACCACACTTCATGTACCTCTCCGCTGATATTTGGACATTTTTGTAGTCCATAGCCCGCAGCACCGCCTTCAGCATCGGCTCCGGACCGCAGGCGTAGACCTGGTCGAACTCTTCCTTTCTCTCGGTGAGAATATCAGTCGGAAAACCCTTCCTTCCTGCGGAGCCATCGTCCGTTGTTATTACAACATCGTCCACGTAGTCTCCAATGTCCAGTAGTGCAAGTTCGTCCTTTGATCGGGCCCCGTATATGAGGGTTATCTGGTCGAATTCTTTCTGGTTTTTCCTTGCGAAGGCATATAGGGGTGGGATACCTATACCCCCGCCGACGAGGGCTACTTTTTCTCCCTTCTTGATAAATCCATGGCCGTAGGGCCCTCTGATCCAAAGCCTGTCCCCCTCTTCAAGCTTGAAGAGCTCTGTAGTGAACGGTCCGACGCGCTTTACGACTATCATATCCCTCCATGCTAGGCTGAATGGTTTCTCCCCAACACCCGGGAGCCAGGTCATCACGAACTGCCCCGGTGTGAACTCGATCCTCTTATTGAATCTAAAGGCCTTCACGTCCTTTGCCACATCCCATATCTCCTCAATATTTACCACCCTGTACATCCAGCCTTACCCCCTCCGGCTTTCCTATGATTTCATCGTCTTCCATAACGACCCTTCCCTTAAGAACAGTCATCACGACCTTTCCCTTCAGCTTTTTCCCTTCCCAGGGACTCCATTTTGCCTTTGTGTAGAACTCCTCGGGCTTGACCGTCCATTCTCTCCGGGGGTCAGCTATCGTGAAAGTCGCCTCGTTTCCCGGTGAGAAATCGCGTCCCTTAATGCCGAAGAACCTCACGGGGTTGTCGTGCATCTTCTCAACGATGTCGAATATCGTCATGAGTCCCCTGTTTGTGGCGTCCAGAAGGAGTGCTACCTCGGTTTCCAGCCCCGGAATTCCTGCTGCGCCCGCTTTTTTATCTTCAATGGTGTGCGGCGCGTGGTCGCTCGCTATTATTGGGATTTTTGAGAGGCTCTGCCAGAGGGCTTTTCTGTGCTCCTCACTTCTCAGCGGCGGGTAGACCTTGAGCAGGGGGTTCTCCTCAAAGTCCATTTTCGTGAGAAAGAGATGGTGTGGTGTAACCTCGAAGCTCACCCAGGGAAAGTTCTTTTTGAGTATTGCCTCAATTCCACCTGCAGTTGAGACGTGACATATGTTGAGTGGCTTCCCCAGTTTTTCCGCGGCATTAAGAGCTTTATTTATCGCTCTGATTTCAGCTTCCGGAGGTCGGTCGGGATTCTTATTTATGGCCTCTGGGTCTTCGGCATGGACGCTGGCGATGCCGGGGGCGCAGGAATAGTCGATTTCAAAGTCCTCTGAGAATATCCCTCCGGTCGATGTTCCCATGAATATTTTATAAAAATCTGCCCTCACTCCAGACGCTTCCCCGCAGTTTCCGGCAAGAAGGAAGCCCGCGGCATAGTCGGTGTAGGCATGCTTCTCAAGGATGTTCAATCTTTCTTTGAAAGTTTTGATGTCCATGATAGGAGGTTTTGTGTTCGGCATGTCAAAGACTGCCGTTATGCCTCCATGGACGGCTGCCTTAGTTCCACTTTCCACGGTCTCCTTTTCCTTTTGCTCAAAGTCTCTCAAATGGACGTGAGTGTCTATAAGACCAGGCAGTATAACTTCATTATTCCTGAAAACTATTGTCTCTTCACCTTTAATGTCTCTCTTGGAGATATCTGTTATAATGCCGTTATCTATGCCGATGCTCCCTCTGACTATCTCACCGTTTAGTACAAACTTTCCAGATAGAACCAGCTCATGCATGAGTGCCCACGCGGGCTTAATCTTCCTTAGTTTTAAGCTTTTTTGTAGAGGTTTCTGAACTCACATCCTTTTTCTGGTTTTCTACAGGTATGTCTGCTGTTTTTTACTCTGATTTAGAATTTCCAAGGTTGTAAAATCCATTAAATATGTGATATGTGGCGCAATCAAATTATGCTGTGCCTTTATCCTGGATGTAGGCTAGTTGACCTTTTTCCAGTCTGTTCTCATGCCTGCTCAAGGTTTTTAACGTAACCCTTAAATAGGTCTCGAATGTATAGCATTATGCCATTACACGCCGTATATGGCAAATGCTGCTATAAACTTGAAGGAGGCAGTGGAATATGAGTAGGAAAGTCCTAGGCCTGTTCGTTATGGGCCTGATGCTGTTGAGCACCTTCTACGTGGCCAAGCCAGCAAGCGCCGCAGAAGTTCCAGGGGACACCCTCAAAATAGTCTATCTCGCCGCCCAGGGAAGCCTCTTCATGGGCGTCTTCAACCCATCACCCGATGGAATGACCGACGTTTACACCAACCGTGTCTGGTACTTCCTCAACGATGCCGCCATTGTTATGGGTCCCGACGCCCAAAGGCACGGCTACAGGTGCCAGCTTGTTGATGTTAAGTACAACGTCCAGGTTCCGGACAGCGCCATAATCTGGAACGGAACCTCCAAGAAGTGGGAGGCTCCATACGCTGGAAAGACCGCTAAGAGTGCCGTCACCTGGAAGTGTGGTCTCGGCCAGTGGGTTGACGGCCACAAGATAACCCTTGCGGACTATCTGTTCTCATACGCAATGGACTGGGAGTGGGCCTACCAGAACGGTGAGGACGACAAGTACTACAACGAGAACTGGGGCAACGCCCTTCAGGGCACCCTTGAGAGCATAATGGGTATCAATGTTGACAAGCTCACCGACGACTACATCGAGTACACCGTCTACCAGGACTACGTCGTCCCGTACAGCGAGTGGGCCACCGCCGTTAACTACATGGTTAAGCCCGGCTTCCCGTGGCAGGTCTACTACACCGTCAGCAAGATGGTTGCTGAGGGCGTTAACGGTAAGGTCTTCGACTGGAGCACCCAGCCGACCGACGGCTACCAGCTTGACATGATCGACCCGGACCAGGCCCCGTACTTCAAGGCCGAAGCCCAGGCCATCCTCAACAGCGGCGAACTCATTCCGGTCTGGCTGAGCAGCAACCTCGCCGACTACCTCCAGAAGTGGGGCATCAGCAAGGAGCAGGCTGGACTCACCGACGACATGGCCAAGGTCGGTTATGAGAACATCATCAAGTGGGTTGACAACTACAAGAACATCCTCATCGGCGACGGTCCGTACTATGTTGAGAAGTACGACCCGAAGGCCATGACCGTTGTCCTTAAGCTCGCCAACAACAAGAGGGTTGGCTTCCCAGGTGAGGTCAACGGCCAGAAGATACCGTTTGAGCCGTTCTGGAAGGAGATCGACATCTACGGTAGCCTCAACGACGACACCGCAGTTCTTGCCGTTGCAAAGGGTGAGTACGACCTCTACTGGTACGCAAGGCCTTACAACAAGCTTGCCAAGGCCATTGAGGAGTATGGCGACCAGGTCAACCCGATAAAGACCATCGCCGTCTGGTGGAGCCTCAACCTCAACCTCGTCGGCGACCCGCAGACCGGTCTCGTTAACTCCTCAGGAACCGAGAAGTTCAACCCGTTCGCCATCAGGGAAGTCAGGTACGCGATGAACTGGCTCGTCAACAGGCAGTACATCGTCAGCCAGATCCTCCAGGGTAGCGGTGCTCCGCTCTTCGGTGCTGAGGTCAGCGGTCAGGTTGACGCCTACACCAACTACATGAAGGTTGCAAAGGCCCTCGGCCTTACCGCCCAGGGTGACGAGAACTACGCCCTTAAGCTCATCGACGAGGGTATGAACAAGGCCGCTCAGGCCCTCAAGGCTAAGGGCCACACCCTCGAGAAGAAGGATGGCAAGTGGTACTTCGACGGCGAGCCGGTTACCGTCAGCGTCATTGCCCGTGTTGAGGACGAGAGGCTTGATGAGGGTAAGTACATTGCCCAGCTCCTTGAGAAGGCTGGCTTCCAGGTCAACCTCCTTCAGTGGCAGAGGAGCCAGGCCAGCAAGGCTGTCTACCTCAGCGACCCGAGCACCCTCCAGTGGAACGTCTACACTGAGGGTTGGGTCGTCAGCGGAATACAGGACGTTGCCAGCCTTGCCTGGGACTTCTGGTTCTTCGACATCTACGTTGACCCGAACTGGGGTACTGACTACCACAACCCGATTACCGTCAGGGATCTCGTTAACGTTATCGCCGGTGGCGACGTTAACAAGTTCATCCAGACCCTCGATCTCAAGTACTACAACACCCCTGACAAGCTCAACGACATAATGGACTGGACGGGCTACGACCTCGCCAACGTCCTTCCGTACGCCGAGTGGACCGGCCCGAACAACGTCACCGTCTCACTCCAGAGCCTCGACCAGTTCTGGGACCTCTTCAAGCTCGCCTACGGTGCACACATCTACAACGCTCCTCGCGTCTACACAGCCGAGACCTGGAACTTCTTCCTGACCAACAAGAAGATTCAGGCAGTGATGGTTGACCCGATCAGCGGTGTCGGTGGCTTCCTCGGTGCCAGGAGCCTTGCTCCGGCCAAGACTGAGACGACCACTACAAGCGCTACTGAGACTACTAAGACTGCCACGCAGAGCACCACCCAGAGCACTACTACCAGCAAGCCGGCCGCTACTACGACCAGCGCTACCCAGACCAGCAGCGGTGGCGAGAAGGGCGGAATCTGCGGTCCGGCGTTCCTCGTTGGCCTCGCAGTAGTCCCACTCCTCCTCAGGAGGAGGAAGTGACCTTTTCCTTCTTTTCTTGATTTTTCCTTGAATGTTTCTTGGCAATCTTCGGTGCATGTGAATAAAATGAAGTGATTATGTCCTCTTGTGTGCATTTGTGCACTGAAGGGAGAAAACTATTTAAAGTTTAACTTTCACGTAAAAGTTGACTCCATGAAAGCTTGGTAGTATCACATCTGGAGGGGATAGAATGGGAATGAGCTTCGGAAGATACGTGGCGTACAGGCTTGTGAACGCCGTAATAATACTATTCCTGGCGGTTCTGTTGATGTCCGCCCTCTTTACAAAACTGGCAACAATCCAGCTAACCTCTCAGGTTGACGAAGAAGTCCAGATGTGGGTGCGTGGATACACACAGCAGCACCACCAGCAGCCCACGCAGGAGATGATAGAAAAGTACCGTGAGGCAAGAATCAAATACTACCGCCTTGACCAGCCCTATTGGAAGAGGATGTGGATGTATACAATTGACACATTCTTCTTTAGATGGGGTAATTCATTTGTCAAAGTCTTTGGAACAACGGACATTGTAAGCCAGATTAAGACGGCACTCGCAAGAACAGTGTTGCTTTTCACAACTTCACAGATATTCATAATTCTCATAGGTCTCTCGCTTGGTCTGAAGAGCGCCCGCCACCCAGGAAGCCTGCTTGACAGGACAATATCCATACTGGCCATGATAGCCTCGAGTCTTCCAATGTGGTGGGTCGGAATGCTTATGATACTCCTATTCGTCGTCTATCTTGGCTGGCTCCCAATAACGCTCTACTCCCAGGTTGAAGTCTCCGGGTGGATCAACATACTGAAGAAGATGAGCCTTCCGGTCCTCACAATAGTTCTCGTGTCCTTCGGTGGATGGGCGTGGACGACCAGAAACATCATGATCGGCACCATGCAGGAAGACTTTATCATGGTTGCCAGGGCCAAGGGTGTTCCCGAGAGGAAGATTATCTACGGACACGCTCTCAAGGCAGCCGCCCCGCCGATCATTACCATGGTTATCTTCGGACTCATAGGTTCTCTTGGTGGTGCAATCATCACGGAGATCGTCTTCAACTGGCCGGGGATGGGACGTCTCTACTACGAGGCCCTTCAGCTCAACGCCGTCAGGACGATGATGGCTCTCAACTACATGTTCGCAGTGCTTACCGTGCTCTCGATGGTTCTCGCGGATATACTCTACGGATACCTCGACCCGAGAATCAGGATTGGTGCAGCCGCCCGTTCATGAGGTGATGTGAATGAGATGGGTTGACTTTAAGGACAGTGTCAAGAGGTTTTGGAGCGAATACAAGCACCAGAAGAGTGGAATGCTTGGTCTAATATTCCTCATTATCCTCTTAGTCCTTGGAATAGGGGCCCCTTACATCACAAGCCCGGACATACCCAAGCAATGGCAGACCGGTGAGGCTTGGATTGTCAATCCAAAGAACGCCCCTCCCTCATGGGAAAACGCCTTTTCAGACCAGAAACTTGCTGATCAAAAAGTATATACAATACACGATATGAACGTTGCTGAAAGTAAGAACGGTAGTTACAAGGTGTATACACTCACCTTCACGTATAACATGAACTATGACGTTCCACCGAAGGATATCGTCATTACCGGACTGAACTCCAATGCAAGCAGACCTCAGGACAACCCGCTGGTGTCAGTCTACGTGGAGAGACCCGAAGAGCAGGGTGTCACGGTTGAGAAATTTCTCCTGCTACCGGATACTCAGCTCCCCAGCAAGGGTGTGCTCCAGCTTTCATACCTGAAGGAAGTCAAGACCCTCCTCTTTTACTGGCTCTACCAGAACGGTATCATCCAGCTCCCAATGGCTCCCCCAGAGGCCCTCCCGATGGAGATTAAGCTCATGCAGATTAACCAGCAGATACAGCTCGACAGCAAGCTCTACGGGTACTTCCAGTCAATGGATCCGATGAAGGTTCTCTTTGGCTCTCTCACAGAGAACGGACAGCTCCGTACCCTTGAGCAGGTTATTAGCGAGCCAGTAGCCCTCCAGGGCGACTACAAGTTCACAATCGTTGTAAAAGCTCCGGAGAACGTCAAAGTTGACCTCAGCAACTTCGAGGTTGCCATGGTCGGTAGGACGTTTGGTCTCCTTGGAACTGACCAGTACGGAAGGCCCATAGCGGTTGGTCTTCTGTGGGGAATCCGTGTTGCTATAGCAATTGGCCTTGCAGTCTCCATAAGCTCTGTCGTCATCGGAATCCTCATAGGCGTTACCAGTGCCTACCTTGGAGGCTGGGCCGATGAGGTAATACAGAGAATAACGGAGTTCTTTATGACACTACCAGTACTGCCTATGCTCATCCTGCTCTCCCTGTACTTTGGAGGCAGGATTACACTGAAGCAGCTAGTTCTGATTCTCGTCCTCTTCGGATGGATGGGTACGACCAAGGTCGCCAGGAGTATGGCACTGCAGATCAAGGAGCAGACCTACATCGAAGCTGCGAGGGCACTTGGGGCAAGCACCGGCAGGATTGTGTTCAGGCACATAGTTCCACAGCTCCTGCCGTATGCATTCGCCAGCATAGCCCTCAGCGTTCCGGGTGCCATCCTCAGCGAAGCGGGTCTGAGCTTCCTCGGCCTGACAAGCAACAATATGATTACGTGGGGTCAGATGCTCAACGCTGCCCAGCAGAACGGCGCAACGCTCAACGGCTACTGGTGGCAGGTCATTCCGCCAGGACTGGCAATAGCGTTCGTTGGACTGATATTCGTCCTGATAGGTGTGTCGCTCGACACCGTGCTCAATCCGAAGCTCAAGCGCGCATGAGGTGGTTTAGATGAGCAGGCCAGTACTTGAAGTTAAGAACCTCAAGATGTATTACTTCACGAACAAGGGCGTTGTCAAGGCAGTGGACGACATCAGCTTTACCCTCAACAAGGGTGAGGTTCTGGGACTTGCCGGAGAGAGCGGTTGCGGCAAGTCCTCCCTCGGCTTTACCCTTTTAGGAATGCCAACGCCCCCTGGCAAGATAGTAGATGGTAGCATCAAGATCGAGGGCAGGGAGATAGTCGGACTTCCCGAGGATGTGCTGAGGAAGGAAATTCGCTGGCAGAAGATATCCATGATCTTTCAGGGTGCCATGAACGCCCTCAACCCAGTTTACACCATCGGCTACCAAATGACGGAGCCGCTCATTTACCACAAGGGAATGAGCCAGGAAGAAGCTCTCGACAGGGCTCAGAAGTACCTTGAGCTCGTCGGTCTCGACCCCGAGATAGTTTACCGCTATCCACACGAGCTTTCCGGCGGTATGAAGCAGCGTGTCGTAATAGCCATGGCTCTCCTCATGGAGCCGAGCGTCGTCATAGCGGACGAGCCGACAACGGCCCTTGACGTTATCGTCCAGGCCCAGATTATCAACCTGATGAAGCGCCTCAAGAAGGAACTCAACCTCTCGATGATATTCATTACTCACGACCTGAGCATTCTCGCAGAGATCAGCGATAAGGTTGCAATAATGTACGCTGGTAAGATAGTGGAAATAGGTGACAGCGAGAAAATCTACTACGAGCCGGCCCACCCGTACACCCAGAAGCTTCTTGCAGCCATCCCAAGGCTCCATGAGGACGTTGAGAGGCTTGAATTCATACCCGGACAGCCGCCCAACCTCATCAACCCGCCAAAGGGATGCCGCTTCCATCCGAGGTGTCCATATGCCATGGACGTTTGTAGGGAGCAGGAGCCCGAGATGAAGGAAATTGATAAGGATCACTACGCCGCATGCTGGCTGCTGTGAGGTGTGAGAGATGGCGGAGCCAATACTCAAAGTTGAAAACCTCAAGAAGTACTTTCCGCTCAAGAGGGGTCTGCTTGCGGCACTTCGCGGTGAACCTCAGCGCTTCGTTCATGCCGTTGATGGAGTGAGCTTTGAAATATACGAGAAGCAAGTCTTTGCCCTCGTTGGTGAAAGCGGATGTGGTAAGTCCACTACCGGGAGGCTGATAGTTAAGCTCCTTGAACCCACCGACGGAAAGATATACCTCGAAGGGCAGGACGTTACTCAGATAAACACCAAGGAGGAGATCCTCGCCTACAGAAGGAAAGTCCAGATGATATTCCAGGACCCGTTCGCTTCCCTCAATCCTCGCTTCAGGATATTTGACGTCCTTGAAGAGCCGCTCCTCATACACGGAATCGGCGAAACCAGGGCGGAGCGTGAGGAGCTTATATACAAGGCCCTTGAGATGGTCAAGGTTACTCCACCGGAAGACTACGTCGGCAGGTTCCCCCACATGCTCTCAGGTGGTCAGAGGCAGCGTGTCGCCATAGCCCGCGCCCTCATCCTCAACCCAACGTTCGTTGTAGCGGACGAGCCTGTCTCGATGCTTGACGTTTCCATACGTGCGGAAATCCTCGAGCTGATGAAGGAACTCAAGGAGAAGATGGGCGTTACGTACCTCTACATCACGCACGACATGTCTACCGCAAGGTACTTCGCCGACTGGATGGCGGTGATGTACCTCGGAAGGATCGTAGAAATGGGACCTGCAAAGAAGGTTATTGACAACCCGCTTCATCCGTACACGAGGGCACTGCTGGCAGCGGTTCCCGAGCCGAAGCCGGAGAGGAGGAACGTCATAAAGGAACTGCCCATCAAGGGTGAAGTTCCGAGCGCCGTCAACATACCACCGGGATGCCGCTTCCACCCGAGGTGCATCTACGCTCAGAAGGGCCTCTGCGACGTCCAGCAGCCCAAGCTCATCGAATACGAGCACAACCACTGGGCAGAGTGCCACCTCGTTGGCAAGTACTGATTTCTTTCCTTCTATTTTTCTGGTGGTGCTTATGGGAGAAGTCATTCAGGCGTTTAAAAAGTCCAGAGTTCTGTCTTTGGGCCTCCTCATGCTCATCTTAGCCCTCGTGCTGTCTGCTGTAGCAAGTTTTGTAGTTGAGGATAAGGTGTACAGCCAGAGTGGAGAACTCGGGCCTGGTGAGTATACCCTGGGAAACGAGAGCTTTGAGAGCAAATACCTGTATCCAAATAGAACACTTGTTCTCACATCCAATAACGCCACTTTGCTCGTCTCTTCGGGCGAAAACCATTCATACAACCTAACAGGACAGCTAGTTCTTTATCCCAACGAAAGGCCAGACGTTGTCGTCTACAATGGGAGTGTCAGTTATACTTATCGCGTGAAAGCTTTGGACTATCCATACTCTGACCTCTCAATACCTGCACTAATCCTGGCAGTGGTGGGGTCGGTCTTTCTCTGGGTTGGTTATGCCAAAGCTCTCCGGGATGTTAGGGAGGGGAGGAAAGATGAGAAATCTTGACTACCATTCAGTGGTTGAGAGGATAGCGAAGTTCATTCGAGAAAAGGTCGGGGAGGCTGGGGTTGAAGGTGTCGTCGTCGGTATAAGCGGGGGAATAGACAGCGCCACAACGGCATATCTGGCCGTCAGAGCTTTAGGGAAAGAAAAAGTTCTGGGTCTTATTATGCCCTACTACGAGAACAGCGACGTTGAGGATGCAAAGCTCGTCTGCAGTTCTCTCGGGATAGGGTGCAAGATTATAAACATCAAGCCGATTGTTGAGTCTTTCGTTTCTCAGCTCGGCTTCAGGCCCGACAAACGCTCCCTTGGGAACATCATGGCTAGAGCGAGGATGATACTTTTATACGCCCACGCAAACCAGCTCAACAGGCTCGTCCTTGGAACCAGCAACAGGAGCGAGTTCCTAACTGGCTACTTTACGAAGTGGGGAGACGGGGCGAGCGACTACGCACCGCTGATAAACCTGTATAAGACTGAAGTCTGGGAGATAGCAAAGTTGCTCGATGTTCCAGAAAGGATAATCCAGAAGAAGCCCACGGCGGGTCTATGGGAAGGACAGACTGATGAGGACGAGCTGGGAATAAGCTATCACCTTCTTGACGAGATACTCTGGCGCCTCGTTGACCTCAGGATGCCGAAAGAGGAGATAGCGGAGGAGCTTGGAATAAGCGTCGAGAAAGTCGAATACGTTGAGAGCCTTGTAAGGAGAAGCGAGCACAAGCGGAGACTTCCAGTGGGGCCTGAGTTTTGAGGTGAAATCATGAAGAAGGGCTACCTTTTTGTTTTTCTGGCGGCTTCGATGTGGGGAACACTCGGCATCTTTGCCAAATACTTGGATAGCTTTGGCCTGACGCCCTTCACGATGGTCTTTTACCGCGTCGTTTTTGCCCTTTTTCTCCTCGGTACCTACATCAAGCTGAAGGGCATCGGCTTTTCAATTGAACGCTCGAGGCTCAGGTTCTACGTCCTCTATGGCTTCTTCAGCATTTTCCTGTTTTACACCCTCTACTTTTACACGGTCACGATATCCTCCGTTTCCTTCGCCGTCCTCCTGCTTTATACTGCTCCGATGTACTCTATAATCCTTGGAAGGCTGATTTTCAATGAAAAAATAACGAAGGAAAAGCTAACGGCATTGGTTATGGTCACCATTGGTGTGTTTCTGGTGAACGGGTTCGGTGCTTCATTCTCGGCCAAAGCCCTGCTTTTTGGTCTCCTTTCGGGCTTTACTTATGCTCTCTATGGTGTCCTTGCCAAGTTTGCGGTTAGAAAAGAAGAGCCCGAAAAGGCGCTCTTTTACACACTGCTGTTTGGTCTAATGTTCCTCGCTCCCTTCTCAGATTTTAGTGTACCAACTGGAGCAATCCCATACCTCTTTGCTCTGGCACTCTTTCCGACGTTTCTAGGATATGTTCTCTATAACCATGCCCTCAAAGAAGTTGAAGTCAGCAGGGCAAGTATAGTGGCAACTGTGGAGCCTGTCGTGGCAATTTTTCTGGCTTTTCTCCTCTTTGGAGAGAAGTTAGGTTCAGTTCAGCTACTAGGCGCGGCGCTCATAATAGGGGGTTCCATCATAGTGCACATTGGGGAGAAGGAGAGGACTGAAGAGGCCTCGCTGGAGGAGACACATTAAACGTAGAAGTACCTTTCAAGCTCCCACTCTGTAACTTTCTTGGTGTCAATTGGGATATCCCTCAAGCTCAGGTATTCAAGGTATTCTTCCCATTCCCTCTCCTTGTAATCGATGAAGTTCCTGCAGGCCCTGCCGAGGGCTTCTCTGACTGTTTTATCTTTCTTCAGCTCTTCAAGGGCCTCTCCAAGGCTTCCCGGGAGTGTCTCTATTCCAAGCCTCTCCCTCTCAACCTCGTCCATTTCATAAACGTTGGTCTCGACGTATGAGTCCGGCTCAATCTTTCTCTTTATTCCGTCCAGTCCTGCCATAAGTATCCCAGCGAAGGCGAGGTATGGGTTTGCACTCGGGTCTGGGCAGCGGTACTCTATCCTCGCACCGCTTCCCTTGAAGGCCGGAACCCTGATAAGGGCGCTCCTGTTACGGTAGCCCCAGCTGATGTAAACCGGTGCTTCATAACCTGGTACGAGCCGCTTGTAGCTGTTGACGGTTGGGTTGGTAAGGGCCGTTAGGGCCTTCGCGTGCTTCAGTATTCCGCCGATGAAGTACAGGGCCGTATCACTCAAGCCGTTTTCGCCGACGAAGATGTTCTCGCCATCTTTCCACAGGCTTATGTGGAGGTGCATTCCGTTCCCGGGAAGACCGTAGAGGGGCTTGGGCATAAAGGTGGCGTAGTAGCTGTGGAGCTCTGCAACTGCCTTAACAACATGCTTGAAACTTATTATATTGTCGGCAGTTCTGAGGGCCTCGTCGTAGCGGAAGTCAATCTCGTGCTGGGCTTTTCCAACCTCGTGGTGCAGAACCTCCGGCTTGAGGCCGAGATAGGGCATGTAGAGTGCAATCTCCCTTCTTATATCCCTGGCTTTGTCGAGGGCAACAAGGTCGAAATAGCCGCCGTTGTCGGGAATATGGAGCTCCCATGTCCCGTTTTTCTTGAATATGTAGAACTCTGGCTCGGGGCCGATATAGGCTTTTATTCCTTTCTTTTCCAGTTCTTCGAGGGCTTTCTTCAGAATTCCCCTCGGATCAGCGTGGTACGGTTTGTCCCCCTTGTATATGTACCCGTAGACCCTTCCAATGCCCTCCCACGGTAGTTCAGCATAGGTGTCGGGATCGGCCTTGAATATAAGGTCACTGTCCTCTATTCCTTCGAATCCGGGTATTGAGGATCCATCAAAGGAGATTCCATTTTCAACTGCCTCTTCATAGCGCTCTATTGGTATTTCCATACCCTTTAGCGATCCGTTGATGTCAGTAAACGCCAGCAGCAGAAATCTTGGTTTCTTCGTACTTGTTTTGAACTCCTCTGGGATTGTTTTAATCTCGTTCATTTAGCTCCCTCCACACTTGTGAGTTAGTTCATAGTTATCGCTATATATTGCACTTATTTTCAAATTTAATCTTTTCTACTGAACATTTGTCACAATGACAAAACTGAGCCTCTCGAATCAGAGTTTTGCATTTATCTGTTCAAATTTTGTTGAATATAGTCCAGTAATTAACAGTTAGGTGATTATCAAAGTTTTTGAACTTCAAACCTTAACACTACTCATGTCAAAAATCGAAGACATCCTGAACAGGGAGATAATGCGTGTTAACCTCCACCTCCCCCGGCGCAGGGTCACTCTTGGGGATCTTATCGATGGTGGAAAGGACTACGTTACCCTAAGGGACGGGAGCAGACACTATTTTAGAAGTTCAGAACTTGAGTATCTATCTTCAATTTTAGATGAGGACGAGAAAAACAGATTGATGCTTCCGATAGTCCTGGAGATCAGCACGGTTGATAGGGGATACTTCAGGGTTAGGGGGAAGATCGAAGTCAAAGTAATCGAGACCGTTCTTGGACAGTTTGACCCGTTAGAGGAAAAATCGGAGGGGAGGTACCCTAGGTATCTCCTTCCGAGGATAAGAAGAGTCCTTCCGACAACGACCACCTACGCATTCATAATGGAGTGATGGCTATGAACGAAGACGAGAAAGTTTTTCTCAGGTACCTTATGTTTACAGTACCCCATGCAACCGTCCTTGCAGGGGCATTGTTGGGAGTCCTTTTGGTTCTTAAAGTGAGGCCTGAGATGGCTGCGGGGATATTTTCTCTTGTGTATGGCACGGTCTTGGCGATCCTAGCGGCGGTAGTTAGAGACCATTTTTCGAAATCTTCCCTCTACAAGATTTTCCTCAGTATAGCGCTGTTCCTCGTTGGCGGAGGCGTTTTAATTTTGCTGAACATGCGCTAATGTTTTATATCATAAAGTTCCAATTATTTTCAGGTGATTGCTATGGCCATTAAGGCGTCTATAATTCCAGTAGTCATTGCTCTGCTCATCTTCGTCACCTATGTTCCTCCTGTGCTCTCTGAGTCTTCTGTCAACGTGTCTATAGTCGTTGTTTCTGGTGACTATTCTAAAGGCGTAGTACCGATTATGAATCCAACTGGGGAGGCGTATGGGCGAACATACCTTCGGGCCGTCTGGGTTGAGTCCCAGAATGGCAGTCAAGTTGAAGGTATCAATGTAACACTCACCCCCTTAATTCTGGGAGGCTGGAACAAAGATGAGGTTGTCACTTTTTCTTACTATATAACTTGTTCCGAGCGGGTTCCCGCTGGAAACTACAGTTTGAAACTTCGTTTTCTTGCGACTCTCCCTTCGGGCAGTTTAAGAACGTTCGTCGTGTCAATTCCCCTGGAGGTTCTTTCTGTCCCAGTAAGCGTTGGACAATTGAGTATTCAGCCTGAAGACGGGACAGTTTTCATAGGGGATTCTCTAGTGGTTTATTCTCCAATATCTAATCTGGGACACAAGAATGTAAGCGTCAATGTCCGTCTTTCAGTTAGGGGGGTTGGAGAGCTCTATTCTATCTCCAAAAGCATGGTCATTGCCCCAGGGGATTCATCGCTGGTTTTTGAGATTCCTATTGATTCAAAGTATTCCGAGGGAGAGTACACGGTTGAGCTTACTGTCAGGTGCTCCAATACTTCAATCTCACGGCTAAGAAAGTTTAAGGTTCTTATGGGTGTTTCAGTGGTTTCTGTTTCCCTTGAAAAAGACCGCCTCTATCTGAATGACACCGGAAGTCTGTACATAACTCTGATGTCCGTGAGGAATGCAAATTTAACCCTCGTTGCAAGTTACTATAATGAGAATCGGTTTGTGAAAAATACGACTATTCCAGTAACTGTAACAGAAGGCACTCAGGTCGTTAAAGTTCCGTTGCTGACTGAGATTCCTGGGAACTATACACTCAAGTACCGCGTATCTCTCTTGGGTGTCGGAATAAGTGGGGGTGAGGTTCATTACACGGTCTTAAGTCCCCCAAGCATCACGAATATCAGCGTGGTCGGAGGTGAAAAGGGGGTTGTATTCAACATTCAGACGTATAATCCCGATTCCAAAAAATCGGGAGTTCTTCTCTACAACGTAACAATTGATGGGGCAGTTTCTTACTCTGGTTCGACCCTTGTTGAGATTCCACCGGGAGAGGGTTTGGTGGTTCTTACCATTCCGCTAGCTGCCGCTGGTGACGTTGCCTACAATTTCACGCTGAAGGTTGGTGAGTACATCTCTTCGTATTCTGGGCTCTGGGTCTATCCTGCGCCTGAAGAAACAAGCACTCCCACGGTCGTAACGTCATCCGAAACTTCCACCAGCACTACTCCAACCTCAGAATCGAATTCATCCGTGGGAGAGATCTACTCTGCCCGCGGGAGAGCGTTTTGGGGAGTAATCCTTTTGGTTATCGTCCTTATTACCACCCTGGCCTGGGTCGTGTGGCAACGGGAGTTTGGAGCAAAGAACAAACGAAGGGTGAGGCCGAGGCCAAAGCGCCGTTCCCCATTGGGGAGGTTCAAGAGGCCCAAACCGCCAAAATTCAGGAGCTTTAAGTCACTTCCGAAGAAAAGGTGACCAAACCTTTTTATTTCCCCTCTTCTAACCTTATTCGGGCGAGGGGGTCGGGGGCTCTCGGGGTGCTCCCGAGGAAGTTCCGCCCACCGCACCGGGGCCGCGGTGCCGCAAGGCACCGGCCGAGAGGCCGGGCAACGGCGCAGAAACGACACGGCCTCCGGGGGATGTGGATGAAGGCGGCGAAGGGCCCGGCGACGGTGCCCGAGCTAACCCGCAGACGATCCCGGAGGATGCGGTGAAACGGCCGTCCCGCGGGGTGCAAGGCCAAGGGAGGGGCGATGAGTTCCCGGTGTGAGCCCCGTGGTAGGCCGCTCAGTCGAATGCCCCCTTGATACAGAAGGCGGGCTACGGCCCCCTCGCCTTACTTCTTCAGTATGTCCAGGGCAGAAGCGAGAAGTATCAAAGCGCCGCCGATGATCGTCGTTATTTTTGGAATCTCCCCAAACACGAGATACGCGTAAACTACTGCACTTGCCGGGTCAAGGTAGCTCAAAAGCGCCGCGTCCTTTACTTCAACTTCCTTAAGGCCCTCCATATAGAGGAACAGCGCGAGAATCGTATGGATGAGCACGAGTACCAAAACCGCCCACCAGACTGGCTTTCCAACGTCTTGGACAACGACAAAGGGGAGGAGGACGAGAGAAGCAATCCCCAACTGGCTGAGCGTTAGGATTTTTCCCTCAACTTCCCTCAAGAACCTTCCGAGGTTGGGTATCATGGCGTAGAAAAACGCTGCCGTGAACGCGAGCAGGATTCCCACAAAGTCTCGGTTTTCGAAACCTATTTCCTGACCGCTCATTATCAGGAGGAGGCCCGAAAATGCCAGGATGATAAGGCCCAGCGTTTTCCTGTCTATGGTTTCTCCAAGAAAACGCCAGGACATGAGAGTGGCCAGAATGGGAGCGATGTAGTATACCATTACGGCATTTGCTATGGTGGTGTAGTTGAAGGCCGTAAACAGGAACGCCCAGTTAAGTGCCAGGGCTGTGCCGAGGCCAAGCAACGGTTTCCAGTTGTTTCTGAAAATTATGGGGAGCTCCCTTAGTAGCTTTATCTTAGTTAATCCAATAACAATAAGCAGAACCAGAGCACCCAGGGAAACTCTGGCAAAAGCGACCCCAAGACCACTTAGGCGGGATAATCTTCCGAATATCCCTACGCTGCCCCATATGAGCATAGAAACTGCTACTTTTGTCCTTCCGTTCATCCCCCATGTAGCTCCTTCCATTCCTGATAAGCTTTTTTCACTTCCTCTTTTCTGAACTCCGGCACTGCGTCCCTGAAGGGGTCGAACTTTTCCAGCCTTTTTTCGTCGCTTCCGATGTAAGTCGCAACCAGTCCAACCTTGGAGTGGAGAGTTGAGGGAAGGCGTAGTATTCTCTTCAGGTCAACGGTAACACGGCCGTCGAAATAGGCCTTTGAAAACGTTGTTGAGAGTCCAAACAGTCTCAGCAACGTCCTGTATCCAACCCCCTCTGGAAATGCGGCAAGCAAGCCTTTTTTGACGAACTTTTCAATTATATTCTGTCTGGTCTTTTCGTCAAGGAGCTTTTCGGTCGTTGACTTCTTAAGACCAATGTTCCGGAGGTGGTTTTCGTTTATTCTCTGAATAAAGTATCCAAACCTCAGCCTGAAAACCCTGAAGTACCCGCTTGACAGCATTATGTACCTCTTCTGGATGTCGTCAAAAGTTACCTCTTCTGCTGCGCTGACGTAGGAGAGTATCCTCTCGCGGGCCTTGGAGTCGAGCTTGAGCGCCCATTCATCGAGCACCCTGATGTGGTATCCCCTGCCGGAGTATATCACGTGGACGTTTTCAAAGCCGAAGTCCTCCTTTAGAATGATCAGCGTGTCTCTGGCGAGCTCCTTTGCGTCTTCGAGACAGATTGGACACACCTGGCCGGAGGGATGTTCGTTCTGGCAACGTCTGAGCGGGAGGTCTTTGGCGTCTATGTCAAAGACGAGCTCAGCACCGATCCAGCCTTCCATTTCTTGGGGATTCCTGTAAAAGGCAACGCTGGAATATGCGGCATATGGGGCGGTCGCCCTTATGTAATCCTCAAGGTCTCTGACGTCTGAGAATGCGTTCTTCCTGTCGCTTGGCCCCTCTCCTGTGTGATCAAAGCCAAATTCTCTCCTTTCAATGCTTTTCACTATGAACTCTGGCAGCTTTTTGGCGTCCCATTCCCTTGAGTAGTAGAGCCTCCTTTCTTCCGGTGTCGCTTCTCTCAGCAGCTCACTCACCGGTCTCACCTTCTTTCTTTTTTCCCTCAAGGTAGAGCCTCTTAAGGTAGTAGCTCAGCGGGTTCTTTATTCCGCGGCAGTACCTGTCCGGTTTGCACAGCTGGGGGGCGTTTGTCTGGATCTTGTCGCAGTTTGGAGGAAAGTACCACGTTGAGTTTCCGCTGTCCTCCATTGTTGGGCTGTCAGTCAGACCAAAGCCGAGGTGGTACCAGATGTTCTTTATCTCATGGGGCTGGTCTTCGAAGAGCGGCGGTTTGCAGCGGTTTCCAGCTTCTATTATGACGGGGAGTATCTCCTCTTCGATGATTTTGAGGTCGTTAATGCAGTCCTTTATTCTGACGTCTTTTTTGGGTGGATTAGGGCAGATTCTCGCGTAGCTGAGGAAACTGGTCAAGAGTACGGTTATGGCATAGTTTCTCATGCCTGCGGGCACTCCCTTGAGCGCTTCCTTAACGCACGGCGGGAAAAGGTCGAACCTTAATGGAGATGCTGTCCCTTTGAACATCTCCCCCCTCTCTTTAAAGTACTCCTCAGCGATTTCTTCGAGTTTCTCCCTGAGCCTGTGGTAGAATTCTGGGAGTTCATCTCTGTAATCGTAGAGGAGGTTAATGGCCCTCTCAAACCTCCTCTCGAAGGCTTTCTCCCACATCTTCAGGGTGGTTTCCCATCGTAGGTATGCGTGCCCATTTCTTATGTACACTTCTTTCAGGGAACCCGTCCAAAGGTTCAGAAAGCTCTTTAGGGGTATCCTATATTTTATCTCAAGTTTTTCCTTCTCCTCGGGGGATAGATGTCGGTCCATTCGCCTTTCAAGGATGTTAAGGTCATTATGGGGAAGTTCATCCTTTTCAACGGGCGTAACGGGCAACATAGTTTCATTGAGCTTCTTGGAGGCTTTTATTCTCTCGGAATACAACCGCAGAGCGGCCCTCTTAACTATCTCGGCTTCAAGCCCATAGGGTGAGATGGAGGCCGCTCCGAGAAGAGCATAAAACTTGAACAGATCACGAAGTTCTTCTAGGTTGTCTACTTCAATCAGTTCTTGAGGTGGATTCTCCGATTCAAGCAGCAGCTGTATCATAGCTACTGGCTCGTCAATTGAGAGGGCAGAAGGTATTCGCTCTAGGAAAGTTATTATGTCCCCAAATTCTTCCTTTATTAAGCCCTCAGCTCTCTTTCCAAAGGGGTCTAGCATGCTCCCACCTGATGTGAGTGGCATAATCAACCATAAAACGGTTTCCTTTTTTTGGGGTGTATAATAATGTACTATGGGGACAATAAAATTCTCTATGGTGCCTGAACATCCAAAAGTTTTATATTGTGATAGTTTCTAATACGTAGCAGTCGGTAGGTGTGGTTTAATATAATCATAGCAATATCGCGGTGATTAGAATGACCGGTGAATGGACTGTTCCGAGAGTAAAAAGCGGGATTCCGGGGTTCGATGAGCTTGTAAACGGCGGGTTCCCCAAAGGTACAACTGTTCTAGTAACTGGTCCTACTGGTAGCGGTAAGACTACCTTCGCGGTTCAGTTTGTTTATAAAGGTGTTGAACTCTACGACGAGCCGGGTGTCATAGTGACACTCGAAGAGCGTGCTGTTGATCTCAGAAGGGAGATGCGTGCGTTTGGATGGGACATAGAGAAATACGAAAAAGAGGGCAAGATAGCTATAATTGATGGTGTCAGCGCGGTTGTTGGTCTTCCCTCCGAGGAGCAGTATGTACTTGAAGGCAATCTGAATACCGAGGACTTTCTCAGGTACATATACCGTGTTGTTAAGGCCATAGATGCCAAAAGACTTGTAATTGATTCGATCCCTTCTATCGCGTTCCGCTTAAAGAAAGAGGAAGAACTCAGAGAAGTTCTTCTTCAGCTGAATACGATACTCCTCGAAATGGGCGTAACTTCTATCCTGACTACTGAGGCCCCCGAACCGGCCAGAGGAAAAATCAGCAGGTATGGAATAGAGGAGTACATAGCTAGAGGTGTTGTCCTCCTGGATTTCATCGAGCGTGAGGTTGAATTAAAGAGGTACCTCCTGATAAGGAAGATGCGTGAGACTAAGCACTCAATGAAGAAATATCCCTTTGAAATAATGAGCGACGGGCTTGTCGTATACCCGAGCGGCGAAATATACTGAGCATTTTCCTGGTGAAAAGCGTTCGCTTGAAGATTCGACTGGTTACACTGTGCTCTGTTCTGGTTAGTGTTCTCCTTCGTTTCAAAACATTTTTAAATCTTCCGAATGTTTACCTTTTTGAGGAGTTATGAAAACTAGATTAATCATCGTTTTATTGATATCCCTGACAATAGTTTCTCTCGCGCTTATTCGAATCTCTCCACCAAAGGAGGATGCGTTCACCGGGCTGTGCGTGTATTCGTCACCGGGCTTCTCCACCCTCTACAATGGAAATCAGAGTGTCGCCATTGGGAGATCCCTTGAAGTTGGAAGAGTCTACACTGCCTATGGTCGTTTAAGGAAGACTAGCAGAGGTCTCTGGATGGATGTGTCATCTCTTCAGGTATCGCCTCCCAACTTTCCACTGGAGTCGATTGAAGGGGCATACTGGACAGATAGGTCTCCTCAGCTTCTAACACCGGAGAGGGTGTATCTGGCGTCTCCAATTAACGCCTCTAAGGGAGAGCTGGTTTTAGTGAAGGGTCTGGAGTATGGGAAGAATTTCTACCCCATTGAAGTCCATACGCGCGGACTTCCTGCATCCCCCAAGAACGGGTTTCCATTTGTGGTTGAAGGCGTGGTCCTGTCCACTGGCCGATACATATCAATCTGGAACGGGAGCGAGGAGTTCAAAGTCTTAAAGTTAAGGGGCGTGGAGGTCTCTCCCGGCCAGAGGGTTCGAGTAGTTGGTATTGTCAGAGTTAGAGATTACATCTACCTTTATCCTTCAGAATCGGAGGATATAACACTTCTGGGGTATTCAGAGTCTAAACCCCTCTGGAATTCGTCCATCGGTGACATTGTTGAAACGGAGTGCCTCGTTTTGAATTCGGGGAGCACTCTAAAGCTTAACTGTACTGACCTAAGACTCTACGGGTTTAAAGCGAGGACGGGGGATCTCCTCCACATCCGGGCTTTGAGGAGAAAGTCTTCTCTACTGTGTCTAAACTGCTCAATTGTTCAGCCTAGAGAAAAGCTGCCAAACGAGCTCTGTGGTTACTCACCTGGAAACTTCGCCAAGATATCTGGAACCGTTACCTGGGTGAAGAGGTATCGGAACGGCTTCGGGCTGGCCAACGTTACCTATGGAAACTGCTGGGTTCTTCTCAAACTCCCCACATCCCTTGGAGTATCAGTGACTTCTGGCGAGAACGTAACCGCCTACGGCTTTTTCACGACTTACCGAGAAAAGCCTGCATTTGAAGTTCGGTCGGGTGATGACATATGCTCAGGGAGCTCCTGCTAGGGGCGCTCTTTGGGACCTTTACTGGTCTAATGCCGGGAGTCCATGTCAATACTTTAGCAGTTTTGCTCAATGGTGCATTGCTACCTTCACTCACTCTGTTTGCAATGGGACTTACCCACACCTACCTCGACGCGTTTCCATCAACTTTCCTCGGAATTCCGGATGAAGGGACTGCCCTCAGCATTTTGCCAGCACATAGACTCGTCCTTGCTGGGAAAGGAATGGAAGTCATAAGGATAGCGCTGTATTCGAGTTTTCTTGCGACACTGCTATTTATCCCCCTAGTCCCATTTTATCTTGTGATAGCCCCGCTGTACACTTTCAATATCGGCAAGATTGCAGTCTTGTTTTTAATAGCCCTGCTGGTGCTAACAGAAAGGGGCATAAAAAAGCTCTGGGCGGCGTTTATAGTGATCCTTTCTGGACTGGTTGGATTTATGGTTCTCAGGATTTCCCTCCATGAACCTCTTTATCATCTTTTGACGGGTCTATTTGGAGTTCCCGTTGTTCTCGTTGCATTGTTTTATGAGATGTCTGGGGTATCGCCTGGAAGTGCTGACCTTGAGATGGATACTAAATCTTTACTCTCTTTTTCCTTCCTGGGAACACTTCTTGGGATGATCGCTTCTTTGGTTCCCGCATTTACATCATCCCAGGCGGCGCTGATGGGGTCGTTTTTCTCAAAGGACGAACGCTCGTTTTTGACTGTTGTTTACTCAACGAACACGGCAAACTTCCTCTTTTCTCTGGTTAACTTTCTCGAAACCGGGAGAGCCAGAAACGGCATAGTAATGAGGATGCCCCCGATGGGTCTTTCCGCCCTTCTAGCATTTCTCTTCGCTTCGCTCTTCGTCGGAATTTTGGTAATGCTCTACGGTGAGGTTATCTCAAAAATTCTGGCATCGGTTGTTTTTAAAATTCCGTACAAAGCCCTCAACCTTGGAGTGCTTGTCTTCCTCGCTGTCCTCTCGGTGTACTTCGACGGGATTGCTGGAGCTCTGGCTCTCGTTGCTTCTTCCATTGTTGGCCTTCTGGCGGTTCTACTCGGAGTTAAACGCACAAACTGTATGGGCGCTCTGATGGTGCCTATACTCCTGAATTAAGCCTTAGATGAATAAAACTACAAAACGAAAGTTAAGCAGAAAAAGAATCAAGCAGACTTGCCTTTCATAATCTTCTGGAATTCGGAGTAATCGGTAACTATTTTCTTACCGTCAAGGGTCTCGAAATAGACCTTCTTAATCTTGACCTTCTTAACGTCTGTATACTTCATCTCGGGGGGGTCGTAAGAACCGGGCTCGACGACCTCGTCCTCAATAACATACGTCTTAAGCTCTGGCTGGCCGACATACTTCCAGACCTCATAGAAGACCTCGGGGTCGAGGTGTATCTCCCCCTCAATCTCAATCCAGTCGGCTCCGATGTCCTCCAGAAACTCCTTTACTACCTCGAAGTGCATAGAATCACCCTTGAGATTATAGGGCGGCAATGGTTAAATACCTATCGCTCGGTAGTGTTGGAAGGTTTTGAAGGGCTTAGAAATCCAGCAATGAAAAGCAACAGTTTTTAAAGCCCTCACCTTTTAACGCAGGTGGTGGTGAGAATGGCGAGAGTTATAGTTGATGCTCAAGCAGCGAGGGCAATAGGTAAGGGCGCGATGATAGTCTTCAAGAAGGGTGTCGTGAGGACTGAGGGTGAGATAGCTCCCGGTGACATCGTTGAGGTTTACACAAGGGGCGGAAAGTTCCTCGGGAAAGGTTTTGTCAACCCGAACTCAAACATCATGGTCAGGCTCGTCACAAAGGATAGGGAGACTAAAATAAACAAGGAGCTGTTCCGCGAGAGGATAAAGAAGGCCAATGAATACCGAAAGAAGGTTCTCGGCTACGATAAGGCTTACCGTATGGTCTACGGCGAGGCTGATTATCTCCCGGGTTTGATAGTTGACCGCTTCAACGAAATAGCGTCGATTCAGATTTCCAGCGTTGGCATGGAGAGGTTCAAGCTCGACCTTGCAGAGGCCATTATGGAAGCAGAGCCTGAAATCGAGACAGTCTTTGAGAAGAACACCGGCAGGAGCAGGAGGAGAGAGGGACTCCCGGAGATAGAGCGTGTCCTCCTGGGGAAGGAGAAATATCGGACGGTAATCGAAGAGGGCAGGGCAAAGTTCATAGTTGACATGCGCGGCCAGAAAACGGGCTTCTTCCTCGACCAGAGGGAGAACAGGATAGCACTTGAGAAGTACGTCAAGCCAGGTATGCGCGTTCTCGATGTTTTCACGTACACGGGCGGCTTTGCCATCCACGCAGCTGTTGCAGGTGCCGACGAGGTTGTGGCAGTTGATAAGTCACCATGGGCAATCAACATGGTGAAGGAGAACGCGAAGCTGAACGGCGTCGAGGATAAAATGAAGTACATCGTTGGAAGCGCTTTCCCAGTTATGGAGGAGATGATAAAGAGGGGCGAGAAGTTTGACATCGTCATCCTCGATCCCCCCGCCTTCGTTCAGCATGAAAAAGACCTAAAGCGCGGACTCAGGGCCTACTTCAACGTGAACTACGCGGGCCTTCAGCTGGTCAAGGAGGGAGGAATACTCGTCACTGCCTCCTGCTCACAGCACGTTGACATGCAGACCTTCAAGGACATGGTCATAGCTGCTGCAGCCAAGGCCGGCAAGTTCCTCAAGATGCTCGAACCCTACAGGACGCAGGCCCCAGACCACCCAATATTGATGGCTTCAAAGGACACCGAGTACCTTAAAGCCCTCTTCCTCTACGTTGAGGATATGAAATGAAGTTAGGGGACGATGAGGAGAAAGCACAACGCAAAAAGTCCCCACCTTTATAAATTTTTGTATTGGAAAGTTACAGTAGAGACTACCAAAAACAGCCGTTTTTCAGGTTCGAAAACAGAACATATGGTTATCTTTAAAAGAAGCAACGCCGCTGTGAGTAATAGTCACCTCACCTGCCCCGAAAACATGGGTGATGAAGATGATGAGAGAAGATGTTTACGTTGCAGATGAGTTGAGAAGATTAAAACAGCAGATGCTCGACACTCAATTAGTGCGACAGAATGCAGGCGTCAGGTATATCACAGTCTTTGAGAGTGACTTTGACCGCTTTGTCGAGTTCAAGAGGGATAAAGGAATAACGGCAAACTGGCTCAGGAAGATTGAACGCTTTTTTAAGGTTGATTTCATCAACTACGTCGAAGAGAACTATCCAGACCTCATTCGGAGACAGTATGATGAGCGTTACATTGTCATTACAAGAAATCTCATTGTAAACTTTTTGCGACATTTATTCAGAAAGTACAGTTACAGTAGTTATGAAAAGTATTACCATATGTTCTTTGACTTCCTCGACTTCTATACAGCTTTTATTGAAACAGTTAGTGACGTTGAAGCGGAGAATGCAATATTTCTCAAAGCTATGAAGAAGAATTTCAGTCCCCGTAAGCTTGTATCTCCCAACAAACTGAGAGCAGAGCGGGAAGCTAGGACGTTGAAGGATGTCTCGCTGGAAGACATCAAGAAGTCGATCGAGGTCATATTCCAGCTTTATCTAAATGAGCTGGTTACAGACAACTTTACCCTGTCATCAGCCCTTGCTTATGTTGTTTTAAGTACAACGGGTATGAGGTTCAATGATTTGCAACAAGTCAAAGTCTCTGACATTGATTTCAAAGAAAAGGTCATCTGGGGGCAAAACACAAAAATCGGGCTTCCAGAAATCTATTTTTTAACAGATGAGGCTACAGAGTTAATCAAATTCTACATTAACTGGTATGGTCTCAACAATGATGATAAGCTCTTCCAGTTTGTCAGATTAGATGAACAGCTCAGAAAGACCCGTAAGAAGCTCTATACACCGCAAACGTTGGCGATGGCGTACATCACAAACAACACTATTGTCAAAAAGCTTTATCCGTTGCAACTCAAGTTCTGTAAGAAGGCTTATGCTAATCGCCTGCTCGCAAAAGGAGTATCAGAACCGCACATATCGCTTCTCACCCACCACCGTCGCAAAGATGTGCCTGTCCCTGTGCAAAAGACAATATATGAGCATTATCTTAACCGCTATCCTCATAGCGACGCTGGATTGAGGGAAGAGCTTAGGTCGATGTGGTATAAGGCGTTCAAGGACGTCAAGTTACTCCCGAGGGATTTCTTTTTGCACTTTCAAAAGGAGCTAATAAAAGAGTAAATCAGGGGTAAGCCCCCAATTTATCATTTTTCAATCTTTGAATTCAAAATAAATGAAAAGTAAATTAAAACCTCCATATCCGCTTTGTTGTACAACTTGGAGTGTCTTTGATGAAGTTTTGGAGAAAATTAACAGTTACTAATTTTATTTTTGATCACTTTTTTGTTTGAAATTATGCACAAGTTTATAAAAACTGAATGTTCTATATTTATAGAAACCCTAAGTGAATTTGGTATTAATGATATAATAAAGAGGTGGTCAGGATGATAGAAATCAATTCCAAGATCCCTTATATAATGTCCTATGACGAAACGTACACTGTAAGATGCAAGGCAAAAATCTATAATATTAGTGATAAGAAGTCTGCGGAGCTTGTTATACATAAAAGGACACTTCCATCAAACATAGTCTTGAAAACAGACTATAACGCGGTTCTCATTACTAAGAAAGGCGTTGTTAGATTCAAAACAAATACATTCAAACACAAAAACATAATCCGCTATAAAATCCCACTTTCGATTGCAAAAGCTTACTTAGAAAGTAAAACAATTGAGGCAGATGTCATCATTAGAGACAATATAATGCTTATTGTTCAGTCTGGCATAAACGTTCAAAATATAATACAAAATACAGAAGATAATATCAAAAATGATAGGAGAGATGAGGAGGTGATTACAATTAACACTATAGGGGGTGATAGAAAATGGCAGTAAGCACAATAAAAGCAATAGAAGAATTCAAGAAAAACACAGAAAAAGCACTACAACTCATCGAAATGCTCGATGACATCAAAGAAACGGTTGAAACAGCAGACGAGATCATAGTCAGGTATAAGCAGATCGAAAACATACTCACACAACTCAAAGAGAAAATAGAGGATACACTCACAGTGATGGATTTTGATGAGCAAACAATACTAACAAATGTAGAAGTTTTCAGCGACGTTGTTAAGCTCTACAATTCCAACAACAAATTGCTTCAAGAAATCTTTAGACCGTCAAAAGAAGTCGCAGAAAAAATAGAATTGATAAAAAACACCGTAAGAGATTTCGAATTTGACATTACCGGCTTCATAAGATACTATACAACAGAAAAGATAGGGGGAGTTGAAACACTAACAGAAGAAGACTTCACGTATACAGACGCAGATACAAATATGTATATAGTTGCCCACTATAAGTACTACGGCTCAAACAAGGCAGGCATAGTTTACATAGAACCGTTACTCGACGAGTATAAGAGATTATATCCGCTTGACTTTGACGTCATAATCGATAATGTTTTGAGAAAGTATCCGACAATCGATACAATCAAATTCAAATTAGAAAATGTGAAAGCAATAACATTAACAGAATATAACAAAAACAGAAAACTCTATCTCTACAAGCCCGTTAAAATCAAGGGAACATTAATTTCGCTCAATAGAGGAATTACAGAACTCTACATCAGAGCAAAAGTGGTCAAGGGATCGGGCGTAAACAGAACTAAGATGATAGCCTACAACCTGCCCCCGCAACCGAAGTTGTTTGACTCAGAGACAGGCCAGATGCTCAGAATACTCAAAAAAGACTTGGACAACGTCAAAATGGGAATAGTATCCTTCAAAATCACAGATGAGAACAATGAGATAACTGCCATGACCTACTCAAGCAATCTTGACATACTAATTGAAAATCTGGGGGCCGAAATGGAGTTTTGGGGAATCATTTATGAGCAACAGACAGATAACGCTTCAGCTGTCGCTGAAGAGATCTTTTTTGTGACTGACATCAAACCCGCAGAAGAGGAGATGGCTAAACTATCCAATAAGGAGAAGCAGGAGGTTGAAGAGTTTCTTAAGCGATTCAATAACGGCGAAGAATTGTTAGACTGGATGATTGACAACTATGCCCCCAGAATAAAATACAGAAAGAAACGGGATTTTGTTTGGAGATTGAAGTTAATACACCTGATTTTAGCACAGAATAGCTGGCTCAACAACATAGAAATGCTACACACTCTCATTTTGAGCAGACCGGGTGTCGGTAAGACAACACTCGCACTCTATTATCTCCCCCACATATCAAAACGCTGGAAATACGCTGATAGGTCAAGAATGACCATTCCCGGCCTTCTGGGAGGCTATGATCAAGTGGCAAAAGAAACAAGAGTTGGAGCTTTAAAATCTGCAGATAGAGGTGTAATGGTCATAGATGAGGTGGATAAGTTCAGAAACGTTGATAAAGATATAATCATCGCCCTAAATACAGTAATGAGCAACGGCCACGTCTCAATTACAATAGGAAACAGTTCAAGAAGCTTAGATTATCAAACGAGACCGAACATAATGTTATTGGGCAACTACAGTTCAGGAAAGCTCAAGAAACAACTCGAATACGCAACAGATGAATTTGAAAAAGAGAAACTCAAGGAAGAATTCATCGCAAAAGAAATGATGGAAATAACACAGCACATCAGCACATTTGACAGAATAGCAATTCTCGACACAGATATATTCGAATACACAGCTGACAGCGAAAAAGAAGCAAATTTACTGTTTGACAGCTGGTTTGAAAGCAAAGAAGAGGCAGAAAATGAAGAACCAACCGAAAGAGAATTACGGTTACTAAAACTCATAAGGAACATAATGATTTACAATGCAAACTACATTGACAAAAAGAAGCTCAGAGAAAGCATCAAGAAGTTCAAGGCGGAAATAGCGAGCTTCATTGCCAATGAAGAACTCAAAGAAGAGAAGCACAGACTATCAAACAATCTGATGCGGTTAATAGAAGTTATCGCAGTACTGAAAGGAGAGCAAGAAGTTGGCAGGGAAACGGTAGAACTAGCATTCACATTAGCGAGCATATCAAGAAAATACAAGCAAATTTACAGTCTAAAAACAGAGGAATTAGAAGAGTATGTCGAGGAGTTTATTGAAGAAAAAATCATCAGGGAGCTCCCTGCTGATGGGATAGACGTCGAAACAGCGAGGCGGAAGTTCAGAGAGTCATTATCAATTTCAAAATTCACAGAAATCGAAAGAAAGGAGTTAATGAAGCTGTTCGATACAATGTTGAGGGAGTTCGCACAGAGAAGTGAGATCGAAATTAAAGATAACAATATCAGGATTGGACAAAAGAGACTATCAGAAGCACTAAGGAAACTGCTACAATACTATGACAGTCTTGCAATCAAAAAGAAGAGCATTGGCGAGTATTATTATGACATACAGGAACTCGCTGATCAGCTCAAAGTCAGCAGTCAAGTAGCACTCGAATTGCTGAAATTGATTGCAATTGATGACATAAAGAGAACATCGATCAAGGTTGATGGTGAAGTTAGATATGTATATCATGTCGAGATTGATACAGAGAAAGTTAAGGATATGTTGAATAAAAATGCTTACAAGAACATTCTACTCAACTTTTTCATCTGATTCTTACCCATTTCTTTTTATTGACTTGTATGCAGTATGTCAGATTTCCGTCAACTTCCTCGCACAAAATTTTCTGATCAAAAATTTTTAGTCGATCCTTCGATGGAGAATGATCATAATGAATAACAAAATTGGTACAATTAAACACTAATATTTAGTCTTCTGAAATATAGAAGTTAATGGTCGAATCTTTTCGATTAGAAGTATCGGCATAATAGGTGTATTTATGGATCTGCGATGAATTGTGTTGCAAAAAGTTTTCCTGTGGAGCCTGTTATACGTCAAAATTGAAATCTTGTACGGGCCGTTTGGTTGTTTCTTTTTACCCATAAGATGGCCTGTTTGGGATTGTAACCAGTGTAACCTTCGAGATATGACCTAATCCATAACCTGTTTATAATCATCCGTTGCTAAAAGTTTTCCACTGGAAACATACTTTAGATCTTCTGTCTCTTCGCTAAATAGAAAGCCACAGCACTATCTACCCACGTGCTCATACTGAGGCCGAGTTTTTCTGCCCATACCTTTATCCTTTCATGATTTATCTCGCTCACTGAAAAAGTTCTTAGTGTGGTAATATCATCAGATATAAAGTCAGCATACTGCTGTAAGAACTTCTTGAATTTGTCTAGATGTTTTATTGAAAAGTTCAAAGCCTTGATAATCACCTTAATCATCGCAATGTTATTTTCCTCTGAGTACTCCTTTAGTGACCTGTATGTTTCAACATGCATGAGAACGTTCAATTTTTTGTACTCCTTTTTTCCCATAAGGTCACCACCATTAATAATAGAACACTAACAATGACTTAAGGCATTAGAAAAGGTTATTTACTTACCTTATTACACTCATAGGGTGGTGGAGTATAATGAACAAGGAAGTTCCTTTAACTACATTTATCAAAAAACCTAATTCCAAAAAATCAGATGAAACTAAAACGGAAAAGAGAGTTAACAAAGTAACGGACTTGACAGATAAAGAGCAATTAAAAACTTGGCTCTGGGATGCCGCAAATATACTAAGGAACAGAGTTGATTACATGCCGTACATATTAACCCTCTTGTTCTACAAGAGACTGTCAGACGTATATGAAGATGAGTACTGGGAGGTCTATGAGAGGATCTTTAATCAGATGAAAGACAAGCTTGGCGAGGAAAAAGCCAAGAAGATTGCTGAGATCGAAGCTAAGAAAAAGAGTTGGCACAAGTATCAGATACCAGAGGATTGCCTTTGGGAAAAGGTCAAGAACACTCCTGTAAACATTGGTGAGAAATTGAATGAGGTTCTTATGAAAATTGAAGAACACAATGAAAGCCTTAGGGGACTTCTGACCAGAGTAGATTTCAACAAGAAAGACGTACTCCCAGATCAAAAACTTAGACAATTGATTGACCACTTTGATAAATACAGGATTGGAAAAAATGTCAGCCCCGACATTCTTGGTGAGGCTTATGAATATCTTATTGAGCAGTTTGCCATGACTAGTGGAAAGAAGGGTGGGGAATTCTTCACTCCCAAAGAAGTTGTTAAAGTCCTTGTCAGAATCTTGGATCCTCAAGACTATGAGGAAATTTATGACCCTGCATGTGGGACTGGGGGCATGTTAATAACTGCCTACTATCACATAAAAGAGAACGGCGGCGATATCAAAAAGGCAAAGTTCTACGGGCAGGAAGTCAATGACATGACTTATGTAATTGCAAGAGTGAATATTGTTGTCCATGATATCAAGAATGCTGACATAAGGCACGGGGACACATTCTTTGAACCCAAATTCACTGAGGGTGGACGGCTAAAGAAGTTCGATGTGGTATTGGCTAACCCTCCTTGGAATGACAAGAACCTTAAGGGTTTAGAAGAGGAAATTAAGAAAGCTCCCTTCAGTGCAGAGAGGTTTCCCTTTGGGATACCCCCACTGGGGACCTCAGCGGACTGGCTGTGGATTCAGCACATGCTTGCAAGTGCGAGGGATGATACTGGGAGAGTGGGTGTGGTAATTGACAACGGTGCCCTCTTTAGAGGGGGGAAGGAGAGAGACATTAGGGCGGAGATTGTGGAAAAAGACTGGATAGAGACTATAATTGCGCTTCCTGAAAAGTTGTTTTACAATACTGGAGCTCCCGGGGTTTTGATAATATTTAGAAAGAACAAGCCTGAGGAGAGAAAGGGCAAGATACTATTCATTAATGCCAGTCAAGATTATGAAGAAGGTAAGAGACAGAACAAGCTTAGAACTCAGGACATTGACAAGATTGTGAACGCATATAATGACTTCAAAGACATTGAGGGTTATGCAAGGGTTGTCAACCTAGAGGAAGTAAGGAACAATGACTATAACTTGAACGTCACTCTGTACGTGACACCTATCATTGAGAGGGATGAAGTTGATATAAGGCACGTGTGGAACAAACTTGAGGCCCTTGAAGAGGAGAGAAGTTCACTTAAGGCAAAGATAGAAGAATACCTTAAGGAACTTCGGGTGATTTAATGTGTGAGTTTTTGATGTTATCCCCTTATTTTAAATCTTCCATCGCATTAGGGATCCCCTAAAAGGTGATACTAGGATGGAAGAGAAACCAACATTACTCACAAGCCTGTGGCTTTTTCTTAGTTCATACATACCCTTATGGATTATATTGCTAATTCAGACATATGATGGGATGACAGGATTTCATACAATATTTTTTGGTTCGCTGACTGTATTTTCCTTACTCTCATTGCTTCTCTTTTTAAGAGTGGCAAAACAGAAAATAAATGTTGGTGGAGAAAAGAGAATTTGTGATGATTTTATAGTGATAGATGATTATCAGGAAATGAATCATATATACCTAGAATATCTGATCACGTACGTTGTCTCTATGATGGCATTTATCCCGAAAGATCAAGGAGTAAGAAATGTCCTGACTTTTCTAGTGTTTATGTTCATGGTGTTCATGTTTTACCTTAGGGCAAATCTCATCTATGCAAATCCCGTGCTGGGTGCATTAGGGTATAATCTGTTTAAAGTAAAGAACAGAGAATCGGGTCATTGGGTAATATTAATAACTAGAAAAGACAAAATACTACTTGCGGATAAAACTAACCCAGAGAGAATTTGTGTATCAAGCCTGTCAGGTAATATATATCTGGAGGTCGAAGACTGATGGGTGATGAGAGTGAGAGGAGCCGGGCTCTTGCCAGAGTGCCGACAATCATAACTCTAAAGAAATTCCACTCAAGGATTAATGAAGTTAGAGACATGACAGTTGATGTGTATCTTGTGGAAAATACCGGTAAAAGAACAAAAGACCCAAGAGCTTGGTTTAAAACACACAATCTAGTTCTCCCCAATAAGTACAAGAGAAAAATTGTAAAGTTATTCAACCAGAGATTCTTGAGAGTTATCAACAAAGTATCAAAAGATGAGACAGAGTTTACAAACTTTTTTGACTATAACAGGCCCTTTTCAGTGGGAGTTGTCAGATATATTGAACCTTCCCATATTCCCGGATTTTGGGTAATATGGAATCAGATAAAGCAAGGGGGTTCTGTATCTTCGACATCAGCTAGGAGTGTGAAATCCATTGTTGGTTATGTTCTTGATATACAGTTCAAGGAGGGGGGTAGGGTCGCCTTTTTTGTAAAGAATAGAAGGTCATTCATTCTCAAGAAGAACAGCATAATGGTGGGATTGTTTAGAAAACAGTTATCAATAGCAACTGATGATTATACATCTATCCCCCTAGCAATTGATTCAATATACTTTGAGTTCCCAGATAGTGACAATGATGGATGGTTGCTGGTGTTGAACACAAGATACTTTGAATCATTCTTCAAGTACTATGAGCACTACAAGCAAATTACTCAGGAAACAATATTAAAACTCAAGGAGTCTGGCCTTATCGAATTTGAAAATGAGGAGAAGATTATGAAGTATGCTCTCAGTACTGTGACAATATTTAGAACACTAACACAACTCCAAAAGAGCAAGTTTTTCAGCTTCATAACAGATGACGGAATTGACACAGGTTCAGAAAGATACAAAAATTTTGTCAATGATCTGCTAGACCAGCTGGATGTTCTTAAGGCAAAGGAGAGGCCGAACCTTAAGGTAACTGAAGATGGGGAACACATCAAAATTAAGATTGAGGACAAAAAGGGTCTGAAGCAGTTCATAGAGATATGTCAAGAGAAGTACATAGCAAGTGTCGGTAAACGGAGTGGGGTAGTAAAATTTTATGAAGTTAAGGGTGGCGTGAAGGAACTTAAGCAAGTCCCCCTTGATGCATGGTTATGGGCAAAATCAGAGGGTGAGTCTTCATGACTGGTGAATTCAAGGAGACACCAATTGGGAAGATACCTAAGGAGTGGAACGTCTTTGAGTTAAAAGAAATCGCAAATGTAAAATATGGAAAGGCTATTCCTAAAAAAGGAGGAGAGATTCCTGTTATTGGTTCCAGTGGCATTTATGCTTGGACAGACAGACCCTTAGTTGAATTTCCAACATTAGTGATAGGAAGAAAAGGAACTGCGGGAGCAGTACATTTAGTAGAAGTTCCCTCTTGGCCATCAGATACTACCTTTTACTTGGAATTTAAGAAGGATATTGATATTAAATACCTTTATTACCACATGAGTTTCTTCAAATTATCTGGAACCCATGCCCAAACAACGCTTCCAAGTCTTAAGAGGGAGTTTTTAGAACATTATTATGTGATCTATCCCCCACTCCCAGAACAGAAGAAAATAGCCGAAATATTGTCCACAATTGATAAGGCAATCGAGAAAACTGATGCCTTAATCCATCACTACCAGCAACTCAAGAATGCCTTAATGCAAAGACTGTTCACCGAGGGGATTGGGCATACAAAATTCAAGCCAAGTCCCTTAGGGCAAATTCCTGCTGAATGGGATGTTGTTAAGATTGGGGATATAATTGAATTTGCCCAGTATGGACTCTCAATAAAGATGTATGATGAAGGGCAGTATCCTATTGTTAAAATGGATAGCATAATCAATGGAAAAGTCATGCCTGTAAATCTAAAATATGTGGATTTAGATGAAGAAACATTCAACAAATTTAAATTGGAAAAAGGAGATATATTGGTCAATAGGACAAACAGTTATGAGCTTGTTGGCAAGACAGGGATCTTCATGCTTGAGGGAGACTATGTTTTTGCTTCATATCTCATTAGACTTCGGCCCAAGAAAGATATTGTTGACTCGGCCTTTTTGACATATTACCTGATACTGTCTCAAGACAGACTAAGGCAAATTGCAACTAGGGGAGTAAGCCAAGCTAATATTAATGCCACCAATCTGAAGAAATTCCTAGTACCCCTACCACCACTTGATGAACAAAAGAAAATAGCCCAGATTCTTATGACAATTGATAATAAAATTGAGGCTGAGATAAAGACAAAAGAGGAGCTTGAGAAACTCAAGCTAGGTATGATGGACAAACTTCTCACGGGAAAAGTTAGGGTTAAGGTGGGTGAGAAAAGTGGATAAGCTCGACCCGAAAATGGAGAATCTGCTTGAGATATTAAAACAGGCCGAAGAAGGGAAATTAGTCCTTCCCCAGTTCCAAAGGGACTTTGTATGGTCAAGACAAGACATTAAGGACTTGCTGGTCTCGCTTCTTAATGGCTACTTTGTAGGTACTTTCCTCTTCCTTAGAACGGATCCTGCCAACCCCCCATTCACATGGAGGCCAATCCAAGGTGTTACTCTACCAATTGATAGAGATGGGAATTATATTGCAGAACCAGAGGCTATGATCCTTGATGGCCAGCAGAGAATAACATCCCTTCACTATGTATTCTATGCACCGCCGAAAGAAGTTGTTACACCAAAATATACCAGCAGAAGATACCTCTTCTTCCTGAGACTTGAAGAGCTAGAAAAGGGTAATGTTGAGGATGCTGTGTTCAGCGTGAATGAAGATGATGCTAAAAAGTACTTGGACAAGGAATATCAGTTTGAGCACAAAATAGTTCCATTCACACAGCTCTCCAATAAAGAGAAGTGGGAAGATTGGGTAGAGGAATTCATAGAGTACCATGTTGACAAGTACATAGAGGAGAACATCGGTGAAGATGTTAGCTTTAAACAGGGTAGGGAACTCACTCAGGAATACAAGAAGCAACTTAAGGAAAAGGCTAGCCTTTGGGAGAAGTACATTAGCAATCTCCTAGAGTTCAAAGTTCCAGTTCTTTATTTACCGAAAATTGAACCAAACAATAAACAAAAGCTTAGTGAAGTCTGCACAATATTTGAGAAAATGAACAGTACAGGAGTTAAGTTATCAGTCTTTGATCTCCTGACTGCCAGATTGTACAAAGATAATATCGATCTTCATAAAATATGGCAGGACACTGTTGATTCATTTGAGGGTATCAGAAAGTTGTCCGAGGACAACCCGGATCTCTTTAAAGTGTTGTTACTTAGGGCACTAGGTCTCATGAGGGTGCTTAGGGACAAAGATAAAGACAAGGGCGAGAAGGAAATTAGTGATGTTAAAAACAGGTCTTTAATTAATTTGTCACCAGCGAATTTTGAAGAAGATTGGTGGACTATAGCAGAATACTTTAACAGAGCCATTGAGCGAGTTATGAGCACTAATCAAGATGGATTTGGAGCATTCTTGCCAAAGTGGGTTCCTTACAAGCCCATGCTTCCAGTTTTGGCAACACTCCTCTATTATGTGGAGGGCACCAAAGAATTATCCCCAATGGAAAAGAGCAGAGCTTACACACTGATAAAGCAATGGTACTGGAGTTCTGTATTCACCGAGAGATACAGTAGTGCCGTTGAATCAAAGTCTCTGAGTGATACACTTGAGCTGATAAGAGCCTTCAAAGAGCCTGAGTTTGTACCCTCAATGATCAATGAAGCAAGAATAAGGGTACCATCCTTGAATTTATATGCAGTCTCAAGAAGTGGAAGTGCAATTTATAGAGGTATCATGAACTTAATTGCATTAAACCATGCACGGGACTTCTTGCAAGTTGACGCAATAGAATTCCATAACCTAGAGGATCACCATATATTCCCTCAGGCATTCCTAAGAAGACAGGGTCTTGGAGACAAAGATAAGTCGAAGATCAACACCATACTCAACAGAACTCTCATCAGCGATGAAACCAATAAGAAAATTTCAGCAACATCTCCAAGAGAATATATTAATTGGATCCCCGGGGATATAGAGGAGGTTCTCAAACCCCACTTTATTGACTCAGAGTGCATTGATGCCATGAGGAAGAATGATTATGATAAGTTCCTAGAGAGAAGGAAAACACTTATTCTAAATAAAGTGCAAGAGCTCATAGGCGGGGGAGGGGAGAATGCCAACACCAGAGGAGAGGATATCTGAATATCCCTTTGTCAACATTTTATCTAATGAACTTGGCTGGAAGTATGTGCCTCCCTCAGAATTGAGGGAGGAGAGAGATTACAACTCAGCTCTTCTTAAAGACAGGTTAATACGGGCTCTTCTTAGGATAAATGCTGGGAAGATAAGTAAGGAAGATGCAGAGCAGGTAGTTAAAAAGTTAGAATATCTCCCTCATACTATAGAAGGAAACAGGGATTTTCTGGAGATTTTGAAAAATGGCCTCTCCTTCAAACCAAAAGGCTCGAAATTCCACAAGACGGTCTGGTTAATTGATTATGATAACATCGAAAATAATGAGTTCTTGGTGACTAGGCAGTTCTATATCAAAGAGGGTGAGAATAGGAGAAGACCAGACATTGTTCTCTTTATTAATGGAATCCCAGTTGTGGTGATTGAAGTCAAAAGTCCCACTACTGAAACTGAAACCCTTGAAGTCGCATACTACCAAATAAAAGATTATGAGTCCGCTGTTCCCAAGCTATTTGTCTTCAATCAATTCAACATTATCTCCGATTGGACTGAAGTTCTTTATGCCCCAACCTTTTCAGATGCTCCTTTGGACATGTGGGGAAAATGGAAAGACCCTTATCCCCACAACCTTAATGTAACTTATGAGGAGGATCCCATTAGAGTAACTGCGTATGGTATGCTATCAAAGGAAAATCTCATTGACATAATCAGGAACTTCATATTCTTTAGATATGAGAAAAATAAGCTTGTAAAAATAATTGCGAGATACATGCAATTCAGAGCCACAAACAAAATCCACTATAGAGTTCTCCGGACTTATCTTAGTGAGGACAATAAAAAGACGGGACTCATATGGCACACCCAAGGTTCAGGAAAAAGTTTGACAATGTTTTTCACAGCGTGGAAATTGTACAGAACAGAGAAACTTGATAATCCTACTATTGTAATAGTGGTTGACAGGGATAATTTAGAACAGCAGATGTTTGAGACCTTCCAAAAACACAAATTCAATGTTAAGAGAGCTTCCTCAATACCAAAATTAATCGAGATGTTGTACAATGATGAGAGAGGTATAATACTAACTACTGTTCAGAAATTCCAAGAGCCTCGGGAATCGAAGGATAAAGGGAGGACAAGGAGATACAGAGAAATGTTCGAGGCCCTGAAGAGTGGGAACCGGCCAATAAATAAGAGGCAGAATGTTATAGTCCTAACTGATGAGAGCCACAGAAGTCAGTACGGTGTGTTGGCCATAAATATGAGAGCTATGCTTTCGAATGCATTCATTTTTGGTTTTACTGGTACACCAGTAGCAAAGGATGAGAGAAATACTTTTGAAAAATTCAACCCTCCGGGCGAATTATATTTGGACAGGTATTCAATTGAAGAGTCAATACGGGATGGATTCACAGTCCCAATTTACTACCAGTACAGAGGGGTCAAGTACAAGGTGGACAAAGAGTTAGCTGACAAGTTATTTGAATCGGAGTTCTGGATGCTAGATGAAGGGGCCAAGAAGAAACTCCAAAAGAAAGTTGACAGGAAGCTCTTACTTAAGCTTAGGAAAAGAATTGAGCTTGTTGCTAAGGACATTGCAGAGCACTATCAAAAATACATAGAACCCTTGGGTTTCAAAGGGCAAGTGGTTGCAGTGAACAGATGGGCTTGTGCCTATTACAAAGAAGAACTGGATAAATATCTTCCTCCTGAGTGGAGCGAAGTAGTGTTCTCACCAAGAGATGATGACCCACCAGAGCTGAGGAAATATCATAAGAGTAAGGAAAAGATTGAAGAAATTGTTGAGAAGTTCAGGCATGGAGATACTCCCAAGCTCCTCATTGTGACAAACATGCTATTAACGGGATTTGATGCTCCAGTAAATCAAGTCATGTATTTAGATAAACCTTTGAGAGACCATAATTTGTTACAAGCTATTGCCAGAGTAAACAGGCCTGCACCTAGAAAAGAGTTCGGACTGATAGTTGATTACAGTGGGGTGTTCGAGAATCTGGAGAAGGTTCTTAATTTCTATCAGGAGGATATCAAGGGAGTAGCATATAATTATGACTCTCTAAAAGAAGGCTTCAAGAACTTGTATAATGAACTTGTTGAATTTTTGGGTGGTATTGACCAGATTAATAAAAACACCCTCGATTATTATGTCATTGGCTACCTAAGAGATCCAGCTAAGGGCAAATTCTTTGAGGAGAAATATCAGCAACTTGCAAAATTGTTTGAGTTTATTTCCCCAGATCCCTTCTTGGCACCGTACATTGATACTTACAAGAAAATAACTGCCATTTATAAAGCATATGTGAGAAAATACAAAGGAAAGAAAGACAGAAAATTCAGGGAGTATTATAAGAAAACTGAAAAGATAATTGAGAGAAGCGTAGAAGCCAAAGAGATTGAGGATAAATTCCCCTTAATCAAATTTGATGTTGAGTACTTAGAAAAGCTATCATCAAAAATTGAGAATGGGGAAGCAGATGATTCAAAACTTATTGATCTTGCGGTGGTATTAAAGAGCTGGTCTGAGAGAAACAAAAACAAAGGGCCTGCATACCAAAAGTTATCTGAGAGAATTGAAAAACTAATAAAAAGAATCTATGAAAACGCCGAGAAGATAAAGGAATTCACTAAGCAACTTCATGAATTATCTCAGGAAGTTATTGAAATTGAGAAGGAGCCCGTGAAATATGGTCTTAGTTCTGAAGAGTTCCTTCTAATGTCATTCCTTCATGAAAAGTTGGGTGTTGATAAGCAGACAGCGAAGAAGTATGTACTCGAACTGAAAGAAGAACTAAAAGACAAGATGTTTGATGGATGGACTACTAGAGAGAGCGCTAAGGCTGAGGTCGAGCAGAGCGTCAGGCTGTTCTTATTGGTTAAACTGGCCGAAATGAATTTAGAGCCCAGCGAACTTGAGAAAAAACTAGATTCGATTCACAAGGAGTTCTTTGAACTGCTGGTAGAGAACTTTGATGAGGGCTGGAAGTGAGTGCAGAGACTTTATCATCTCTTCCAATTTCAATTGAAGTTAAAGACGTCAAGTTAGCTAGGATAATAATCAGGCCAGATGGTATTGTGTGGGTTGTAGTTCCTCAGGGATATGATAGATATGATGTGGAACAACTATTGTCCAAAAAGAGAGAATGGATTATTCAACAGCTCTCACAAATAGAGTGGTATAAGAAAATCGCCTTGAGTGAGAACTTTTATCTCTTTGGGACCCCCGTTAGGTTGAATATCAAGTATCACAATGCACACAGTAGCAAGTTGACTATTTTAAATAACAAAGTCATTTTATCTATCCCCAAATCTAGGAGAGGACAGGAGATCAGCATTCTTGAGAAGGAGCTTAGAAAAATACTCAGAAATAAGCTGAATGCGATTTTGACCCAATATTCAAAACTTCTAGGAGTCAAATACAATAGAGTCTCAATAAAGAAGCACAAGAGTAAGTGGGGTAGTTGTTCCAACAAAAATAACCTTAACTTTAATCTGGCCCTTTTATCCCTTCCTGAGGACACCCTAAGGTATGCTGTCATACATGAGCTTGTTCATTTGATTGAGAAAAGGCACACTAAAAAATTCTGGCTCATTGTTAGTTCATTGGTTCCGGACTACAAAAGACATGAAAAAATTCTAGAAGAACATTGGCTAATTGTTTGGAATAATGAGATCTGGAGAAAGATACTGGCTATTCCAGAGATTGAGATTTATTAGGCAATGTTTTTATATTTTTGAGGTGATCTCTGTTTGGTGATGAATATGGCAAGGTCGGCAAAGAAGAAAACTGAGAGGCGAGCAAAGCATACAATTTTTGTTGATGACAAGGCATTTAACAAATATAAAACCCTTAAGGAAGCAGTCACAAAAGTAACGGGTAGAAGGGCTGACAATTCTGCTGTTATTGATGCCATCATTACGTTAATCGCAGAGAAAGAGCTGTTTGAGGATCTTATTAAAGTCTATCAGAAAAAGCTTGCGGAAAGGAAAGATATCACGGAAGAGACTAAAGTTGATATATCTAAATACCTTGAACTTCTCAAGTCCTGATCTTTTCTTCTTCTCAACATAATGTCAAAGATAGTCCTTTCCTTACTGGCGACAACTCAAACTATTCACAGATCACATACCTATTAACTATCGGCAGGGATTGAGTTAATCCCTAAATGTCTGCCGGCAATTACTCAAAAGATTACTATCTCCCTAATATTTCTTTCCAATCTATATGATTGAAGTCACTAAAATACATGACAAAATGGCGCTATAACCCTAATATTTAATTGAGCACATAAAGCACATAAATGCTGAAAAAGCTTATATAAGTAGTGTTAATTATATGATACTGGTGATAACTATGGAGACATACTATGTGATTTATGGGGTTGATGTGTATGATGACTATATGAAACTGTTGTCGGAGGAAGAGTTCAACACAGTCAGCAATGCAATTATTAAGTTCATTGATAAGGATTGTGAGATTTGCGACATTGTTGCAAAATACAACGTCCGCAATGTTGTAAACAACATTCTATACTACTTACCAGTCCTACTCCAGAGAAGGGAAGTTAAAACTGATGAAGTGTACATTGATGAAGATACAACCCTGAAGCCCGCTGAAGACAGTGAAAAAATCATTAATACCATACTCAAGAACGCAGAATTGATTAGCAAGGCCGACCTTAAGGCTATCGCAACATTCAAAGTCAATGACTCAACCATATACATCTACAGACTTAGAATTGCCGACTGATTTAATTATTTATAAATTTTTAAGGTTGAGATTTCAAATGGTTCGGAATTCGGATAGTAGTGGAGCTGGTGAATAATCCGTTTTTCTTTTCTGTGCGAATGTTATTAAAAGTTTATAAGTATTCTTTTATGAAAATGAGGTGATAGCGTAAGGTTTTTAAGGTTTACAAATGTAGGCATGAGTGGAGCTGGTGAGGTGCGCTCGCACAACTTGAGTGTGTAAGCCCGTAGAGGGCTTATTTGCAAAAAAAGTTGTGCATTGATGCACGGAAATTTAGGTGAACGGTGATGAGAAAGCACCTCCTCTGAGACCGGCGTGAGTGCTGAGACGCCCACGGTCTGAGTCCCTACAGTGATAAAATCAGGCTGTGCCTCCATCTTGTTCCGGCCTTGAACTTAACGTCCCTAACGGAGTAGCCGAGCTCTTTTCCCTTTTCCGCGATAGCCTCTATCAGCGGCTCCTTGTCTGGAAGGAAGATGGCAACTTTGCCCTTTGGATTGAGATATTCGACTGCCTCCTCAATAAGCCTTACGGAAAATGCCTCCCCGTACCTTCCGCCTCCAACACCCTCTTTCTCCGTTAAGACTCCCTTCGTTGGAGTCTCATAGTAGGGCGGTGCTGAAAAGATTACATTGAACATCTCGCCTTCAGGAACGACGCCTCTGATGATTCCCCCATTGCTCTTGATTAGTCTAACCTTTGCCCCGTTTCTTTCAACGTTCCTTCTCGCGTACTCAAAAAATTCTTCGTCAATCTCCGTGGCGGTAACATCGCAGTTGAAGAGCTTCTCAGCCATGAGGGCCATCATAGCCGTGTGTCCTGTTCCTATTTCAAGGACTTTCTCGCCTCCTCTTAAAAACGTCTTCAGGAAGAGGTAGCGCGAGATCGGAGTTGTCACGAGCCCCTTTGGATGGTACTCTATATCCAGCCCGAAGATTGCCTTCGCTATGGCCCTGTTGTAGAGTATCCTTGCGTCCCTGTTCGAGAAGTCCAGCCTTCCTCGTTCATCAAGATACTTCTCCAGCTCTGGGAACAGCTTTACCGCTTCCTTTACCGGCAGCCCTAGTTTTCCATCCTTCCAAGTGGGCATAGAGGAAGTAAAATAGCAGAAAAGAAAAGTCTTTCCATTAGAGAAGAGCCAGAGCGGCCATGACTTTCGCGTCTTCCACCATGTTGTCTATCTTGGCGTACTCGTTGGGCTGATGAGCCATTTCATCCAGAGTGGCCCACACAACAGCTGGAATGCCGAGCTTCCTAAAGAAGGCCGCGAAGGTTCCGCCACCGATTCCGCCAACCTTGGCCTCCTTTCCGCGGAGCTTTTTGATGGCTTCCTTCAGGAGAATCACTATCTCGCTGTTCGGATCCGTTGGAGCGGGAGCGTCGAGCCTCTGGAGAATTTCGACCTCTATCTCAGGCAGAACTTTGCCTTCTATCTCCTTTTTGTGTCTTTCCTTAACCTCTTCAGCGAGAACCTTAACGTCGTTGAGAATATCATCGAGGCCGTAATCTGGCAGAACCCTGCAGTCAAAGACGACCTCGTGTTCTCCAGGTGCTATGTTAGGACTGTCAGCGGGGTTCTTGACCATCGTTGGCTCGAAGGTACTCTCTGGGGGTTCAAACAGCTCGTCCCGCCTGTCGTACTTCTCGTGGAGGAGTTTGTCGAGGTGGTAAGCTAAGTCAATGGCGATGCGGTGGGCGTTCAGCCCCTTGTCCGGCATGCTGGCGTGGACCTGCTTACCCTTCACCTTCAGCTTGAACCAGAGGATGCTCTTTTCGGCGACTTCAATGAACGTCCCGTCCTCGTTTCCACCGTCCGGAACAAGGACGAGGTCGTCCTTCCTGAAAAGCTCGGGGTGGTTCTTTATCAGCCACTCAACGCCGTAGTGGCTTCCTGTCTCCTCATCGCTGACGAAGGCGAGGATTACAGTCCTCTTCGGTCTGATTCCAAGGTTCATCATGGCCCTGACGGCATAGAGAGAGGCGACGAGGCTCTGTCCGTTGTCCTCTGCTCCTCTTCCGTAAACCTTACCATCCTTGACAACGGGTTTGAACGGCTCTGTCACCGTCCATTTGCTCAGGTCTCCAGGCGGGACAACGTCGAGGTGAGTCAGAATCCAGAGGCGTGGGCTTTCTTCGCCCTTCTCTCCATAGTAGTACGCCAGGATGCTCGGCCTAACACCGTTCTTGGCCCTCTCGTCAGGCGCTTCATAAACCTCAATCTTGTCGAAGGGCCAGCCCTTTATTATTTCGAGCAGCCTCTGGGCCTTGTCGTACTCTCCTTCGCCGCCGTAGTCCGGGCTTATGGCAGGGATTTTGATGAGTTCGACGAGTGCCTCCACCATCTCGTCTCGGAGCTTGTCAATCTCCTTAACAACTGTTTCAAGCCTTTCCATTGAAATCACCAGGAAAGAGTCACCTCCGAACCTTAAACAGTTTGCGGGCAATCTTTTATATACTCTCCTTTACATACTCTATCCCGTCCGCAGAAGGAAAGGAGGTGTCCCTTTGATAGAGATAACGTTCCTCGGGAGCGGAGGCGGGAGGTTCATTACCATAACCCAGTTCCGCTCCACGGGAGGATTCCACATATCTGCCAGCAGGAACATCTACGTTGACCCCGGGCCAGGGGCACTAGTCAGGAGCTGGCGCTACAAGCTCGACCCCAGAAAGCTCGACGCCATCTTCGTTTCCCACAGGCACGTCGACCACTGCAACGACCTTGAGGTCATGGTCGAGGCCATGACGGGCGGAGCGCTGAAGAAGCGCGGCGTTTTGATAGCCTCAAAGAGCGTTGTCTACGGTGACGAGGAGCATACTCCCGCGATAAGCCAGTACCACATAAACGTCCTTGAGAGCGTGCACATCCCAGAACCGGGAAGCAAAATTTCGATCGGAGACGAGGAGTTGCTGATAACACCGAGCAAGCACTCCGACCCGACAACAATAGGCTTCAGGATGAGAACGAGCTTTGGTGATATCTCTTATATTCCCGATACAGCGTACTTCGATGACCTCATACGCTGGCACGATGGAGCGAGGGTTCTGATAGCGGCTATAACGAGACCCAGGGACATGGGAATTCCCTACCACATGAGCACAGACGACGCCGTTGAGATGCTCAAGAGCATGGAGAAGAAGCCGGAAGTCCTGGTAATGAGCCACATCGGGATGAAAATGCACTTCGCCAACCCCTACAAGGAGGCAAAGTACATCGAGAACGTCACTGGGGTCAAGACGTACGTTGCCAAGGAGGGCTTTAGAGTAACAGTCGATAAAAAAGAAATAGCGGTGAGAACTTTAAGGCCAGCTAGGTTCGTCTGAGCCTCTCTTTCTTTTCGGCTTCCTTTACAATTCTGGAGACCGTTGAGTAAGCCATCTCAAACAGCTCGTCCCTACGCTTCTCGCTTGGAGCCTCGACCACGACCCTTATCTTCGGCTCAGTTCCGCTAGGCCTTATCAATATCCACGAGCCGTCGTCCAGGGCAATCCTGAAACCCGAAATCGTCAGCACTTCCTTTATCTCGCCGGAGAGCTTCTTCTCGACCCCTTCAGAGGCCTTCTTAACCACTTCACTCTTGTATTCGTCAGGACAGAGGACATTGGCCTTCCTGAGGTAGTATGTTGGAATCTCCTTGACGAGCTCGCTCAGCGGGCCGTTCTCATCTATGAGCTTTATGAGCAGTCCCATCGTTACGAAGGGGTCAATCCACGGGCCGAACTTTGGATGGACGAGCTTCCATGGTTCAGCGGCAAAGATGGCGCCGTACTTCTTTATGCCGTCGTGTGGCTGCCCGAGTGGGATTCTCACGACCCTTCCCCCGGCCCTCTCCACCACATCGTCTATCCTCGAGCCCGTGTCTATGGAGACGACTACAGTTCCGCCGCTGTGCTCCTCCACATAGAGCTTGGCAAAGAGCGCTATAACCGTGTCTTCATCAACGTAGTTCCCCTTCTCGTCGAAGACCGCTATTCTATCAGCGTCCCCGTCTTGGGCTATCGCCAGGTCAGTCCCGAGCTCCTTCACAAGCTTTCCGAGGTAGGCTATGTTCTCATAGCGTGGTTCGGGCTTCCTGCCCGGGAAGTGTCCATCTACGTGGGCGTTGACGCTGAAGACCTTTGCCCCCATCTCGCGCAGAAGATAAGGTGCCACGAGACTTCCAGCGCCGTTTGCCCCGTCGTAGAGGACTTTAATGTTTGTCTCGTGGTTCACGAAGTCCAGAACAGCGTTTATGTAGTCCGGGATAACCTCTACTCTCCTGACGGTCTTTATCTCGTTCCATCTTGCTTTTTTGAATTCTCCGGAGAAGATTACTTCCTCAAGCTCCCTCTCCTGCTCGACGTAGAACTCGGTTCCATCGCCGTTGAAGACCTTTATACCGTTGTCAGTGGGCGGGTTGTGGCTGGCCGTTATCATAACCCCGGCATCTGCCAGCTTCCTCGTCCCCCAAGCAAGCACTGGAGTGGGAATCAGGTCCGCGTCGAGGACCTCCATCCCTGTGCTCAGAAGTCCGGATATCATGGCTTTCTTGAGCATGACGCTTGAAGTTCTCCCATCCCTTCCAACGAGGGCTTTCCCGCTCTTGTAAGTCCCGACCGCCATTCCGATTCTCATGGCGAGCTCTGGTGTAACCTTCTCCCAGAGGGTCCCCCTGATTCCGGCCGTCCCAAAGAGCCTCATACCACCACCGTAGGGAGTTGAAATGAACCTTAAATATCTTTCACGTATATCGCCAGGCCCCGGTAGTTGACGAGCCTCATAGTTCTAGGCATCGTGTCCCCAGCGAGGGGGAGAATGAAGACTGGAAAACCGAGCTTCTTGCCCAGGTCAAGTATCGGCTCGACTATCTCTGGAGTGGGTCTGACGGAATAGAGGGCAACCGCATCCTCATAAAGCTCAAGCCTCGGGTTGAAAAGATCGTCTCTTATGGCCTCTATACCTGCCTCTTTTGCCGCCTCGACGGCCTTTTCATTCCAATCAACGGCGAGAACTCTAAAGCCAAGCTCTTTCAGCCTGAGGGCTACCTTGAACTGAAAGCCTATCCCCAGCTCGGCTACTTTTCCCTTCGGAACCCGTGATGCTATAAAATCTGCGAAGTCCTCAATCGGCATGAGGGAAAAATTGAGAAGAGGCCTTAAAAACCTTCAGAAGACGGCCTTCCCGCTTCCCTTCTCAAAGACGTGAGCCTTCCTCATATCAAAGACAACGTCAACTTCCTGTCCTTCCTTAACCCTCGACTCCGCCGGGAACTTGCCGAGGAAGGTAACGTCTCCAACGCTCAAATGCACTATCTTCTCTCCACCGAGGTTCTCGATGATCTCCACGAGCGCTCTGGCCATGTTCTCCCCCGGAATCTTGACTTGGGCGAAGAGAGCGTCGTAGATGTCCTCCGGCCGTATGCCGAAGATGACCTCCTTTCCGACGAGGTTCTTCTCCTGGAGTACTTCAAACTGGTCGGGCAGGAACTTCAGCCTGAACTCTCCAAAGTCCGCGAAACCATCCTCAGTGACAGTAGCATCCATGAAGTTCATGGGTGGCGAGCCTATGAAGCCTGCAACGAAAGTGTTCGCGGGCCTGTCGTAGACCTCCTCAGGCGTTCCGACCTGCTGGAGCTGACCTGCGTTGATGACGGCGACCCTGTCCCCCATCGTCATTGCCTCGACCTGGTCGTGGGTGACGTAGATGGTGGTGACGCCAAGCTGTCTCTGGAGCTTTTTCAGCTCGGCGCGCATTTTCACCCTCAGCTTGGCGTCGAGGTTCGAGAGCGGCTCGTCCATGAGGAATACCTGCGGCTTTCTCACGATTGCCCTTCCGAGGGCGACACGCTGTCTTTGTCCACCTGAAAGTTCCCTAGGCTTCCTGTTGAGGAGTTCCGTAAGGCCGAGCATCTCAGCGACTTCCCTGACGCGCCTGTCGATCTCGTCCTTCGGAACCTTTCTCAGCTTGAGCGGGAAGGCTATGTTGTCATAGACAGTCATATGTGGATAGAGGGCGTAGCTCTGGAAGACCATGGCGATGTCCCTGTCCTTGGGCGGGACGAAAATTCCCTCCTCCGGGTCGGCGACAAGCCTGTCCCCGATGTATATCTGGCCCTTCGTTGGCTCTTCCAATCCTGCTATCATTCTCAGGGTAGTGGTTTTTCCGCAGCCGCTCGGACCGAGGAGTATCATGAACTCGCCGTCCTTTACGTGCAGGTTCATCTCCCTGACGGCAGTGAAGTCTCCAAACTGCTTCCAGACGTTGATGAGCCTTACTTCCGCCATTTTATCACCCCCAGAATAAAAATTGGAAAGGGTCAGCGCCTCCTCCTGAGGAGGAGTGGAACTACTGCGAGACCAACGAGGAACGCTGGGCCACAGGTCTTACCCTCGCCGCTGGTACTCGTTGAAGTAGTCGTAGTGGTGCTTGAAGTGGTGGTTGGTCCACTGCCACTTCCGCCTCCTCCATGGGGTGTGGTTGTAGTGGAAGTTGTTGAAGTCGTTGTGCTGCTCGTTGAGGTCGTCGATGTCGTGCTCGTTGCGGTCTCCTTTGGTGTCTCCCCACCGGTGCCCCCGACGAGTGGTATCATAACTACCGTGGCCAGTTTTCCGTTCTGGGCGTCGTAGCTCTTGAGCTGTTCCTCCTGGGTTGGTTTGAAGCTCTCTGGAACGAGCATGTCGTAAACCCTCGGCGCGACACCGGCAATGACTGCCTGTGGATCGGCTCCACCGCCCTTCCACTGCTCGGCATCAACTGCAACAGGTCTCCACTTGTCCGGCCCGTAGCCGTCCTGCGAGCCGACAAGGACGCTGGCGTAGAGGCCGTAGTCAGAGACCCCTGGGAAGTACTTCTTCGGGAGCTTGACGATTATGGCATTCTTCGTTGGATCGGCTGAGATCTGCATTTCTCCCTGGATCACTGTACCGTTCGGGAGGACTATCAGGTTACCGTAGTCCCAACCGGCTATCCTGAGGGCCAGATCCCACGGGTGGAACGGGTCGAGGTTGACGTTGGCCCCCGGCCCGTCCGGGAACATCTTTATGGCACTCGTGTTTCCTCCCTTCTTGAAGTCAAAGTAGACCTCTATGATCTGCAGGCTGAAGCCGTTTGGACCGTTCCACGGGTTGTCTCCAAGGTCCTTGAAGTAGAACTCCAGCACCCAGTCGTCGCTCTCCTCCGTCATCTTGAACTTGAGAATGTCGAAGACGCCCGACTTGAAGACTGAGTCGGTCGGGTAGGTGTAGGTTCCGGGCCCGTGATCGTCTCCCTCCGGGTCTTTAACGACTATTCCCTTCTTGATGAGCGGTATCGCCTTGACCGTGGCGAGCTTTCCGTTCTGGGCGTCGTAGCTCTTGAGCTGCTCCTCTTGGGTTGGTTTGAAGCCTTCCGGAACGAGCATGTCCATGACGCGCGGGGCAACGTTGTTTATGACTGCCTGCGGGTCAGCGCCGCCAACCTTCCACTGCTCGGCCTTAACTGCAACAGGCCTCCACTTATCCGGTCCGTAGCCATCCTGGGAACCGCTCAGCACTGCACCCCAAAGACCGTAGTCCTCGTTTATCTGGATGTACTTCTTGGGCACCTTGACGATTATTGCGTTCTTGGTAGGATCGGCCGAAATTTGCATTTCTCCCTGTATCGCGGTGCCGTTCGGGAGGACGATCAAGTTGCCGTAGTCCCATCCGGCTATTCTGAAGGCCACATCCCACGGATGGTCTGGATCGAGGTTCACGTTGGCTCCCGGTCCATCCGGGAACATCTTGATTGTGCTGGTGTTTCCTCCTTCCTTGAAGTCGAGGTAGACCTCGATAATCTGCAGGCTGAAGCCGTTGGGTCCGTTCCACGGGTTGTCACCGAGGTTCCTAAAGTAGAACTCCATGACGTAGCTGTCGGTCTGTTCGAGCAGTCTGAAGCGGAGGAGGTCAAAGACTCCGGGCTTGAAGACTGAGTCGGTCGGGTAGGTGTAGGTTCCGGGCCCGTGATCGTCTCCCTCGGGATCGGTAATGTCAACTATGACTGCACCCTTGACCTGAACCGGGAGCTTAAGTTCGACCGGTGAGCTTATTACCTCCAGCTCGCCGTTCTCGTTTACCGTTGAGACTGCAAAGTAGAAGTCGCTCGGGTTGGAGAGGTAGTCGAACGGGACAACAACCTCGACTCCGCCCTCAGTCTTCTTGGCCGTAACGTCTCCAACCTTCTCGTTAGTATCGTAGCCATCGGCCTTGTAAACTTCAGCTTTTCCGTCCTTATAGACCACGTGAACCGTGATCGGCATGCCGACGCTATCCTTTGAGAACGGGAACAGTGAGTACCTGAGTTCTGTTGGTTTTTTCTGAAGGAGTGTGAACGTGTTGCCGATCCTCTCGTCCGGGCTTCTGAGGCTGATTTCAAACTCCTTCAGGTCACCCTTGACGAGGAAGTGGAGGCCGTCGCTCTCGAAGTAGACTTCAACCCCCTTAGCCAGGGCAGACTCGCTTGAGTACTCCTTCTTTTCGCCCTCTCCGAGACCGTCCAGTGCCCTCGTGATGTAGGGCTGGCCGTCCGGGAAGTAGTTTCCGTAGAGGTAGCTCGGCGGCTCAACACCCGCCAGCTTGTAGATCTCGTAGAGGTAGGTCTTCATGTAGCGGTCGAAGGTGTAGTCCTGGCCGCTGTCCTGATCGTTGCCGTACCACCAGAACCAGTCGCTCGCCTCTGCCCTGAGGAGGTACTCGTAGGCCTTGTCCCAGTCGTTCTGGCTCATCTTTGCCTTGTTCTCCATCAGGGCCTTTCTAGCCAGGTAGAGCCAGTACCAGCCGTAGTTCTCCTGGGGCTCGCCTATCCAGGTGGAGAGAGTACCGTCAATCCAGCTCGACTCGGGCCACTGCATCTCTTCTTTGATCCCGGCCATGTCGTAGAGCTCTCCAAGGCTCTTGGCCTTGAGAAGTGCATTCACATTGTCCTCAGTAGTGAAGTCGAGGCGCTCCATCATCTTCGGGGTGAGCTTGTTTGCTTTGTCGCCGTAGAGCTTGATGTACTCACTGGGTGTGACTGTCCTTATCAGGCCCGCGTTCTGGAGCTCGGTGAGCTTCTTGTAGAGCTCCTCGAGGAAGAGTTTACCGTCGTACGGGTAGTTCTCCCACGGGTTCTCACCGTCGAGTGTGACAACGTAGACGAGGGAGCCATCGTAGTTCTGCTTCTGGAGCTTCAGCAGTTCGTTCACGAAGTCCTGGACGGCCTGGTACTGGTTCATTCCTCCATAAGTAAAGCCAACGCGGTCGCTGAGGGCGTGGTCGCGCGGGAACAGGTAGATCTTCTTTCCGTTGAACTCGGCAACCCATGGCCTGTAATAGTTCTCAACGGTCTTTTCGACACCGAGCCTGTCGAGGACGAGCTGGTCGGTCATGACCCACTGCCAGCCGTTCTCGGCGAGTATCTCAAGGGTCTTGTCGTTGAGTGCTGACTCAGCTGCCCAACCGCCGACTGGGGTTGCCGTTCCGTTGCCTAGATACTTCTTGTAGAGCTCATGGGACTTCTTAACGTGGGCGTCGAAGTCTCTCTCCCAGCCGAAGTCGTTGAGTATCGGCCCTATCGGGTGGGCGTAGGGAACAACGGTGACCTCAACGTTCCCGTTGCCGAGGAGGTAGTTGATCTTCTCGTGCTCCTCGAATGTGTGGTTGAGTAGCCACATCTGGGCGTTGAGAACGGTCTTAACGTCCTCCCTCGTGTAGCCGCCCTCATCAACCTTCTCGTAGAGGGCCTTGAGCTCGGGGTTGCTCATTATGTAGCCGTAGTCAATCCAGGCGAGATTGAAGAGAACCGCGAGGTCTATGTAATCCTGCTCTGTGAACTCGTTTGTTACCGCGACCTTCTGCTCCTCCAGCGGAAGGTTGGCGTACTTGGCCTTCGCGTTCAGCATCTTATTCTTGAGTTCGGTATAGCGCTTCCATATCTTTCTGATCGGGTTTCCGTTCTGGTCAGTTACAGGCTCACCGTTCCAGGGTATCGTGTGGTCAAAGAACCCTCCCGGAACCTGGAGCATCGTCCACTTCTCTTCGACTGTCAGGGGCTCTCCGTTGGCTATCTTTTCGGTGATTACCTGAAGGGTGTCCTTCTTTCCGTTCATGTAGTCGGCTATCTGGGCTATGAGGGAACCCGAGAGGTCTATGGTTACGTGGACGTCGGGATACTCGCTAAGATAGTGGGCCATCTTCCAGTAGTCGTTGGCCGCGTGGAGTCTGACCCACGGCCTCGTGTAGATGTCCTGTATCGGGTCGTAGTAGTAGGGCTGGTGCTGGTGCCAGACTATTATGACGTTCAGCGGCTTTGGTTCTTCTGCCAGCGCGAACTTGGCGTTCGCTCCTATTATACTTCCAACCACCAAAAGGGTAAGGAAAAGGGAAACCAGCCTCTTCATCTTATCACCTCACTCTTTAAGGCCTCCTACGGTGAGGCCGCTTCTTATGTAGTTCTGGGCGAGAATAAACATCACGAACACCGGCAGGGCGAACAGCAGCGCGGCGGCTGCGAAGTAGCTCCAGTCAATTCCCCTGCCGATTCCTCCTAGGAGGGAGTATATCCACACCGCCAATGGCTGACTGTCCTGGTTCAGGAGGAGGCTTGCGAGAATGAACTCCGTCCATCCGCCGATGAAGGCGAACACCGCCACCGTCGCTATCCCTGGGAGCGCCATTGGGAGGAGAACGTGCCTGATTATCTGGAAGTAGTTTGCACCGTCAACAAGCGCCGCCTCATCGAAGTCGGGACTTATTGAGTCTATGTACCCCTTGAGGAGCCATGTGTTGAAGGGCACGCTCCCTGCGGCGTAGATGAAGGCCAGCACCGGAAGCTTGCCGTAGAGGCCGAGCTTGACGAGCATTCCGTAGAGGGCTATAAGCCCGGCTATTCCCAGACCACCTGAGACCTGTGTGAACATCAGGTAGAAGTACAGTACGTGCTCCCTGCCGAAGAACTGGAGTCTTGAAAAGGCGTAGGCCGCCGGGACGACGAAGATCAGTGCCAGTACTACTGTAAGGGTCGCCAGGATCAGGCTGTTCTTCAGATACTTGAAGAAGTTGGAGTTCACGAACTTGCCCAGGGCCGTGAATTCTGCTTTTCCGGTGTTCCTTGCCCTGATGTATCCATCCATCTGTCCGCTGACCTTTACTCCGTTAACCGTGCCCTCTGTGAGTGTGACGTTTCTGACTATTCCAAAGCCTATCGTTCCGTCATCGTTGATCCTCGTCAGGATTATCGTCCCTCTAACCTTCCCGCTCAAGTCCCCGCTGCCGGAGCCGCCGTTGACGGTGAAAGTTATCCTAGAAACAGGAATTTCAAACTTCAGGCCCGTGAAAGGCCCGTATTTCACCGTTCCGATGAGAGTGCCGTCTGTTATGTAGAGCTTGCCGTTCTGGAGTGTTCCCTTTCCGGTTATCCTGCCCTCAAAGTCCTCCATCAGCCTGTCGCCTGAGAACCCAAAGAGGACTTCCCTGTACGAATTCAGGGTGACCTCCTTTGGTATGAGCTCCAGCTCAGTCGTTGCGAGAGTTGATTTCGGGCTTATCGAGACTGTGAAGATGTAGTACACTGGGAAAAGGATTATGAACATTATGAAGACTGCCACTAGCGTCAGGACGAAGCTTTTGAGCATCTCGGATCTCTTACGGCCCATCATCCCTTAGCACCCTCCTGGAGCCTGGTTATCCTAACGTTCACGTACATGTAGACGGCCAGAATGAGCGTGGCTATCACCATTATCGCCGCGGCCCTGCCGTAGTGCGGTGTTGCACCGAATGCCTTCCTGAATCCGTAGAGCAGAAGGAACCTGTCCTCGAAGAGGCCCGCGTTGTAGATGTAAGGCACCATAAAGTACTGGAAGCTTGCGGCGCTTGTGAGTATGGTCGCGAAGGCTATCGGCTTTCCAACTATTGGGACGACGACGTGCCAGATTCTCTGCCAGTAGTTGGCTCCGTCTATGATGGCCGCCTCGATTAGCGTGTCCGGGACCGACTGGAGTGCGGCGGTTATTACGGTCATCATAAACGGATAGGCCAGCCAGACCTCGATTATGTTGAGGGCCACAAACCCCCATGTAGGGTTGTTCACCCAGTCGGGTCCAGTAATGCCGATTGATTTGAGCATCATGTTAATCGGGCCAAAAACGGGGTCAAACATGAACTTCCACACGGTTACCGAGAAGAGGAGCGGCAGCGCCCAGGGGATTATGAGGAGTGACCTGTAGATTGCCTTTCCCTTTACGTACTTGCTGTTGTAGAGCAGGCTGAGAAAGAGGCCCGCGAAAACCTTTAGAGTGACGCTCGTGAAGACGAATATCCACGTCCACTTGAAGGCGTTGATGAACTTGTCGTCCGAGAGCGCCCACCTGAAGTTTTCAAGGCCGACGAAGTGCAGCGGTTCAACTGCGCTCTGTGGATTGTAGATTGGGAAGTTTCCGAGCTGGGCGTTTGTGAACGCCAGGTATATCGAGTAGACTATCGGCCAGAGGTTGAAGAACAGGAACGCGGCCATTCCGGGCAGTATGAGCATCAGTGCAGCAGCGGTCGTCTTCTTCATTTCAGCACCTCCGCAAGGTAATAAAAAGAGAAAGCGGCTCAGCTTGAGCCGATGTCTTGGAGTATCTTCTCCTGGTACTTCTTGAGTATGGCTTCAAAGTCCGCGTTGGCCGGGTCCTTGAGTATCTCGGTTATTGCGCCGTCAACGCCGCCCCAGACTGCGCCCATCTTCGGGCTCTTGGGCATCAGGTAAGCATGCTGAACCGCCTGGCCAAAGCCGTAGATGACCGGGTCGGCCTTGATGTCTGGGTCCTCAAGAACGGGCTTGAGAACCGGGATGTAGCCGAGCTGGAGTGATAGCTCCTTGATGACTTCTGGAGTGGTGGTGAACCACTTGACGAACTTCCAGGCGGCGTCCTTGTTCTTTATACCTGCCGCGAAGTAGATGTCCTTAACGCCACCGTAGGGCCTCGGCCAGTACTCCTTGCCATCCTTGGTGATCGGCGGGAGCGGGACGACGCCGAAGTCAATGCCGGCCTTCTTGACGTCGCTTATGCTCCACGGGCCGTTCACCATCATTGGTGCCCTGCCCTCAAGGAAGATGCTCTGCTGGGTGTTGTAGTCCGGAGTTGGAGCCATGTACGGCCATATCTGAGTGAAGAAGAACTTGAAGCCCTCGATGGTCTCGGGCTTGTCGAGGCCCGGCATTTCGGTCTTGTCGTCGAAGTAGTAGCCTCCGAAGGCCTGGGCGATGCCTGAGATGAAGTAGGAGTTGATCGGCCAGGCTATTCCGTACTTCTCGTTGTCCGGGTCATAGTACTTCTCCATGATGGCCTTCATCTCATCGAAGGTCTTGGGCGGGTTCTGGACCATCTTCTTGTTGTAGATTATCGCAACGGTTTCAGCCGCGAAGGGCATGGCGTAGTAGTGGCCCTTGTACTGCATAGCATCAATCGCCATTGGGGCGAAATCCTTCAGGATGTCGTCGGTGACGTAGTCGTCGATCGGCTCGAGGAGGCCCGCTTCAGCGAACTTTCCAATCCAGTCGTGTGCCCATATGAATAGGTCCGGGCCCTGGCCGCTTGGAATGGCGGCTTTAAGGGCGTCCTCGAGGTTCGGCTTCTGCTCGAAGACGATTTCAACGTTCGGGCACTCGGCCATGTATTCTTCGGCTATGCTCTGGAAGACTTCAAGCTCGTTCGGTTGCATGTTGTGCCAGATAACAACCTTACCGCTTCCGCACTCAACAGCGGGAGCGGTCGTGGTCTCCGTGGGTGAGGTAGTTGTTGTCTCCGTTGGAGACGAGGGCGTCTGGCTTTGGCTGGTGCTTGGGGTGGTGGTTGTTTCGCCACCACCTCCTATACAGCCGCTCGCTACAACGCTCAGGAACAGAACCCCCACAAGGAGGAGGGCAAAGATGCTCTTTCTCATATCCATCACCTAGTTTGGCTATCTGCACTCAAGTATCATCGTGAGTGATATATATACCTTGCGCTTCCTGGCTCATTCCTGATGGCATGAACTCACTCATACCTTGATGACGGATATGTACACCTAGACCCCTAAAGTGGGGGATGTCGCTTGAACCCGAAAACCTTATACACTCATACCACCTTGTATCACTGGTGATGATTAAACTGATGCCAGTGAATTAACCTGGGGGTTAAGCTATGAGGGAAGACGAGATAATTGAAAAGCTCCAGAGGCTCGGCCTCACCAAGTACGAGAGCCTTGCTTACATAACTCTCCTGAAGCTTGGGCCCAGTAAGGCAACCGACATAACGAAGGAGAGCGGGATTCCACACACGAGGGTCTATGACGTCCTCAGCTCCCTCCACAGGAAAGGCTTCGTTGATGTTATGCAGGGCACGCCAAGACTCTATAAGCCCGTGAACCCTGAAGTCGTGCTCGAGAGAATCAAAGAGGAGATAATTGAAGACATTGAGGCACTCAAGAAGGCCTTTCTCGACCTCTACCGCGAGGCCCACGGCGAAGAGCTACCGGAGATATGGACGATACAGGGCTTTGACAACACGCTTGAGAGAGCAGAGCACGTCATAAGGACGGCAAAGCACGAGGTTCTGATAAACACTCCCTTCGAGTTCCTGAAGCTCCTCCAGGGCGAGATAAAGAACCGCAGGGACATAATCTTCGTCATAATCAGCAACTTCGGAGAGGAGATACCGGACTGGCTCAAGGGCGACAATATAATCCTCGCCAGGAGCGGCGGAGCGCCCTGGCTCATGGCGAGCTGGATAATCGGCGACATCGACTACGCCCTCTTTTTCGGCGCTCTGCCCAAGGACAGGAGAAGGGAGAAGTTCTACTCCTTCTGGGCAAAAAGCCCGAGGATAATTCAGAACTACATGCACTGGTTCTACACAATCTACTTCGACAACAGCGAGGTCATAAAACCGCTCGCCTACGAGAGGCTCCAGAAGCCGGTCTCTCTGGTCAACATCAGAACCCTGATCACCGTTCTCAAGTTTGCAGGCCTCCCGAGAAAAGCCGAGATAGTCGGCAAGCTCATAGACACCAAGGAGCCCGTGACCCTCGATGGAGAGATAGTGGACTATGAGTACACGCCTCTTACGGCGAACGTTACCTTCAAGTACAACGGTAAGCAGCTGAAGGTCGGTGGCATCGGCAGCTACTTCGAGGACGTTGAGGGGGAGAAGTTCATCCTCCTCGAGTGACCCTTTTGTTTTTAAAATTTCTATCCCAACTTTTTAACTGGTGAAGAAAATGAGAATCCTAATGCTCGGTTTCGAGTATCTCCCAGTAAAGGTCGGTGGTCTTGCTGAGGCTCTAACGAGCATTGCGGAGGGCCTAGTTAAACTTGGAAACGAGGTCGTGGTCTTCACGCCTGACCACGGAAGGAAGCTCGGTGAGGAGTTTGCCTCTTTCAGGGTTCTCCTTGAGGGTCGGGAAGTTGAAGTAAAAGTCCGAAAGCGGGAGCAGAACGGCGTAATCGTTTATTCCCTCGGTGGAAGCTACCTGGACACGGGTGTTTATCCTGACTGGGAAAAGCTGCTCAAAAAGGCCGTCCTCTTCGGAAAGGCCAGCGTAGGGCTTATGAACCTTCTCATCGGCGAGTTCAAGCCTGACGTAGTCCACGCCCACGACTGGCACACTGTCTTTTCCCTAGGCCTTCTGAAGAAGTACTTTGGGATGAGAAGCGTTTTCACTGTTCACAGGCTCAACAGGGCAAAGGTCCCCGCAAGCTACTTCCACGAGGCCAACCTCGGTGAGCTGGCGCCGTTCCCCGACCTCGACCCGGAGCACACCGCAGGATACGTAGCGGATGCAGTAACGACGGTCAGCAGGAGCTACCTGTGGGAGGAGTGGGACTTCTTCAGGAACTTCGACGGCAAAGTAACCTACGTCTTCAACGGGATTGACTGTTCGTTCTGGAACGAGGAGTTTCTTGAGGGCAGGGATTTGCCGAGGGGGGAGAGAAGAAGGAGAATCCTCCAGCGCTTCGGACTGTCAGATGGAAAGGCTTTCATGTTCATCGGGAGATTTGACAGGGGCCAGAAGGGGGTTGACACTCTCCTCAGGGCTATCGAGCTGGTCTCGAATGACCCCTCTTTTAAATACCTACGTTTCCTGATAGTGGGCAAAGGCGACCCGGAGCTTGAAAGCTGGGCCAGAGAAACCGAACGGCGCTTCCCGAAGAACGTGGGAGTAATAACTGAGCTCCTGCCCAGAGAGACGGTTAGAGAGCTCTACGGTTCGGTGGACTTCGTGGTTGTACCTTCTTACTTCGAGCCCTTCGGTCTCGTCCAGCTCGAGGCGATGTGCCTGGGTGCAATTCCAATAGCCAGTGCAGTTGGGGGCATCAAAGACACCATCATCGATCTCGACGCTGATCCTGAAAGGGCGACCGGGCTTCTTGTCCCGCCGGGAGACGCCTTTTCCCTTGCGAGGATGATAATCCGGGCATCTGAACTCGATGAGGAAACCCTGAAAAGGCTCAGGGAAAACGGGGAGAGGAGGGCCAGGGAGGACTTCACGTGGGAGAAGGCCTGCAGAAGGTACCTACGGGTTTATCGAGACGCTGTTGATAAAGCTATACCTTTTCTACGCTAGCGCCAGCCGTACTCAGCTAAGAACTTTCTCTTCAACCTTTTTATCGTCCCCGAAACGCCGAGTGTTCGGAAGATGGCCTTTGAGCCGTTTATCTCGGTGAGCATTGCCAATGCAAAGCGGAGCTCTTCAATGTGCTTCCTGTCAACCCTAACTATCCCTGTCTGGGTCTTCTCATCGAATTTGATGAACCAAGGCTTTGCCCTTGCCGAGCCGAGAAACCCCAGAGCCGAGAGGCTGGCCTCCCAGATGGCTTTCTTGACCTCGTCCTTCTTGAAGGGCCTCTCTCCGATAACCTGAAAGGCAATGTACCTGTTTTTGTCCCTTAGCGTCGGCGGCAGGTACTTCGGCTTCTCCCTCATCCCAACACCTTCCCAGTTTTGGCCACCAACCTTTTTAAGCCCTCTCCCTACCTGAGCTGGCGAGGTGAGATAGTTGGTCTGGGAGACTCCTTACTTTTCATACGCCGTGAGAGAGCTTCCGAAGGGCTGTCAGCTCTGCGTTAGGGGTGAGAAGCTCGTTCTTTTCACTACCGGAAAGTGTCCGAGGGACTGCTTCTACTGCCCCCTCAGCCCCTGGAGGAGAGAAGACGTCGTTTACGCCAACGAGAGACCCGTTAAGAGCGTTGATGATGTCATCAGGGAAGCTTTGATACAGGAAGCTAAGGGGGCTGGGGTTACTGGTGGAGATCCGCTTGCGAGACTTGAGAGGACCGTTGAGTACATCAGAGTCCTGAAGGAAAACTTTGGGAAGGACTTCCACATCCACCTCTACACCACCGGAGCTCTCGCAACCGAAAAGGCCCTCTCAAAGCTTTACGATGCTGGGCTGGACGAGATACGCTTCCACCCGGATCTCTTCAATCCAAGCTCCAAGCTCTTCAAGGTTGAGATAGAGAACATAAAGAGGGCCTTCGACTTCGATTGGGACGTCGGTGGAGAGATCCCCTCTATTCCAGGACAGCTTGACAGAATGAAGTGGTACGCGGAGTTTTTAGATAAGCACGGTGCTAAGTTCCTCAACGTGAACGAGCTTGAGTTCAGCGAGATGACGCTTAAAACGCTCCTCGACATGGGCTTCCAGCCAGTCAGTGACGAGAGCTCTGCTATAAAGGGCTCCCTTGAGCTGGGTCTTGAGTTCCTGGAGTGGGGGGAGGATAACACCTCCCTGAGCTACCATCTCTGCACGGCGAAGCTGAAAGATGCAGTCCAGCTCAGGAACAGGCTGAGGAGGATGGCGAGGAACGTGGCTAAACCTTACATGGAGATAACGGAAGAGGGGACGCTGCGCTTTGGCATAGCCGAGTACGATGACCTTGACGAGCTCTACGAGTTCCTGATTGAAGAGGTGGAAGTCCCAAGGGAGTGGCTCTACGTCAACCGCGAGAAGGGCAGGATAGAGATGCCTGAGGAGGTTGCGGTCGAGCTTGCCGACGCGATAGAGGGGGACGTGAAGTTCTTCATCGTGGAGGAATACCCGACGTGGGACAGGCTTGAGGTGGAAAGGATTCCACTTCCTTAAGCTTTTTGCTTATTCACCATTTCTGGTCTTAATTCGCTGAACTCCCTCCTCAGTACCGCCATCTGGGATGGCTCCAGTGCCCTTGGGTCTACAATCACAACGAGGGTTGCTCCTTTCACCAGGAGGTTGTCCTTCAGGGTTGTCAGAAACTTCATCACACTGTTGAACCCGTTCTCCAGAACCAGGTATTCGAGCCCCTCCACTATGACAACAGTGTCCTTATCGGCGTTCTCAATAAGCTTATGAAGTATAGCCGGAAGGCGGAGGGGATCTATGGCGTTCTCGCTAGGCACTTTGCTGAGCCAGAGGTATGGAACACCTATTTCCTTGAAGGACTCTGGATTTCTTGTAAGTGCGATGGCTTTCTTACCTCTTATAAGTTTGAGAACGTTCGAAACGTCGGTGTCGGTGACAATGTGTGTTCCTCTTGCCAAGGTTGGATCCCCATTAAAAACTCTTGAAGGGACAATACGAACCCTAACCTTCCGCATGTAGTCAACCAGGTAGTACGTTCCAAGGATTAAAGCAAAGGAAATTATTATGTCGTCGAGGATTTTAGTAAACTCTGTCGGATATACATCGTTTACAACATCAGCAAGAAAACTGAGCCAGAGTACCAGGGTGACAACGGCACCCTTTCTCAAGAGGCTTGGAGGCAGCGTAATCTCAAAAATTCGATGATATTTGTACAGGATAAAGAGGGCTAACGTAACGACAGCGAACTTGAGTATCTCGATGTCGAGCTTCAGCATAAACTCCGCCATGATCTCACATTTTTAACTGGAACATGTCAACCTAAAAGACTTTCGCTTTGTTATTGTAGGCATTCCAACGATGGAATATCGTACTGTGTGTTTGAATCATTTTGTGATATTGTCTCTAAGAAAAATGCTGCCTAAAATGTGTATAAATAAGAGAAGACAAAAAGAGAAGGCCTCAGCCTTCGACCTTCTCAATCCCTATCTTCGCCTGGACTTCTGGCCACTCGACGACGTAGCCCTTTGCCTCCTCGAAGCGAACTTCCACCGCTCTCGTCTCGCGCATTATGTAGTCGAGGTTCTCCTGGAGGAGCTCGCGGTTCTCGTCCGTGGTCTCTATGGTGACCTTAATGCGGTCGTTGACGTCGAGGTCGAGCCTCTTGCGCATCTCCTGTATCCTCCTGACGAACTCCCTCGCCAGTCCCTCAGCCAGGAGCTCCCTCGTTAGGGTCTTGTCCACGAAGACCCTTCCGCCTTCAAACTCCTCAGCAACAAGGAAGTCTGGTAGCTTCTCCTCGACGTTCAGGTGTTCTCTCGTGAGGTGGAAGGTCTTGCCTTCTATCTCAACGTCCATCTCGCCCTTCTCGTAGAGCTCTTTGCCGTGCTCACTTATCCACTGGGAGACCAGCTTTGCATCGCCCTTGAACTCGGGTCCAACTTTCGCGAAGTTCGGCTTTATGATGAGCTCGCGCTCCACTTTTCCAACGGTAACTTCCTTGGCATTGAGCTGATCCTTGAGTATTCTGTTGAGCCTCTCGACGGCCTTCACAACGGTCTCGTCTTCAGTCTCGATGATTATCCTCCTGACTGGATAGCGGAGCTTTATTCTGGCCTTCTGCCTGGCGCTTGAGCCCGCCTCGACTATCTTCCTGACGTACTCCATTTCCCTCTCAAGCTCCTCGTCTATTGCCTTCTCGTCCGCCTCCGGCCAGTCAAGCATGTGGACGCTCTCGACACCGACGAAGGGCCTTACAAGGTTCTGGTATATCTCCTCGGCTATGTATGGCGTGAACGGCGCCATCAAGCGGAGCAGGACGTCAAAGACCTTCCAGACGGTGTAGTAGGCCGCTAATTTGTCCGGGTCATCTCCTTCAACCCACATGCGCTTCCTGATGAGCCTTATGTACCACCTGCTCAGATCCTCGACGACGAAGTTGTAGATGGCCCTAGTAGCCTTAGTGAGCCTGAAGGTCTCTATTCCGTCGGTGACTTCACCAATGAGGCTGTTTACCCTGCTGAGTATCCACCTGTCCTCCTCGCGGAAGGGAAGCCCTTCTGGCTTGAGCTTGGTCGGGTCGAAGTTATCGAGGCCCATGTAGGTGGCGCTCAATACGTAGACGTTCCAGAGTATGTTGAGCATCCTCTTGACCTGTGCCAGACCCTTCCAGCTGAAGCGCAGGTTCTCCCAGGGGTTCGTCGCCCAGAGCATGTAGAACCTGAACGGGTCTCTACCCTCCTTCTGGACGACCTCCTCGGGCCTTATGATGTTGCCGAGGCTCTTGCTCATCTTGTCACCCTTCTCATCGAGGACGTATCCGTGCATCGCGACGGCCCTGTACGGAACGGTGTCGAAGGCGATGACGCTCGCGGCCTGCTGGGAGTAGAACCACTTTGTAACCTGGTCTTCGCCCTCAACTATGAAGTCAGCCGGCCAGAGCTTCTCAAACAGCTCCTTGTTCCTTGGGTAGTCGAGGGAAGCCCAGCTCGCTATTCCGCTGTCGAACCAGACATCCACTACGTCCTTAACCCTTCTCATTTCCTTGCCGTTGACCTTTATGATAAAGGCATCGACGTAGGGCCTGTGGAGGTCTTCTGGGCCGAGCTTCTCCTCTATTACCTTCAGCTTCTCCTCGTAGTCCTCCGGTAGGTCAACCCTCTCGCCGTTTATCTCGAGGGCAACGCTCTTCTCGACAAGCTCTTTGAACGATCCAATGACGTAGTATTCCCCGTCCTCGCTCTCCCATATCGGGAGCGGGATTCCCCAGTATCTCTGCCTGCTTATGACCCAGTCACCGCTATTCATGACGCCGTTGTCGTATCTCACCTTCACCCAGTCGGGGTACCACGTTACCTTCTCGTCGTTCTCTTTGATTATCTGATCCTTGACCTTGCTGACCTTGAGGAACCACTGATCGGTGGCGCGGAATATGAGCGGGGTCTTACAGCGCCAGCAGTGCGGATACTTGTGCTCTATCTCTCCAGCTTTGACGAGGTAGCCCTTCTCCCTGAGGTACTCGATTATCTCCGGGTCGGCGTCCTTAACATAGACGCCCTTCCACTTACCTTCTGTGTACCTTCCGGCGTCGTCAACCGGGCTGTAAACCGGCAGACCATAGCGCTGGCCGACCTCGAAGTCCTCCTCACCGTGGCCGGGAGCCGTGTGAACCAGTCCGGTACCTTCCTCAAGCGTAACGTGCTCGCCGAGGATTACGCGGTGCGCCCATTCGTACTTCTCGCGGAACTCCTTCTGAGCGGGGTACTCCTCAAGGAGGACGTGGGTATAGCGTATTCCCTCAAGCTCCTCGCCTTTGAACGTCTCAACGATCTCACCCTTAACTCCTACCTCGCTGAGAACCCTCTCCACGAGGACCTTTGCCATTATCCAGTACTCCTCGCCGTTCTCGGTCTCGACCCTAACCTTAGCGTACTCGTACTCCGGGTGGGCGGTAACGGCGAGGTTTGCTGGCAGTGTCCACGGTGTGGTAGTCCAGATTATTAGGTACTCTTTCTCCTTCCCCTCAACCGGGAACTTGACGTAGATGCTCGGGTCCTTCCTCATCTTGTACTCGCCGCGGACCTCGTGCTCAGCAAGAGCCGTCTGACACCTCGGACACCAGTGGAGGACGCGCTTGTCCTTCTCGAGGAGGCCCTTCTCCCACGCTTTCTTGAGCGTGAACCAGCCGGATTCGATGTACTCGTTCTTTATCGTCATGTATGGGTTGTCCCAGTCCATCCAGATGCCGAGCTGTTTGAACTGCTCGGTCATGATCTTGAGGTTGTTGAGGGCGAACTCCTTGCACTTCTTTATGAAGTTGTCAACACCTATCTTGGTTTCTATCTCGCGCTTGTTCTTCAGCTTCAGCGCCTGCTCGACCTTGACCTCTATGGGAAGGCCGTGCATGTCGAAGCCAGGCTGTCTCCTGACGTTGTAGCCCTGCATTGTCCTGAAGCGGATTATCATATCCTTGATTATCTTATTCCACGCTGTTCCGAGGTGTATGGCACCGCTGACATAAGGAGGCCCGTCGAGGAAGTAGTACTTCGGGCCGTTCTCCCTGAGCTTTTTCACCTTCTCGTAGGTGTTGTTCTCTTCCCAAAAGCGCTCTATCTTCTCCTCGAGCTGACCTGGGCTGTACTCCCTAAACTCTGGCTCCCTGATCATGGAAAACCCCTCCAGAAATGATAGTCAATGCTAACCCAGAAGAGGGCTTCAGGCCTCGAAACGGGCGAAGCGGAGGATAAAACACTCCCCCCTCATGGGTATCGGGCAAAGTTGGGAAGTCTGCTTATAAGGTTTTTGGATGGTTCTCCAGCGATCGACGGTGATTGGACAATCCCTTTAAGCCCTCTTTCTTTCCTGAAGTTGGTGGTAGAATGAAAGTTGCCGTAGGCTCAACCAAACCCTGCCAAAGTTGAGGCCGTCAGGGAGGTCTTTCGAGAGATATACGGTGAAGTTGAGGTAATCCCCCTTGAAGTTGACAGTGGAGTTCCAGACCAGCCGGTTGGACTTGAGGAGACGGTTAAGGGGGCTATCAACAGGGCTATGCGGGCCATTGAGAAAGCTGGTGCGGACTTTGGCGTTGGAATAGAGGCCGGCCTCTACCCAATTGACAGGGAAGGCAGGATAACCCTCGGCCACGGGCCGGGCTTTGAGTACCCTCTAGGAGTAATCAGGCGGGTGTTTGGGGAAGGTGTTGAGGTTGGAATAGCGATGGGAGAACTCGTAAACGACCCCGAACTGAAGAGGAAGATCGGTGCGATAGGAGTCTTAACCCACGAAAGGCTCGTGAGAAAAGAGCTGAACAAGCTGGCCATGCTGATGGCCTTGGTCCCGAGGCTGAACCCCGAGTGGTATTGACCTGTGAGAATGTGCCCTCCCCGACCGCCCCCCGGTCACCGCTCCCGGGAGTGTGAGGGGGGAGGGCACTGGGAGTTTGGCGTTAGGGAATTTAAGCGTTCTCCTCTACCTTCCTCTCCTCCTCGGGTTCGCCCTTCCTCCTGCTCTCGTTCTTGATGACCTGTATGACGTAGTCGATGAACTTCCTGACCTCCTCGAGGTCCTCCTCCGGGATGTCTGCTATCTTCTTGTTCTTTGTCTTGTATGTCAGAAGCTTGAGAAGTGCGAGCCTCCCAAGGGCCGTCTTCGTGCTTATCTCTCCCTCCTTCCAGTCCCTCCAGATGGCGTTGGCTATGCCGTAGAACTCAGGAATGCTGTCGAGGCCCGGGTCTCCAACGTCGATGACTTCCTTGCCGAGGTACTTATAGCGCTTCTCCTTCTCCTCCTTCGTGAACTCCTTAATCTTCCCCCTAACGTACTCGTGGACCATACGGCCTCACCTCCAGAGAAGGTTGGATTCAAAATTTATTAACCTTTCGTTAATTTTTCCTGACCTCGTTCAGAATTCCGCTCATGATTAGCGTTGCACCCAGGTAGCCCCTAAGGGAGAGCGTCTCACCCAAAGTTATGTAAGCTGCAAGCGAGCCGAACACTGGCTCGGAGGAGTAGATCAGAGCCGCCCTCTGGGCCGTCGTGTACCTCTGGTACTTGAGCTGGACTGTGAAGGCTATCACCGTGGCGAAGACCGCCGTGTATATGACGCCCATCCACGGGAGGATTTCCTGTGGAAAAACAGGCTCTTCAAATGCCAGTGCGAAGACTGCCGAAAAGACGAAGTTCCAGAACAGCTGCCAGAAGGTCAGGCTCAAATAATCTTTCTCACCGAACTTGTGGACAAGGACTATCTGGAAGGCAAAACTCACCGCGCAGAGCAGTGTGAGGAAATCACCGTAGTTTATTGACGTCCCCGCACCGGATATCAGGTAGAGGCCGATAACCGCCAGAATGAGCGAGGTCAGATCCATCTTGGTTATCCTCTCACCGAGCATGAAGTATGCAATAAAGGGTGTAAAGACAACGTAGAGAGAGGTTATGAAGGCTGAGTTCGAGGCCGTCGTGTATTTGAGGCCGACTATCTGGAAGCCGTGTCCAAAGAAGAGGGTCAGGCCAAGGATGAAGCCTTCCTTAAACGTCTCGCGCTTTAGGGCCTTTCTCTCAAAGATAAGGAGCATGAGGAGTGAAGCCAGACCGAAGCGGTAGGCAAGAAAGAGTATCGGCGGAAAATAGTCGAGGCTAACCTTCATGGCCGGAAAAGTGAAGCCCCAGAAGACCGTGACACCCAGGAGTGCAAGTTCGGCTTTTTTCATCGGAAGTCGTCTGATATGGAGCTTAAAAATCTACTCCCCGGGCCCGTTGATGCAGCTCATATTCATAGCCAGGAGCATCTCGACGAAGCCGCTTTCAAGGTTCTCCTTTATCTTCGGGAGCAGCCTGCGGAAGTCCTCTATTGTGAGAGGACTCTTGTCCTTGAGCCACTTTACCTCCCCGTCGTTTTTATCGAGGACAACAACTTCTCCCTCAGTGATTAGAGGGAGGTAGTTCATCTTGACACCGTACATCTCTTCGGCGAAGGCGAGCTTTGCCCTCAACAGTTCAAGGTAGTTAGCGAGTTCTTCTCCGAGAAGCTCCCTTATCTCCCTTCTCATTCTTCCACCGAAAGAGATTGGATGTACACCTTTATTAGGTTATCGGGCAATTTTGGGTAACAGTGTCTTGTTCAGATAGTCGAAAGCTCCATAAAGGGCCGTTGAATACTCCCCTGTAAGGTGGTGCCCATGATGATGAAGCGCTCCTATCACTTCCACGCTTATCAGCCGGGGGACATAGTCTATGTTCACGACGGATCGGGATGGGATCCGATAAAGTACTCCGAGCGGCTCAGTCCGGTTTCGCTGAAAATCCGGGACATCGAGGTCAAGGGGAGGAACTGGACGAGGGCCGTCATAAAGGCCTATGAGTATGCTGGAGAAGTCCTTGGGAGTTTGCCCGAGAAGAGTGTCAGCGTTGATTTTGAGCCGTTTACCCTTTACATGATACTCAGGTACAAGCCCAGGATATACAGCGAAATAGTGGAGCTTCTTGGGAGTCACGTTGAAGCGGTTCCTACGACTCCTTTCCATCCCATAATGCCCCACCTTGGCAGGTTTGATCAGGAGGTTCTCGCGAGGGTCTCCTTTGACTTTTATACCCCTTTTATCGGGAGCTCGGACGTCGTTGGCTACTGGCTTCCTGAGGCCGTCATAACGAGGGAGACGGCGGAGATCATCGCAAAGGCCGCCGGGAGAGAGGTGGTCTTCCTTCTCGATGAGAGACAGTTCGTCGGCCTCAACATTCCCCAGGCAAAGTACTCCTGCAACACCTACCGGGCCGGAGAAAAAACCGCGTACGCCTTTGGGAGGGATCACCAGCTCAGCGACGCGTTTGCCTTCAACACCCTTGACGTAGAGGGGCTTATTCGGGCGGTGGCTGAGGGGAGAGTCGACGTCTTTAAGGAAAAGGAGGGAATCCCCTACCTAGTTCATCTCGCGAGCGACCTTGAGGCCCTCCTGGCCAATCCGCAGCAGCTAGACCGCTTCCTTGGGTGGATGCGGGGGCTTGACGAGAGGGGTGTTGAAGGCGTGAACGCAGTCGAGTTCGTCCGCAGGAAGAAAAAAGGAGAGTACAAAAAGCTCGAAGGGGAGTGCAGTGAGCACTTCAGGATAAACATAAAGGACTACTCCAGCTGGAGCGACTACTACGACCTCAGCGTTGACGGCAGAACCGGCGATATGAGATGGCTCGGAATGAGGCGGGAGGACGGCAAGGGCATAAACCGCCTCTACAAGGGCAAAAAAGTTTCACAGCTCTGGAAGTACGCCTTCACCAAGCTCTTCCGTGAGCTTAACAGGGCCGTCCGCTTTGGGGTTATTGACCTGATCAAAAAGGAAAATCCCGATGCTACTAGGGAGGAGGTCCAGGAGTTCCTTGTTAGATATTCAAGGGTCTTCTTCCGCGAACACTACGAGTACTTCGAGATGGAGACGGGGATCGACTACATCATGGAGCCGATAGACGGCGTTGATCCAACGCTGGCCATGAAGCTTGGCAGAATATACTACCTGATGCTCCTGGCCAACCACTCCTGCCCCCGCTTCTGGGAGAACATAGACACGAGGGTCACCTTCGGCAACGTCGCAGTCATTAGCAAGGCCCTCATAGAGCTGATGGAAGTCTATATGAAGGAGGAACTTGGAGAAAGGGCCAACTTCCTCCTCCTTGAGTACATGAAGCTCCTGGCTTTTCCACAGCTCTACTACGACTACGACCTCTACAAGCTCCCCGGATTGGAGGGCTGGGAAACCACTGAAGAGGCCTGGTTCGAATCACTAAAGAGCGAGGTCCCCAACAGCTCCTACAACGTTGTCACGAGGGCGGCGCTTTACACTGGAAAGGAGGCCCTCCCCGATGAGGTCAAGGACGCCCTGGGGATACTCTACGATTTCGAGGGGGCAGTTGCGGATACAGGGCACATACCCGGTGAGGCGCATGGGCACTGGGAGAACCGGGAGTGGTGCGAGCACAGGGGATAACTTTTTAAGTTTTGCTCCCCTAATTTTATGACGGTGGGTTATGTGGAAGAGCAGGAGTCGAATAAGAAAGTTGAAGATGGGCTGATAGATTGCCTTCAGAGGGGCTTCAGCTGGGAGTTCTGCTCAAAATTGGAGGATGCTCTCAACCGTCTTCAGAATCTGAGGAGTGATAAGAAAAGAAAGACCTTTCTGCTAATCTTACTGTTTAAGGCCGTCCTTCTCTCTGCTCAGGAAGAGGTAAGCCTCGTTCTCTAAAGACCTCGGTACGTAGTCCACGAGCATCTCTGCTGCCCTTATTGTCTCCCTCAGGTTCTTCCCGAGGGCTACCTGGTTCTTCTCAAGCAGTTCCCTAATGACGTCAATGATATTTTCTTTTACCCTCTTCTCCGCGTAGAGCCTCTTGCCAACGAGCCAAACCCTCTCGTTCTTCCTGTAGAAGTCCCGTCCTCGTTCTGTGAAGAACTCCGGCCCGGGATGGATTTTTACCCTTGGCCTATCAATCCTATCGATTTCGAGCATTATGAATGCCTTTTCAGCGCCATACCGTCCAGCGTTCCACCCGAATACTCCAAAGCCCTCCCTCGACAGGGCTTTCTCAAACCCCCTCGCGCTTCTCTCAAGCTGTGGGAAGAGCAGGTCGTCCACCATTTCCGGAACGTCAAAGAGAAGCGTTATTAGGTGAGTCCCCTTTCTCCTCAGCTCCGCCAGATAGTCCCCTCCAGTTTTCCCCGTAGGGAAGAAGAACTCAAGCGATGGCCTCCGCAGAAACTCGTCCGCCTTGAAATAGAACCTTCCGTACTTCTCCCAGCTCAGGTTAGCGGCCACGTTCCTTCTGGGGTCAACGGGGTCTATGACAACGAGAGGCTTGTCCTCTTCAACTTCCCTCTTTACTGTTTTCATCGCTATTTCGGGTTCCCTTTTCAGCCAGCCTGCAGGGTCGATAACCTTCTGCCTCAGTATGAAGTCGGCCTTTTCGAGGACTTCAGCAAAAGAGCCGTACTTTATCACGAGTATCTCCGAGAGGTATCCCGAAAAACCTCGGACGTATATCTCGCTCCCGTAGGCGGCTATTCCTTTAAGGAAGCGTTTGAGCAGTCTAACCTCGTTGTTCTTTCCGTTGATGTTCTCGTTCACCCACTTTGTGTGGAGAATTGAGCGGTCAACGGCGGTTCTCACATCTTTCCAGTCCCTCACGTCGTAGCAGGGAACTAAATCGACTTTAACGCCCCTGTATTTAGCCCTCACGTATGGATGCTCCGCGTAGGCTATTTCGTATTCTCCAAGTGTTTTCCCTATTTCCTTCCCAAGCTCCAGTCCCTTTTCCCTCACTTCTTCAAGAGGTGTGTCGAGCGGGAAGGCGAGAAAGAGATCAACGTCGTGGTCTCCGGCTAGGTAGGTATCCTTGGCGAGGGAGCCGACGAAGTAGGGCTTAACATCAATGCCCAGCTCTTCTGCCTTTTCTCTCGCTATCTCCTCAAGTTCACCCATCAGCTCCCTAACGAAGGCCCTTTCATCTTCGGTTGGCACGATTTTCTGGAGAACTTCGGAAATGACCGCTTCAAGCTTCATCCCCTTTCCTCCGGCTCTTTGAGCTCAAACCTCGCGACTGTCTCGTATATTGGGCCCTTCGGCGTTAGCGTGCTCTTCTTCAGCTCTATTGCCTCGACCTCGAATTCTCCAAAGTCCTCGTTGGCGAGGTCTTTCAGGGCCATGGCAAGCTCGAGCTTGTCCCTGACGAACTTGACCCTGCCAATGGTGATATGAGCGACGAAGTCCTTCTCCTTCTTGAAGCCGAGCCTTCTCATGGCCTTCTCTACATCTTCAGCTATCGCCCTTATCCCCTCGTCGTTCTCTATCCCCGCCCAGATGACCCTAACGTAGTTCGGGTTCGGGAAGACTCCTATACCTTTCACCCTAACGCGGTGCTTCTTGTGCCTCTTTGCTATCTCCGCCAGTGCCCTCTTAACTTCCTCGGCGGTAGTCTCATCTATCTCTCCAAGGAACTTGAGCGTCACATGGAAGTTCTCCCTCTCGACGAACTTTATCTTTGCCGCTTTGTTCCCTATCCTCCCCCGGGCCTTGAGCAGGTTGTCCCTAACCTCGTCGCTGACTTCTATCGCTATGAACGCCCTCATGGTATCACCAAGAAGAGTGGGGGCGGGAGAATAAAAACCTCACTCCCTCACAACAACGGGAAACTCCTCCCAGGGGAAGACGATCCACTTGTCCGTCCTGAAGACGTAGAAGTCCGGAACTACCTTCGTCCAGGGCTTCATGCTGAGGCAGGCGACCTTAACCTCGCTTGCCCCAGCTTTCTTCACTTCCTCGATGACAACTTCGAGGGTCTTTCCGGTGTCGCTGACGTCGTCCACAATAACGACCTTCTTTCCTTCAAGCGAGCCGTGGAGTGGGATGTTTATGACCGGCTTCTCCATTCTCTCATCTATGTCCTTGTAGAACTTGACGTCTATGACCTTCACTTCGAGGTCGCCGAGGATATGGCTGAGCCTCACAGCCGGGATAAGCCCGCCCCTCGCGACTCCAACGATCACATCCGGCATGAAGTTCTTCCTCAGCTCGTCCGCCAGAGCGAATATTGCCCTGTCAACCTGCCACCAGGTGAGGTAAACCTTGTCCATGTCAACACCTCCGAATAGCGCGGGCTTTAACCCTTTGGCCTTAAGGCTTTTGGCTGATGGATAGAAGTAAAAGTCTCGGGCTTAAAAAGTCTCCGTTGGCAGAAAGATGTTAAACATCATATTACAAACAACATTTTGCAAACTATGAGTTTAGGAAAAATTTATATTCGTATTATATAACTTTCCAACGCAAACATAACATGGAGGTGATATCTTGGAGTTGGGACTTCTTGCTACTAAGATTAGTCAGGTAGGGTTGGAGCCAGGCCACGGACCTGATGGGATTCCAATTCCAATATGCATGGCCTGTTGCTTGTTGGGTGGTGGTGGGGTTAATCCCTATTGACGTTTGTTTATTTTTTAACTTAAGAGGGGGTATTGTGATGAGTATAGAAACTTTGGAAAAAGTCTACCCGGTTCCTCGTGAGAGACTCATTATGAGAAGGGATAGCTATGGCGTCGTAGCCATGGTGTATCCATTTGGGGGCACCCTTAGAATATTGCACCCCTCTGAAGCTGTGATAATCGCGCTGTGCGATGGCACAAGAACGATTGGGGACATCATTGATATCGTTTCGAGGATATTTAATATTGACCGCACACGCTCAAGGAACTACGTGGAGCATATATTTAACACGTATAACGAGTATTTCCAATTCTCGAACTTGCCTCTGGAAAGTACTGTCAGTTATGACCCAATGGACTTTGTATATTCGCCGAAAAGCTTTAAAAACTTCAGGCATTACTTGGAAAGTCCTCTTGGAATTACCTATGTATGTACTAAAGTGTGCCATCTGAGGTGTAAATACTGCTACGCAAATTCTGTACACATCTCAGACAGTATGAATAGTTCAATTGATAGTCCTCTATCTTTAGAAATCCTTGAGAAAATAGTTAGGGATTTCAAGGAGAATGGGATTAAATTTGCCCTGTTCTCTGGCGGTGAGCCTTTGTTGTTAAAGGATATTCATAAGAGAGTAGAACTGTTTACGAGAAATGATATTCGCGTTTTTATCTCAACTAAATACCCTGTAAGCAGGAAAAAGAGTGAACAGCTCAAGAAAGCGGGGATAAAGGAGATACAAGTTAGCTTGGACTCGTTTATTCCGGATATTGAAGATGAATTAGTCGGTGTGCCTGGGATGTTTTATAAACTAATTAGATCCATAGAGAACCTAATTGAAGCGGGAATAGAGGTATGGGTCAACACGGTGTTGACATCAAAGAATATTTACGAGTTCCCAAAATTTGTCAGGTTTCTGAATAAACTGGGAGTCAAACGGGTTACTCCCTCATTATACACGGTTCCTATAGGGTGGGCTTCCAGATATGCTTCGGAGTTGTTGCCCTCCTCAGAGCAGCTGTCCTGGCTATCCCGTGAGCTTAAACAAATTAATCCCACTCGAGAGGAGTCCATAAACGTAGATTATTTTACTCAGTCTAATGGTATCTCTCTTGATAAGCAGGTTCAGACTATGAGTTCATTCCAGAGGCAGCTCTGTGGTGGGGGACGGGTGGGGCTGGTAATGTTGCCCGACGGTAGAGTGACTGTGTGTGAGAGGTTAGCCAATTTGGACTGGCTGATTGTGGGAGATTTAAAAAAAGAAAGTGTGCGTGATGTCTGGGAGTCAGAGAGAGTAAGGTGGTTTAGGAACCTGCCTCGGGAACTATATCGGGGCACTCCCTGCTATTCATGCCAGTATTTTGAAACAATATGCCAGCCTCGGGGGATATGCCTGTTGTCAAGTTATGCCTTAAATGGCAGATTTTTTGGTCCGGATTCAATGTGTCCATTTGTCCGGAGGGGGAGGAAGAATGAAAGTAAAGGTTGATAACTTAGTCAAGGTTTATGGTGATGTTATCGCTCTAAAGAACGTTACTTTAAGCTTTAAAGCTGGAAATATTTATGTGTTGCTTGGTCCAAACGGAGCAGGTAAGACTACACTCGTTAAAATAATTTCCGGTCTTATACCTCCAACCTCTGGTGATGTTTATGTCAATGGTTTAAGTGTTACTGAAAACCCCAGTTCGGCCAGGAACATGCTTCGCTTTGTACCCCAGGAGCCTGCCCTTGACTGGTTGCTCTCTGTGTACGACAATCTATATTACTATGCATGGCTTCTAGGTTTGCCTAAAGCGGAAAGGAAAAGGGCTGTTGAGAGGGTACTAAAAAAATTTAATTTAAGTGATTATTCAAACTTTGCTATCAACCAGCTCTCCGGGGGCCTTCAAAGGCGGGTTCAGATTGCTAGAGCGTTCCTAGATGAAACTAGGCCTCTTCTTATACTTGATGAGCCTACTATTGGAGTTGACCCTGTGGGCAAACTTCAGATTTGGGAACTCATAAAAGATGAGACCTCTTCTGGGGATATCCTCACTATAGTATGTACAAATGACTTGAGTGAGGCTGAGTTTTTGGGGGATATAATTGTTTTGTTGAACAAGAAAGTTATTAGAGTTCTTAAAAAAGAGGATATTGCCCTTGAAGACTCTGTTGAGATTGTTACCTCCTCAGAGTCCATAATCGTTAACAGGAGGGAACTCAACAAAACCCTTCTTTCCCTCATTTATGATGGGATTGAGATAAGGTCAGTATCACCAAAGAGACCCTCTCTGATGGATGTGTTTAGAGAGTATTTTGGAGGTGGTTCCGAATGATGAACTTGAGGATCCTACCTCTTGTGTGGAGAGAGCTTAAGGTTAACACCACGACTCATTTTGTTGTAGGCAAGATTATAGTTCCCACTGCATATCTGTTACTTTTTTCTCTTGGGTTTAGTTATGCATTTAATGGATTCTATTTAAATGGTGAACATGTGCCGTATACATCCTTTTTCTTGCCAGGACTGATTGCGCTCCAAGTTTTCCTGAACTACAGCTATGCCTTGAGCATGGTGAGATGGGATAGAATAACCAACTTAATCACAATAATAAAGATTGCGGGAGTTGGGATGGGAGAATACCTGCTGTCCAAGGTGTTTTCAACGGTTTTATATTCGATGTTGCAGGGAGTGTACCTGATTCTACTCGGGGCAGTGTTTTTTGGACGTTTTCCCACTTTCCAGGGTTTTGTGTACATGCTTGTGGGAATATTTGTAGGTTGTGTTTTCTGGGTTGCTCTTGGAGTGGTGCTTGGGATAGTCATAACAAATGATGTTAAAAGGGACATCATTACGACCTTGGTGGGTTTGCCAGCGTCTTTTGCCAGTTCTGTATTCTATCCCTTGAATATGATACACTCGAGTATTTTCAAAGCTATTGTTTTGCTGAATCCCTTGACGTATTTGGCTCAGTTCCTAAGGAACGCATATCTGTTTGGAACATTTGATACCACATCCTTTTTAATATTGCTTGTTGCCTCCGGGTTGTTATCTCTCCTAAGTTATTACACAGCCAGAAATGTGTAGTTTAACCTGGAGTGTCACTCCTTGTAAATTTTATCATGAAGAATAAAATGGGAATTCCTCAGCTTATGACGCACTTGCTCCAGCCGCAACGCGGGCAGGTTGCGCAGCCGCTCTCCATTCTGAGCTCCACCAGTTCGCCGTCCTTCTCGTAGCAGACGGGACAGTAGGCAACTCCGAGGAGCTCCTTTATTTTTTCCTCTGGAATCTCCGGCCTCTCGGCGTGGTGCGGGTGCTCGTGGGCGGGCTTGATGGCGGAGACGTGGGATACTGAGAAAGTCAGTCCACCCGCCTGGGTACTCTTCTCCTTTCCGTTCGTCCCGTTCAGGATGGCCTCGACGTTGATGAACCTTGAAAGCCACGGTTCGGCCTCGACTATCGCCCTCAGCTTCTCGACGGCGTAGTCGCTCGGCTTCGCGGGAACCCTCTTCTTCTTTTCACCCTCGACGCTGTAGACCTGAACTGACAGCGAGCCGTCGCGGTAGACGGTAACTCCTTTACATCCGAGCTTGTAGGCGAGCAGGTAGGCGGCCTTCACATCTTCAACGGTGGCGTCGTTCGGCATGTTTATCGTCTTGCTCGCTGAGTCGGTCAGCCAGAGCTGGATGTTCGCCTGGGCTAAGAGGTGGTCGAGCCAGTGGATGTCCATGGCCGTGACGAAGACCCTTTGCATGTCCTCCGGGATTTCCTCAAGGCCCTGTACAGAGCCATAGTTGTCGCTTATCTTCTTGAGTATCTCGTCGCTCCAAAGGCCGCGCTTCTTGAGCTCTGCTTCAAAAACCGGGTCGACGTAGTAGAACTCCCCAACGGTAACGCTCTTCTTATAAACGAGAGCGAATATCGGCTCGATTCCGCTTGATGTGTCGGCTATCATGCTGACGCTCCCAGTCGGCGGGCAGGTGGTCACCATTCCGTTCCTCACACCATAGCGCTTGATGTCCTCAACCAGCTCGTCCCAGGGCAGGTTCCATACCTCCCTGTGGTAGAAGCCCTCAACCGGCAGTTCTCCGTCCTTGTATTTCGTCTTCTCATAGAGCGGGAACGGGCCGCGCTCCTTGGCGGCTTCAACGCTCCTCTTGTAGGCGTAGAATGTCAGGTACTCTGTGGCCTTCCTCATGAAGTCAAAGCCCTCTTTGCTGTTGTAGGGAATGCCGAGCTTGAAGAGCGCGTCGGCAAGGCCCATCATGCCAACGCCGATTCTCCTTGTGAGCTTGGTGTTCCTGTCTATCTCCGGGAGCGGGAACTTGTTTACATCGATTGCGTTGTCGAGGTATTTGGCGACCTTCTGAATCACGTAGGCGTACTCGTCCCAGTCGAAGTACGGCTTGCCCTCGTCGTCGTACTTCACGAACTTTGCGAGATTTATGCTGGCTAAATTACAGGACTCGTACTCGTAGAGGGGTTCTTCTCCACAGTTGTGGCTCATGAAGCCGTTGCTTATGTACGAGTGGTATTCGGGAACGGTAAAGTCATAGACGATCTCCTCACCGAGGACTTCCACGCTCTCGACAGTAACGACTGGCTCGTCGATCTTCGTCTTTTTGAGGCTAAGCTTCTCCATCTTGTAGCCATTGAAGCCGATCTTCTCCGCAAAGAGCTTCCTGCTGTAGTTCGCTATGACGAGCTCGTAGTAGCCCTTCGCCCTGTAGGTTCTCTCCTCTCCGTCCTTGGTCGTGTATTTGAACTCGGTGGGATAGGGCCTCTCGTATATCTTGGAGAGTATTCCAAAGAGCAGAAGAAGATCTTGGACGTCTCTGAGGAGCTCCCTGTCCTTCGATGTAAGCCTTATCGCATTGTCGTTGTCAACGTAGCCGTCGGCACTGAACAGTCCCCTAAGAAACGCCGCTATCTCGCTTGGCTTGAGCCTGTAGACTATCTCTGGAACCCTCTTCTCATTGCTTCCAACGAGGCTCTCAAGCCACCTGTAGGCTTCCCCCCTTACGCCGAGCTTTATCTGGTTGCCGTAGCGGTGGGGTTCAGCCTTAATGTTGAAACGCTCCGCCAGTATCTCCCTAATCTTCCATGCGATCTCTTCCTCCTTCTCGGCGTTGAAGTAGAACCACGCCCTTTTGTCGTTAAGGTTGAGGTAGCCGTCCCCTATGAACCATCCGAGAACGAAGGCAAGGTCTTCCCCTATACTCTCGCTTCCAAAGTCCTCCTCGATTTCAAAGCGCGGAAGGAGTATCTTGTCTCCAGGCTTCAGCTCACCCACTTCTTTCCATCCCTCTGGAGTCATAAGCCTGTGATCAAGTGTTGCCGTTATCTCGTAGCCCTGCTTTGTCTTGACCTTTGCGACTTTCTTCTTCCCTACTTTCCAGACGTAGGCTGGGACGGTTATTGGATCTGCTATTGCGAGGGCTTTTCCGTGGACAGTCTCATATTTGACCTCTTCCTCACCGGGCAGAAGAACCTCAACTGAGTATGCGTAGGGCTCTCCTTCCTCGGCTATTCCATCTACTGCGACGGCCTCCTTCTTTCCTCTCTCCTTCGCGAGGCTGAAGAGTTCCTCTGCCCTGATGTAGCCCTCAGGAGTGAGAACCCTGGTATCTCCAACGACACACGGATTGGTGGCCCTTATCTTTTCGCCCTTTGCAGGCTCCAGAACGTTTCTTCTATTGATGACATCGAAGAAGACAACACCCGGGTCGGCCTTGGCCCAGGCCATATAGGCTAGCTCTTCAAACAGGTTCTTGGGGTCGATCTCCTTGACCCTCTCACCTGTGCGCGGGTTGATGAGCGGATAGCGCTTGCCCTCTTTGAGGGCCTCCCAGAAGTCCTCCCAGAGGCCGACGCTTATGTTGAAGTTGCTGAGGACGTTGGTTCCCGTGTTCTTCTCCTTTGCGTGGATGAACTTCTCTACATCCGGATGCCAGACTTCCAGGATGCCCATGTTGGCACCTCTCCTCACACCGCCCTGCTTTATAACGTCGCTGACGGCATCAATGAGGTGCATGAACGAGACTGGACCTGAGGCTGCTCCTGTCGTTGTTCCAACTAAATCTCCTTCAGGACGGAGCTTCGAGAAGTTGAGGCCAGTATTGTGGACGAAGACCATTCCGTTTTCTCCAGCAAGATAATTCTGGTATCTCTCAACGGTAAGGTCGTAGAAGGTCTTTGGCTCGTTCGTGACGTGGATCTCCTTAACAACCTCAAGCCCTTCGATGAGGTGGAGCATCCTTTTGACGTCCTCGCTCTTTGTAGTGTCGTAGAGTTTTCTCAGCATCTTCACTAGAACGGCCTTGGAAACGCGTCCTCTCCTGTGCCACTGGCCGAGGGATACCTTTTCGTTCTCTATTATAGCCAATGTCTGACTGCCGTTTGTCTTGAACTCAACGCCGTGCTTTGAGCTCCATGCCTTAAACTCTTCAAAGCTGAGCGTAAGACCGAATGATCCACCATTATGTTTGCTGAGAAGCTCCTCAAGTTTCCTTCTCTTTTCGGAGTTCTGAAGGTTCTTTCCTATGAGTTCGTAGAACCTGAGGAGCGATGAGTACTCCTCAACATGCATGACGTAATCAATGCCGTCCTTTCTTGGCTTCTCCCGCATTCTGGCTTTTATCCCAAGGGAATTGAGGTAGTAGGTGATGTCCTCTATTAGCTTTCTGTTTACCATTCCAAGTTCAACACCAGGTTTGCTGTTAACATGTCCTTCGGCGTCAAAGAGGCCGGTTATGAACGACAATACTGCATTCCTATCTTCTTTGAGTATCGGTTGTGGTATCCCATTTGTAATACCTCTCAGAAGCTCTATGTAGTGGGATGTTATCTCCTTTGCTTTTATGTCAATGTAATGGATGTTTCTGTCCCTCTGAAGGCTGTACCTCTTTCCAAAGGTTTTTTCAAGATGATCATTGATTATCCCGAGTGTTTCTGCTGTGTAGTCGTATATCCTGAGTCTGTCGTAAACGTACTCGTGACTTTTGACGTGAGAGCGGTACTTGTCAATGCTTCCGTCCCCAGCTATGAATCCTGCAAGCCAGTAATCCAAAAGGAACTCATTGTCATCATCACTTGGCATTCCGCCAACTAGGATATCTCCCTCTCTGAGTTCATCTGCCCGCTTCTCAACAACGCTGAAGTCCGGTGTTAGGACGAAAAATGGATGCCAGGGGGACGTTAGAATTCTTGTGCCTTTGTTCGTCTTTATCTCGTACTTAGGAACATCCTCGCCGAGCTCGTACTTCCAAAGGACCTTCACCTTTCCTTTGGTGATCTCCCTTGTTGATGGATCAAAGGATTTCACGTATACTGGAACTTCTTCGACGTTTATTCCCCACCGGTTGTACTCAGGGTCATAGAACTCGCCGAGGTCCTTGTACCTCTCGTACATCTCGGCCATCGTCATGATATGTTCTTCGCCCTCGTTTTCAAAGATTATCTTGGCGTTTCCGTCTATACATCCACCCCCGGCCTTCTGTATCATCGCCACGTCGTGGGCCGCTTTCATGATGCTCTCCATATCATCTTCAATCGGGACAACGAAGCAGGCCGAGAGCATCCCGAGCGGCCTTCCGGAGTTGATGAGGGCTGGGGTGTTTGGCATGAAGTACTGTCCCGTCATCAGCCTGAAGTACTCCTCAATCTCGTCCTCGTAGTTGTCAAAGGCACCGTTTTCGAGCATCTTCAGGACTTCTTCTATGGAGAGCTTCATCTGCCCCTTCTCAGCGAGCTCGCGGTAGAGGTTCAAAAGCCTCTCAAAGTGCCACTTGTTGAGCTTGAACCTGCCTATGGAGAACTTTCCGTCGTACTCATCGAGGTTTTCGCGGTATCTTTCAATGGCACTAACGTCCTGTTCGTGTCCACCGTTTTTGTCAAAGACCCTCTCGTCGTAGAGGACCTCGGGGATGACTGCGAGGGTGGCAACCCTCTCGAATAGCTCCCTTGGGCTCTCTATTATTTCTCCCTTCTCGTTCTTTATCAGATAGCGGGAAGCGAGAACGCGGAGCGCGTTGAGTGAGAAGCGCTTGTCTATCTCATCGAGCTTGTCCTTGTTGAGGATTTTCTTCTTTTCTTCGCGGATTTCGGCCTTCTTCTTGCGGTACAGGATGTAGGCCTTTGCTACGTCAAAGAGGCCAGCGCGCATAAGCTCAAGCTCGACTATGTCCTGTATGTTCTCTATGTTCGGAATCTGGCCATCGTAGAGTTCGTTTACTCTCCTGACGACGCGCCTGACAACCTTGTTGAGAAGCTTCTCATCTCTGACGCCGACTTCGAGCATTGCCCTCTGTATAGCCCACTTTATACGCTCCTTATCAAAGGGCACAATTCTACCGTCTCGTTTCATCACTTTTTCAACAGGCATATAAACACCCCTGTCATAATTGATATACATATTCGTGTCTATTGGTATTATGGACAGCGGGTGAGAGTATGGGGGGTGAGGTACATATACCTTACCCCGTTAAATCTTGACAGGATGACAAAAAATGTCTGGGTACTTGCATGATGGAGCAATCACATTAAAAACGGGGGCATCACAACGTTGGACGAATTATCCATCGATTTTTTCGTATATAATCCTCAGCCTGTAGGCGTGTTTCAGCTCTTCTCCTGCCATCATCCGGAATATCTGGGATAGACTTCCTTCTAGGAGGTTAGAAAGCTTTGTGTAGAGCTCGTATGCGTGTTTTTCCCTTATCAGTGCCTCTACTACCAGTTCCTCTAGGCTCTCGGGGTTTGCCCTATCGTCGTGAACCATCGGCTCCAGTTCGAGCTCCTCCATGTAGTCAAGGAGCAGTCCCTTGATTGTGCCCTCCGAAAGAAGGCTCTCAAGGGTCTTTCTGTGCCTCAGCTCCTCTTCAGCGAGCTGAAAGAAGTCATCCCTGAGCTCGGGCCTCTCAAAGAGTGCAAAGGTTTCACCGAGCTTGTATAGGTTGTAGAGCTCGTTTTCCTGCCAGATAACCTTTTCTATGAGCTTTCCTGCGTCCATCTAAAGGACAGCCTCCAGGTACCTTTTCAGCTCCCCCACATCCGGGAGAACGAGGTCCGGCTTTATCTCGCTTTCGGCAACGTCCCTGAGCGTGCTGACGCCCGTGAGCACCATTATGGCCTTCATGCCGAAGCGCTTTGCGAACGCTATATCAGTATCGAGCCTGTCGCCGACCATCCAGAGCCCTTCAACGTCCCCAATCTTGTCCTTGACAACTTCATAGGCAGGTTCGTTGGGCTTGCCGATGATCAGTGGCTCTCTGTCCGTTGATGCTTTGAGTGCTGCTATTATTGCCCCAGCACCGGGGTAGAGACCCTCCTCCGCTGGATAGGTCGTGTCCGGGTTGGTTCCGATGAAGCTCGCCCCGTTCCTTATGGCGAGCGTTCCGTACTTGAGCTTCTCGTAGGTTAGCCCAGGGTCGAGGCCCACAACGACGTGCTTGATTCTCTTCCAGGCGCCTTTCCTAGCATCTTCAAGGCCAACGACCCCCCAGCCGAGGCGCTCCATCTCCCTGAGAAGCCCCTTTCCACCGATGACAAAGATATCTCCGGGTTCGAAGTGCCTCTCCATGTAGAGCCTTGTGGCAAGGCCCGACGTGATTATAACCTCTTCCGGCACGTCTATGCTCATCGAGAGGAGCTTTTCCCGGTACATTGCGGGGTCTCTCGTTGAGTTGTTCGTGAGGAACAGGAAGGGTATTTTCTTCGCTTTCAGGAACTCGATAAGCTCTCTCGCGCCCTTTATTGGCTCGCTGCCTCTGTAGATGACGCCGTCCATGTCGAAGATAATGCCGATTTTTCTCGTCATGGTGGAGAAGAGGGGGGAGGAGTTTAAAAGTTCATCCCTCACGGCCTCACTTCGACGTTGAGTTTGAGGCTCTGTATCGTCCCGTTGATGGCCTTGAGTATCAGGTTTCTAGCCTCGGTCTCCGCGTAGTTTCCGTTTGGCGGTGCTGGGGGCAGTTCCGGCGGTTTATCCTTGAAGAGGAGGAACCAGACCTGCCACTTTCCAGGCTTATCTATGCTGAACGTGTAGTTGGTCTCAAACTGGGGCGTCCAGTTGCCCTCGATGTTAACCGGGACGGAAGGGAGCGTCACGTTGAACCAGCCGGGCATCGGGTACATTTCATAAACGATCGTCGTGTTGGTGGTGTTGTCCCACGTGAGGTTCACCAGCCAGATCTGGACGTAGTAGGTCACGTTCCTGCCCTCGTGGTTGACGATGCCGATTATCACCGTCCCGTTCTGGCCGACCTTTAGCTCGGTGGGGTAGTCTGCCGCTTTTCCCTCAGGGCCGAGGATGTAGAACTCCGTGAAGGCCTCGCCCGGCTTGGGGTGCGTGACCACATAAGCGAGGACTCCTACTGAGGTTATTATGGCCGCTATCAGGACAACGGTCAGGGCCTTGTCAACCCTGCTCGCCTGATCCCACTCAAGCTCCCTCTTGATGTCCTCAAGCGTTATCCACGGAACCCAGGGGTCGAAGGCTTTAGCACGTCTATACATTGCCGCCAACGCAAAAATTACGTTGAAGATCGTTAAGCTGACGAGGACGGGCGTGAGCCTTATCCCCCAGGGCGTGTAGTTCAGGCCGAGGCCGATGAGGGGGACTACCGCTATGCTGAGGCCGAAGCTGAGCGCCAACCTCTCCAGGTTGTCGAGCTCCTTCCTGTTCGGGAAGAGGGCCGTTATGAAGACGTAGCCCGGGAAGAAGAGGACGAAAGCTAAACCGAGGACTTTTCTCATTAGGCTATCGGGGAAGTAAAATATCAGGAGGTCAAGGAGCAGGGAGAGGGCGATGATAGTAAGCAGGTCCCAGTACTTCTTCCACTCCATTCGTCTCACCACACTGTTCATGCCTGATTGGGCGGGGTTTAAAGCTTTGCCATCGTTCTCTGGTTCTTTCCGGGGTTCACTTCTCCTCAAGCACTCCCACCTCGTTTAGCCCCACTTCCTTTCTCTCCGCGATGAAGAGGAACGCGAGCGAGACCGCCGCGATTATAGATGCTTCTGCCCCGGGTCCCGGCAGCCGGCTCTTCAGGGCGTAAACCAGGGTCAGGGAGGCACCGAACCACGCCCCGAAGTAGAGGGCACCCCTTCCGAAGCCCCTGTATGCCCGGTAGATGAAGACCGCCGGCAGGGCAATAACGAGGGTGTAGTCGGTGAGTGCCGAGACGGCCAGGACTGCCGACAGGATGAGTTCTTCCCTCTCTGGTTTGAGGCTTCCCCTCAGGATGTCGTCGAGGACAAGGAGGAGTGAGAAGCCCAGGAGCAGGCTTTCCTTGGCCCCCTCCCAGTGGTAGAACGAGCCGCTTTCTGGAAGGGTCAGCAGGGCGAGGGCATACACCGAGAACCCTAGGATTCCCAGAGATTTTCCTTTGAAGCGCAGGAGGTAAGGAACAACCGCCAGGACGGGAAGGGATTCTTTGAGCGCTACAGCTGCCAGCAGGGAGGCTATAAAGCCTATCATAGTCTCTCCACCACCTTTCTGAAGACGTCCTTTGGTCCAAGCTCTACAACGGGGACTTCTGTGCGCATCTTCCTCAACAGTTCCTTTCTCGCCCTGTAGGCACTGTACAGACCTTCCAGTTCATCGGGAGAGACTTCGTCCTTTCTCAGGAAGCGTATGGGATTTGGGTAGAGCACCGCTACGTTTGAGCCCTTTCTTTTTAGGATTTTCACGGCCGCTATTATCTCTCCCGGGTGCAGGCCGACGTCGTCTATTATCAGGACGTATGAGTTTGAGGGCACCCTCAGGGCGGCCTTCTCGATTCCCGAAGTTGAAGTTCCGGATTTTATCTTCAGAATTTTCCTCGCTGCCTCCGAGCGTACTCCCACAGGGGAGGGGGTTATCTGGGGTCTTCCTGGTTGCGGTGATATCTCCAGGTGGGCAAGTGCCCTTGCAGGGTCTCCGACGTCGTTCAGGACTTTTCTTACCGAGTGGCTGTCGTAGGTTATCGCCCCAACTATGTGCCCGAACTTCTGGAAGTAGGCTACTGTCTGGGCGATTATCAGGGTCAGGTAGTCGGTTTTCCTGTTCCTCATCTCCCTCCTGAAGCTGGGGTCAACGTTTATGAGGAGGTAGACCTCCGATAACGCCTCCCTCTTGAAGACCTTGACAATGAGTTTGTTCAGCCTTGAGCTCGCCTTCCAGTCGATCTTCCTTACGTCGTCCCCGGGGAGGAACTCCCTCAGCTCGTCGAAGTCCAGAACTTCAAGGCCCAGCCCCAGGGCACTCCTCGCTTCTGCGAAGGCGTTGGGTTCTTTTCTGGTCGTCAGGGCTTCCCTTATTCTCCTCTGAGAGGGGAACACCGTTATCTCCCTCTCCTCTGAGACCGGGACTTCCGCCCTGAAGAGTCCTGTCATGTCAATGAACTCCGCCTTTGCCTCCGGCTTTAGGACGCCCTTCTTCTGGGGGATGAGTGTGTGCATCAGTTTCTTATGTTCTCTAGGCCTTATCTTGGCCTTCAGGGGTCGTGCGAATATGTCCGGTGAGGTCTCGCGGAGGACAAGGTATCCGCTAGCTTCCGAGAGGTTTTTGGCCTCAACCTCGGTCAGCAGGGGTTCAAGCTCGGTTCCCCTCTGCGGGATTCTCCTCAGGACCTCCAGCCTGGGGCTGAAGCTCAGCCTGGCCATTGAATAGTACGCGATTATCGCGGCTCCGGCCACCCCGGCGGCGGGGTTCACCAGTATTATCGATCCAGCCAGGAGGACTCCCGCTACGGAAAGCAGCACTTCTGCGGGCTTCATTCCGTTGGCACCTCTATCCTCTCGAGGATGTCCATTATGACGGTCTTACCGCTGATGCCCTCGACCTCGTATTCGGGCTTGACCACTATCCTGTGGGCCAGCACCGGGAGTGCGAGCTCCTTCACGTCGTCCGGAATGACGTAGTTCCTCCCTTCCAGGTATGCCCTCACCTTTGCGGCGTAGAGTAGGTGTTCGCCTGCCCTCGGCGACGCACCGAGGAGAGTGCGCTCGTCGGTTCTGGTCTCCTTAAGTATCTCGTAGATGTAGTCTATGATTTCGTCGCTGACGTAGGTCTTCAGGGCGTCTCTCTTTGCCTTTGCCAGCTCAGTTGCGCTGACCACCTGCCTGGCGGTCTTGAACTCACCGAGATTCTTCTTCTTGAGCATCTGCTTCTCCAGTTCTTCGGGAAGGTACCCGACGTCTATCTTCATCATGAACCTGTCGTTCTGGGCCGTCGGGAGCTCGTAGACGCCTTCGATTTCGACCGGGTTTCTGGTGGCGAGGACTATGAACGGGTTGGGCAGCTTGAGGGTGATGCCCTCTATGGTGACCTGCTTCTCCTCCATGGCCTCGAGGAGCGCCGACTGGGTCTTGGGAGAGGCCCTGTTTATCTCATCCACGAGGACAACGTTGGCGAAGAGCGGCCCCTTCTTCAGCTTGAATTCTCCAGTTCTCATGTCATAGAACGTGTGTCCCATTATGTCTGCGGGCAGAATATCGGGCGTCATCTGTATCCTCGTGAACTTCAGACCGAGCGTGTTGGCGAAGTTCTTGCTCAGGGTCGTCTTAGCTGTTCCGGGGACGCCCTCGAGGAGGATGTGCCCCTCCGCTATGAGGGCTATCGTCATGAGCTCTACGATGTCCTCCATTCCGACTATGGCTTTCCCAACCTCTTTCTTTATCTTCTCCATGATCATTCAAATCACCCTTCCATTCTGCCTATCATCTCAAGCACTTCTCCCTCATCCCAGCCTTTCTCCCTTGCCAGGAGGAGGGCGGCCTCCTCAAGGCTGGCGTTCCTCACCATAAACCTTCTGAGTGGGCGGAGGGCAATATCCAGGAGCCACTTAAACGCTCCCAGCTCGTTGAGTATTGCAATTAGACCCGTTATGATCGTTATCCAGATGGCCCTTTCTCTGGGCAGGACCCTTTTTATTGTGACCGTCCCCGCTGTGTAGAGGTTAAAGTCCGGGTGATGGGTTTCGTCTATGTACACTGGGCCGGGCAGGTAGTCAGCAAGGTTCCTCAAAAAGGGTTCGTTCTCATCGAAGAGGTTGTTCGTCAGTATGTCCGGGTCGGAGAGGACTATTATCCTGCCCTTCCCGTAGGTTATCTCCGTCATGATGGGGTACTGCCTCCGGTGGAAGTTTATCATGGCCATTCTGCTTGCGTAGATTTCTCCCTTCCCTGTGACGATTACTGCAGAGGGGTCGCTTGTGACGATTTTGCTCACGTTTCTGGCCAGGAGCGGGTTTTTTATTGTGACTGTGACTATGAACCTGTCATCCGTCTCGTAAAAGAAGTCGCGCAGTGGGTAGTCAGATATGCCAACCGGGACGTCCAGAGCCCTCAGCAGATCGTTTCCAGTCCCGAAATCGTCCGCGAGGAAGAGGGTGTTACCTTCTTCGACGAACTCCTTTATCTTCTTGACCTCTTCGGTCGTGAATGTGGCGTTTGGGCCGATTATCAAAAGGGTCCCCCCGCTCAGGTCGTAGGTGTCGAGGGGATTGATGAGGGGCAGAACGGTCTTCCCCTCGCTGTGGAGGAGAAGCGCGAACTTTGATACACCGTTCCAGCCTGTGTTAAAGGCGCTGTACTCGCTCGAACTTTTGAAGTAGGGCACCGTTATGGGCATGGTGAAGAGGAAGAATGCGAGTAACAGCAGGATTGAGTATTTGAGCGTCCTGTTCATGCGAGCACCCCCATAAGGCGCTTTACTGCCTCCATGAACTCAACGAGCTCTTCAGCGCTAACTTTCATCCCGCCGTAGACCCACCTCTCGTGTATCTCCGTGACCTTCCTCAGGTCTTCGTAGTGGCCCCAGTCCTTCAGGACCCTCAAAGCCTCGCGGGGTGTGAGGCTCTTCGGGATGCCCAGCCTCTCCTTCAGCAGATCCCTTATCATGGTGTAGGCCTCGCCAACATCCTCTGGAATTTCTCTGGGCTCAAGTTCAAATTTGATAATCGGGAGCGGCGTTTGTATGGGTTTCTCAGATCTCTTCAGTCTGAACGGAGAGGGCTTTTCACTTCTCTCGCCCACAACGAGGAGGGCGCCGATGGAGGCTATGATCAGCAGGACGAGAAGGTACCTCCACAGGCTGCTCTGGACGGGTTCAATGGTGACTATCAAGGTGTTTGAGGCGGCTTTCTCGTGGAGAGGGTCCCCGGCGAAGAGTGCGTAGACTTTCATGATTCCGGGTTTTTTGGGCTTCAGGATGAACGAGAAGCTCCCGTTGGTGACCGTAACGTTCATTGCAGGAGTGTCGTTTACGTAGATGAGGACCGTCGTGTTGAGCCCTGGTGTCATGGTCCCGTGGAACTTCCCGGTTTTTCCAGCAGTTATGCTGTCCGGGCCGGCCAGGCTTATCGAGACCGCTATCTTCCTGAATACCAGTGTAACGTTGGTGGCAGTTCCGTCATGAGTTTTGTCCCCCTCGAACTCAAGGGGAACTGTGATAACAGCGGGGATCGGAGAGAAGTAGTCCCTGGAAAGTGTTCCGTTCTCGTCAGTCATGATTGGCACACCATCAACGAGAACGGTTCTGTTAGCGAGGGCGTTGCCGTAGTAGTCAACGAGCTTCGCCTTCAGAGTCAGTGTGGTGTTTATAACCGCTGAGGTTTCTCCCGTGACTATGAAGGAAGTGGGTATTTTGCGAACCTGAATGTGTACCTTGTTTGAGGTCATGTTGCCCTGGACCGCGTAGGCGGTGTAGTTCCCGAGCTCGGTGAACGTGTGCTTAACCGAGAAGTAGCCGTTTGAGGCATCCGCGAGGTACGCTATGGTGACGTTCTCCCCCGCTATTATGAGCGTCAGGGTGCCGTTCTCCGGCGTTGCCCCAAAGAAAGTGACCGTTTCGTTGAGGATCGGCCGGTTATCCGTTACGCTCAGGGTTAAGTTCGTTATTCTGGGTTTTCTGGAGCTTACCGTTTCGATTACCCTCCTCAGGTAGGAGTCAACCTTTCTGGTGTCAAACCTCAAAACCTCGTCGCCGTTGAGGAGCGTTATGTTCTCGATCTCCCGCAGGATGCTCTCCATGTCCCTGGCCGTGTTCCTTATGCCGACCACCAGCGCCGGGTCGCTCGTGTTGTAGTACTCAAGCATAAGCTCGTCCAGGATCACTAAGTTCCGAGAGAAGCTGTAGAAAGGGGGCAGAACCTCTGAGGCCTTTCCGTTAACGCCCCTGCTCTGGTAGTATATGATCTCCTCCCTCAGCAGGTCGAGCTCATACAGCGTCGTGTTGGCTAGCGTCAGGCCGTAAGGATCGCCGTTCAGGGTGTATTTAAGCGAGTCTCCAAACCTCTCCAGAACTTGCGAGAAGTAGGTGTAGAGAAACTCGTCGCGGGGAACCGGTTTTTGGACTCCCCTGGCGGCTATGAACGGGCTTGAGCCAATTATTAGAACAATCAGCAGTGCTGCAACAGTCGTTCCTTTCATCGGTGCTCGCTTCCATAAACTATAAAAATTCTTTTAAGTCTATCCCCCTCGGTGTTGCGATGGGCAGAATAAGCGGGAGCGTCCTAATAGGACTGGGGATTCTTCTCTGGTACACCGGTGGGCAGTCAGGGGAAACCGCCCTTGTAAACCTCGGTATCGGCTCAATACTCCTCGGTCTCGTCGTTTTCCCCATGCCCGGCTGGGGGCACGTGAGCAGGGACGCGCTTGAGTTAGCCGTTGAACCCGGCTGCACCTTCCTGTCGAACCTGGTAAGGGATCTTGAGCTCAAGGGTAAGGCCGTCGTTATCCCGCCGTATGAGAACCTGCCGGAGGGTGGAATATTCATTCCAGCGTCGGAGGAGTTTCACGTCCCCCTGGGGAAGCTCGGTGAGGGTACCGTCCTAGTGACCGGGACGCGGCAGGAGACCGGGCTTTTGATAAGCCCCGTTCCTGGTAGGGGGGTCTTTGAGTACATTGACGAAGACTTAAGCGGGACGGGGATTGGCTATGCTGCCTCCGCTGTTTCGTCCGCCCTGAGCGCCCTCGGTCTCGGCAGTGCGGAGGTCTTCGAGGAGGGAGAGAAGATCGAGGTCTATGTAAAGCCGATCTGCGAGAACCCGTACGCCGACCCGGCAGTTTCCGCGGTTCTCCTTGGAATTGCTGTGGGTTCAGGGGAGCTGATACTCGTGGAGGATGTGGAGAGGGTGAAGGACTACTTCAAGCTGACCCTCAAGAGGCTCGGCGGTGTTGGGAGATGGCTATGAGGGAGAACCTAATAACTTTCTTTGCCGTCTGGATCGTTGTCTCCGCCATTTTCAGCCCTTCCGTTGAGATTTTTCTGACCGTCGCGCTGATAGGGATCCTGATAACCCTTGAACTGGGAGAGTTCTACCTCTCAAGGGACGTAAAGGACTCGTTAAAGCTGTCCGCGTACTTCCTCCTGGTGATCTTTGCCGGAATAGTGGCGAGGAAGGTTTATGAGGTATTGAAGACGTAGCATGTTTGCAGGTATTGGTGTGATGGAATGTTATTTAGCAGGTTATAAACTTGGGAAGAGGTTTCATCTCAGCACGAAAAACTTAAAAGAGTGTTGCGGGCAAAACTACGCTTGGAAGAATAACGGGAGTTACGTGGTAAAAAATACGAGGGGCGTACGTATGAGGACGCTTATAATAATTCCTGCCTACAATGAGGAACTAACGATTGGGTCAGTTGTTGCTCTTGCTAAAAAGTATGGTGATGTTCTGGTAGTGGACGATGGCTCTAAAGATAGGACTTCTCAGGTTGCTCAGAATGCCGGTGCCATTGTTATTAGGCATGAAGTTAACAAGGGAAAGGGTGCGGCGTTAAAAACGGGGTTTGACTACGCCCTCTCAGATGGCTACGATGCCGTTGTAACCATTGACGCCGATGGTCAGCACAATCCCGACGAGATTCCCCTGCTGCTGAAGCCGATTTTGGATGATAAAGCGGATCTGGTCATAGGGTCGAGGTATCTTAATGGTGCTAAGGGGAACATTCCCCTTTACCGGAGGCTTGGGCTGTGGGTGCTGAACACCACCACGAACGTGAGCCTGAACGGGACGCTGAAGATTACAGACTCCCAGTCGGGCTTCAGGGCGATAAACAGGAAGGCCCTCGGCGAGCTGATGAAGATAAGCAGTGACGGCTACAGCATGGAGAGCTACATGCTGGTGCACCTGGCCGAGAAGGGCGTGAGGATTAAAGAGGTGCCGATAACTGTCCGCTACGATGTGCCAAATAAGCATAAGAAGAACCCTCTGAGCCACGGGTTTGGAGTGCTGGCCGCCATTGTTGGGCTGATAGGGTACAGGAGACCCCTGCTGCTGTTCAGCGTTTTGAGCCTTATATCCTTTGCAGTTGCGGGAGTCCTGGCCTACTGGGCGCTGAAACCGTACTATGCTGGTGGAAACGTCTACCTCACCCAGGCCATAGGCGCGGGAATCTTCGTGATAATTGGGATCCAGCTCTTTGTTGCTGGGCTGACGCTGAACGTGCTGGCGAGGATGGTAAGGGAGTGAGCAAGGAGGGTCGAATCAGCGTGAGAATTGCGTTAATTGGCTCCAGGGGGATACCCGGCAAGTACGGTGGGACTGAAACATTTGTTGAGGAACTTTCTAGGCGCCTAGTGAGAGAGGGGTTTCAAGTATATGTTACCTGCGAATCTGATGGGTTTCTGGAAGACGAATACAACGGTATAGTGAGGGTCCATGTCCCATCACTCCAGGGCAAAAGTGTCACAATACCATCAATAAACGACGTTATTGCAACACTGTATCTTCTCTCAAAGCACTCAAACGACGTTGATGTGCTTTATTATGTCTCCCCCGACGGTGCTCTGGCGGCGATATTTGGAAGATTATCAAAAAAGCGAATTCTCATAAACCCCGATGGGATTGAATGGAAACGGTTAGTCAGGAGAATCCAGTTTGTACCGTTCCATCTATTCCCAGTTTATCTGGCCACAATGATCTATATGTATCTCATGGAATACCTTTCATGCAAGTTGCCCGATGTGGTTGTTGCAGATTCTCTCGGGATTAAAGAGAATTTAGAAAGGAGACATAAACCTAGAAGGGTTGTCTACATTGCCTACGGCGCAAGAGAGCTCCTGCCTTCAAGGCTCTCGAAGTGGGAAGAGGTAAGGATACTCCGCAGGTTCGGTCTTGAACCTTTTGGGTATTACCTCACGGTGGCGAGGATAGTCGCCGAGAACAACATCCACATGGAGATTGAGGGGTTTAAAAAAGCAAACTCAACAAAGAAGCTTGTCATCGTCGGGAACTTTAACAAGAATGATCCATATAGTAAATATCTCTTCAAGCTGGCCAAGAACAACGAGAACATACTTTTGCTTGACCCAATTTATGACCGGGAGGCTCTTGGAGTCTTGAGAAAGAATGCCTTTGCCTACATCCACGCCTACGAGGTCGGGGGGACAAATCCCTCCCTGCTTGAGCAGATGCTCTTCAAGAGACCTATATTAGCTTATGACGTGCCGTTCAACAAGGAAGTTCTGCAGGAAGGAGGGATATACTTTAAAGATGCCGGGGATTTAGCCAATAAAATGGAGATGCTTGAGAGGGGTGAGTTTGATTTAAAGCTTATAAAGAAGACGCAGATTAAGAGAATACGGAGGCAGTATAACTGGGAGAGGGTTGCGATGGAGTATGAAAGGGTGTTTAGGGCTTTGATCAGGAGGGCGCAGGGATGAAGCTCCTTTTAATTAATTATATGGAAACTACTGCACCGGGAGGGATAAATAAGGTAGTGTTTGAAATTGCTAGATGGCTTTCTAAATGGAGTCATGAGGTTGTTGTTTTTAATCCAGCTTGGGATAATCGCCTGCAAATGAGTGAAGAAAAGATAGAGAATTTTACATTGATTAGGGGATACAAATACAGAGAATCCCTTTATGGATTTAGCATCAAAAATATCGGAGTTGTCAGAGAATTAATAAAAAAGTTTGATCCAGATGTTGTTCACGTTCATGGATACCATACCTTGTTCTCACCTGAAATAGTTTATGTTGTCAAGAAATACTTTTCCAAAATTCCAGTGATATTTTCTCCGCATTATATGCCCTTCGGACATGCCACGCTCCTAGGAGAGTATCTGTGGTCAGTATACAACAAGATAAGCAATTTACTAATTTTTCCTAAAATAGATCATCTAATAGTTGCGTCTAATTTTGAAAAGGATAGTTTGCTCTATGATATCCCCAATACAGGGGACATTGAAATTAGTGTGATCCCCCATGGGGTGGATGTGATTGATGTTCAAAAGAAACCTCAGAGGGAAGAAATTACATTATTGTTTTCTGGATATCTTCAGGAGCGAAAAGGTGTTCAATACATACTCCGAGCCCTCTATGAACTTGTTTATGAATATAAAATGGCGAACGTCAGACTTACGATTATTGGGGAAGGTCCATATAAACAAAGTTTATTAAAATTAGCGAAGCAATTAAATATAATGCAATATATTGTATGGAAACCATTTGTAGTTGATAGAACAGAACTTTTTAAGGAAATTCAGAATGCAGATATATTTTTGTTGTTGTCCAAGAATGAAAACTATGGAATCACTGTTGCCGAAGCACTTGCACTTGGAACTCCAGTAATAGTTACAAAACATAGTGCCTTGAAGGAGTTTTTAACAGAACCTGGATGTTTTGGTGTTGATTATCCTCCTAATCCTAAGAAAGTCGCGGAATTAATATTAAAAATCTTAAACAGCGATGTTAGAGTGGGACCGTTTAGTAAAAGGATAAGAACTTGGGATGAAGTTGTGAAAGATTACGAAAAGGTATACAATCTAGTACTGAGAAGAGTGAAGAATATGAGGTGAGAACAATGGAT